>CAYTFW010000022.1:0-49283 GCA_964437145.1 uncultured Rhizobiaceae bacterium
GCCGGACGCCGTCGCATTGCCGACCGCGCGCGCGGTCGACCGGCCGATACCGGCCGCCGCGTCAGCGCGGGCGCGGGATCGCCCAACGCCCGACCCGGCGCCGAGGCCGTTGGCGGTGCCCGGCGCGCGCGCCAGCGTCCGCCCGACACCGATGGCGGCGCCCAGGCCACTCGCCGTCGCGCTGGAACGCCCGACGCCGCGGCCGCCCGCGCTCGCGCCGCCGATGCCCGCCGCTGTGCCCGCAGACCGGGCCGTTGAGCGACCCACGGCTGCAGCCGTGCCGGTGCCCGCCGCGACACCATCGTCACGTGCCGTGCTGCGGCCCGTGGCAACCGCCGTACCCGTGCCGCTGGCCGCGCCGGCCGCCGCTGACGCGCCGCCGCTGCCGACCGCCGCCAGCATCTCGACCATGCGCGCCGACCAGCCGCCGGCACCGCACGTATGGCGCCGTGTCGCCGAGGTCTGGATCGTGGCGATGCGCTGATCGGCGATGTAGACCGAGTCGTCATGGCGCTCGATCATGCCGTCCGGGGGCGTCAAGCCGCCCTCGCCGGTATAATCCATCTCCATGAAGATCAGCCGCGAGCGGGCGGCCGTCGTGTCGAGGCTCAGGCCGATGCCCAGCGTGCTCGACGCGTCGGAATTGTCGCTGCTTTGCGCCCCGAACGGCGTGCCGCTTGCCAGGCAGTTGTCATACGCCGCGATCCAGCCCTGGGTGTTGGCGCTCGAATGGGTGACCGTGTAGTTCCCGCTCTCGCCGCTGGCGCGCTTCCAGTACATGTAGAGCGCGATGGCGTAGGTGCCGTTGCTTTCCAGCTTGAGCGGGCCGACCGATCCGGGATTGTAGTGGGAGAAGCCCGAGGGCGGCGTCGGCACCGGCAGCGACGAGACGGCGGCGACGGCATCGCCGACCGTCATGAAGATCACGATGATGTCGTCGTCGGCGATACCTGACGGCGCGGTGAATGTCGTGTTCGTACGATTCGCCCACGCCGTGGTGTTGCTGGACCGGAGCTCGATCTCCGGCTTCGGCGTGCCGAAAGCGCCCGCCACCAGGCTGCCGATCGGCAGGTTCGGGATCGACGGATCGCGCGCCGACGTGCCGTCGCCGACCGCGTACACCTCGGCCAGTGGCGCGTTGACCAGCCTTCCGTTGATCTGCTGGAGGCGTTGGAAGTCCATGGCGGGTTAGGCCGCCGCGGCCGTGGCGTAGATGATGCCGTTGTAGGTCGTCGCCGTGGTCGCCGGCTTGGGCAGCTCGAACAGCGCCAGGGCGGCGTCGTCGAAGATGCGCGGCGCCTGGTTGCGGTTCGTCAGCCAGTCGAAGGGCAGCAGCGAGTTGATGACCGGGAAGCTCATCACGCCGATCGGGTGGCCGATGACGAAGTTGATCGCCCCGGTCGCCACGGCGGCGCTGCACTGCATCTGCGCCAGGTCCATGATGCCGCTATCGCCGGTGGCCAGCGGGCAGAACCAGGTGTTCACCGGCATATCGAAGCGATCGACGATGGCGCCCGAGACGCCGGTGACGCTGGGCAAGGTCTGGCTGTCGTTGCCGGCCTCGTCGCGATACAGGCACGTCGTCCAGTTGTGCGCCGTGGCCGCCAGCGCCGTACCGCCGACCTCGATGAACAGGAAGTTGCCGCCGGCGTAGTCAGCCGCCGTCGAGGTGGTCGACTGGTAGCGCGTGGGCACGCCGGTGACGCTCTCCGTCGCCGTCGAGTTCATCGTCTTGGCGACGTCGAAGATGCGGTCGTAGAGCATGACCGCGTTGTTGATGACGCTGGCGCTGAAATCGGCGCCGGTCAGGTGCAGGGTGCCGGACGACGGGTTGGTGAACGCCATGGCGCCGGTGGTGGCGTCGGTGGGCGCACGGCCGCCCGGCGCGGCGGAACCTGCACCGCCCGCCGCCGGCATGGCGCCGACGCGCCACAGCGACGATGCCGAGGCGACGACGCCGGTCGGGCCAGTCTTGGCGATATTGCCGTTGAGCGTCTGGCCGAAACCCGAGCTTGCGCGGGCGAGCGCATCGCCGATATTGGCGAAGCCGGCGCCGAAGCTTGCCGCGCGGCTGGCGCGGTCGAGGCTCCAGACAAACTCGCGCGTCTTGCGCTTGAGCAGGTCGCGCAGGTGGTCGGCCGCCGAGGCGAAGCCGCCGAAGCCGAACTCGCCGACGAAGCCGCCGCCCGGCGCGATCCACACGCTGCCCGGCAGGTCGATCACGTTGACCGGCGGGCCGTACCAGGTGCGGAACTGGCCGGACAGGTACTCGGCCTTCTCCTTGCCCAGCCAGCGCTCGATGCGATCGGAGTGGATGGATTTCCAGCGCATCATGACACCTCGGTCCGGGGCAGCATCAGGCCGCGCCGCTCGCGTGCGCGGGCCGCCAGCATCTGGGGCTTGACGATCAGCGGGTCGCGGTCGCCGTTGGCGTAGCAATCGGCGACGGCGTCGCTCATCGCGCCGGTGATCGCGTCGCGCACTTCGGGGAACTGCGAGCGCACGGCGACGCCCACGGCGTCGACCTTGCGCGGATACATCCGCTCGGCCGGTGCGCGCAGGCGGTCGGGGAGCTGCGAGGGGTAGCCGTGGTCGAGACACCAGTGGTGCGAGTGGTAGCGCTGACGCGGCGGGATGGTCCGCGCCTCCGTACGCGCCATGTGAGCGCAGATCAGAGCATCGCGCTCTGTCGCCGGCGGAAGATGCGGCGCGACGCTCGACCAGTGCGCGCGCAGCGCCTCGATGTCGAGGTCGATCAGCGCGCGGCGGAAGGCTTCGTTCATGGTGTCACCGTGAAGATCTGGTCGCCGATGCGGAACGACGATGGCCGGTTCGTGCGCGCCGCCTCGTGCCGCGCCGCCTTGAGCGCCGCGCGCGCCACCAGCTTGCGCTTGCGGATGACGTCGACGTCGGTGATGCCTTCGTGCCGCGCCTGGGCGCTGGCCGCTGACATCACGGTCTCCATGTCGAGCATGCCCGGCGCCAGGCCGCGCGCCGCGCCGGCGGTGCCGGCGGCGCGCACCACCGTTTGCGGGATCGACGGCGATGCCCTGCCGAACAGTTTGCGGAAGATCGCGAACATGGCGGTCAGTCCAGCGTGATGGTGGTGGCCGTCGTCAGCTCGGGCGTGATGCCGTTGCCGGTGACGATGTTGGGCGTGACCGTGCCGCTCCACAGGATGTCGGCCGCGCCACCGCCGGTCTTGCCGGCGCTGAAATGCGTCACCGTGCCCGAGCCGCCGGTGCCGGCCGGGAAGGTGATCGCGGCCGAGGGGCTGATGCTGCCGCCGCTCGCGGCGCCGAAGCCCGAGCCCGAGCGCGCCACCGCCGTGCGGGCGTAGCTGGTGTAGGTCGCCTCCGACGTGCTCATCGTGCCGGCGTCGCCCGGATCGGCGGTCGCCAACGCGAAGTCGACGTTGGTCTGCGGCGAGGTCGCGGCGTTGTCGGCGTAGTTCGCCCACGCCGTCGCCCGGAACACGAGGTTGAGGATCGCGTTCTCGGTGGTGTTGCTGATGCTCATGGCGCGGCCCCGCTAGGTGAAGTTGCCGGCCGCGAGCACCGACACGTTGGTGCCCGTCGTGATCTTCCACGCGCCCGACAGGCTGTAGAGATTGAGCGGGATCGAGAACGGCACGAGGCTGGAGACGCTCGACGCGCCGCCGGTGAACACCGTGATCGCGCTTCCCGATCCGTCCTTGATCTGCACCGCGCCCGGCGAGGTGGTCGCCGGCACGACCAGCAGCCGCGCCAGCAGGTCGCCGGTCGCCCCGGTCGCGCCCAGCACCTGGTCGGTCTGCGACGCGGCCACGGTCTCGTACTCGGCGGCGATGTCGACGGCGATCTTGACCGGCAGCGGATTGGCGTCCGCCACCTTGCGATCGTCGTGGGTTTCGAGCTGCATCGTTCAGTGCTCCTCGGTCGGGGCGATCAGGTCGACACCGCGGCCGCGCGGCGCGCGAGCTCGGCCTCGATGAAGTCGTTCGCCAACGATTCGCTGTCGCAGGTGTCGGGCGCGCCGAGCTTCGCGGCGAGCAGCACGCGCGCGCCGGCGCTGAAGGTCTGCCAACCCATGGGAATCTCGGCCGGCTGCCCAGGCGCGGCCTGGCCGGCGATCGACGGCGGCGGACCAGACGGCGCCACGCTCGGCGCGCCGGATTCGAAGACGCCCTGTGTCAGGCGCCACTTCTCGAGGATCGCGCGCTCGGCCGTCGTGCCGCGCGTGGCGAAATAGGCGGCCTGCCGGCGGCGGCCTTCGTCGTCGATCGGCTGGAGCGCCGTGCCGGGATGGCCGGCATAGTCGACGAACATCGACACCAGCTCGGTCGACGCCTGGTAGTACACGTCGTTGATATAGGCGTCGGCCAGCACGCGATAGCGCGCGGGCGTTGAGTATGCGGGATGGTCGGACATCGCTTACCTCGCGGGAAGGAGAGAGCCCGCCGCCGGCGAGCCCGGCGGCGGCGGGAGGGATCAGAAGCCGGAGACGTTGAGCCCGCTGGCGTAGTGCGCCTGGGCCTGGCGATCGAGGACGAGGCCGGCGCGGATCGTGCCGGCGGTCAGATCGGCGGTGCCGATGGTGTAGGAGAGCTGCACGTAGCGCTGCACGCCCAGCGGCAGCTTCACGCGCAGGAACTCGAAACCCTGCGTCAGCGAGGCCTTGGCGATCGCCGCGGTCTGCGCCAGCGTCACCTTGGTGGCGAAGCTCGACTGGGTGTCGGTCTCGATCGCCGCCACCAGCGTGGACGCGCCGGCCGACTGCGCCGCCGCGGTCATGATGGCGAAGACCTCGATCGGCGCGCCGTTGCCGATGTCGCGCGACACGCCGAGGTCGATGTAGTTGGTCGAGGCCTGGCTGTTGGTGACGGCCTGGTCGTTGCTGAAGAGATTCTGCTTGTCGAAGATCATGGGTAGCTCCGTTGGTCGGAAATGACTGAGGTCAGACGACGCGCGATTCGTTGTTGACGAGGGCGTCGCAGATGCGGACCGGGATCTTGCGGAACGTCAGCACTTCCTCACCGAAGACCTCGGCGTAGCGCAGGTTGACGTTGGCCTTGTTGAGCGCCTGGATGTCGAGCCAGGTGGCGACGGCGCGGTTGCAGTAGATCGCCGGCCGGCCCATGCGCGTGTTGGGCAGCTTGTGCACGGCGCGGATCAGCAGGTTGATCAGGTTGGCCGGCGTGGCGCCGGACAGATCGCTGACGTCGATGTTGGCGATGCGCACGACGTAGCGCCAGTCGCGCAGGCTGAGCCCCGAGTCCCACTTGAAGTGGGTGCGGTAGGCCTCGAACTGGTTGCCGTCGGCGTCGAGCACCGTCTGCTGGCCCTTGTCGGTGTGCGTCAGGCCGGCCTTGCTGCCCTTGGGGAAGATGCCGTGGCAGGACTGGTCGCCCCACACCACGAGCCAGATCGAGGTGTTGTCGGTGCCGGCGCCGCCGGCGTCGATGACATTGACGCCGTTGCCCGCCGAGAGCTGGTTGTAGCGCGACGACAGCCCCATGATGCGCTCGGGGTTGGTCGACTGGTTGCCGTAGAACAGCGTGGTCGCCATCTGCTGGTTCATGCCTTCGAGGAAGGCGCGGTCCTCGCTGAGGCGGAACTCGGCGGTGTTGCCGTTGAGGTTGGCGAGCGCGCAGTCGATCTCGCTGTAGACCTCGAGCATGCCGCAGGCGTCGGTGATCTGCGCCGTGGTGCTCTTGCCCTTGGGCACGCCGTAGTTCAGCAGGCGCCAGGTGGCGGCCGGCAGTCCGGTGCGCACCGTGGTCCTGTGGCCGGTGGCGAGGTTGCCCTCGAGCCACAGCATGTCAGTGAGGATTTCGTTGGTCTGGCCGAGGATCTCGACGATCTTCGCCACCTTGCCGTTGGCGTCCTGGCGCTTGGCGTGGTCGGCGAGGGTCAGGCTCTGGTTGCCGATAGCGGGCATGAATCTGCTCCTTGCGGCCACGCCTCGGCGGGCCGCTCTTGTCTTGCGGTAAAGGTTTCGTGTCGCGCGATCTGAGGCCTGGACGGCGGCGGATGCCGTGCGCGTCGCACGATCACCGCCAGGGCCCTTGGTCGACCTCGACCACGCTGGACATGGCGCGGATGATACGCGCGTCGCGCGCGCTCTTCTATTTCCGCGGCTACGGCGGCGCTATCCGACGATCCGTTTCAACAACCACGGGCCTTTGTCTTGCCCCTAGTGTGGTCGGATCGATCCGAATCGCGGGGCCACTCGACGCCGTCTTCGAAGATTCGTCTAGGTCGCCCACCTCGCAAGGCGGGCCGACGGCGGCCAATGATACGTTCGCCTGGTCAGCGAGCTCTTGACGAGGCCGCGCGAGGGATTTGATCGATGAAGGCCCGCACGGCGGGGATATCGAGCGACTCCTTGAGCGTGACGGCATAGACGCCGTGGAGCTTTGGCTGCATGACAAGCGGCACGCCGACGAGGCGCGGATCCAAGCCCAACTCGTTCTCGAATACGGCGCCGATTCCCATGCCGGCGGCGATCGCCTCCTTGAGCGCCTCGCGACTGCCCAGAACGAACCGCGCTTCCAGATGCGCGGCGGCGGTGGCGAACGCCGCTTCGAGGACCGATCGCGTCATGGATCCCTCCTCCCGCATGACAAACGGCCGATCGCTGATCTCGGCCGGCCGCAGCGTCGAGCGCCTGGCGAGGGGATCATCCCGGCGCATGCATATAAGCAATCTGGGCTTGCACACGAAAGCGCAAGCCAACTGGGGCAACGGCTCCATCAGCGTCATGATTCCGATGTCGATGCGGCAGCGCGCGATCCGCTCCAATAGTTCCGAGGTGTTCCCAACGCTGGTCGTCAACCGGATATCCGGATAGGCCTGCATGAACGACGCGATGATCGGGATCGCCGTGTTCGGTGTCGAAAGGCCGACGCTGATCTGACCATGCCGCATGCCTTTGAGGCCCTGCGCCGAGGCGACAAACTCGTTCGCCCGGCTGATCACCAGGCGGGCTCGGGCGAAGAGATCCTGTCCGGCGTCGGTCAGCGCCAACCTCGGCTTGCGATGAAGCAACAGAACGCCGCAGGCTTGTTCGAGCGCCGCGAGCTGCACGGAAACCGTCGGCTGGCTTACGCCCAGCAACGCGGCCGCCCCGGAGAAACTCTCGACTTCGGCGACGGCGACGAAAGCCCGTAGCCCGGAAAGCGTGACCTCGCCCCCACGCGGACCAGGACCGCGCGTGCCGCCTGCAACTGTCATTTCCCCGACATGTCCTTTCATTAAAGGACTCACGCCACAGGCAACTTCAATAGAAATATTCTATGGAGAGGTCAATGATCAGCGTTTCGCGCCGGAACGTTCTTCTCGCCGGCCTGTCTGGTCCCGCGATCCTTGCCGCGCTCGACACGGCGCTCATCGGGACGGCGTCGGCGCAAACGCAGCAGCCGAAGCGCGGCGGCACGCTCGTTTATGCGCAGTGTTCGGGCAACCGACGCGGTGGCGATCTCTCCAACACGCGCCACCCCTACTTCATGATCGACCTGATCACGCGCTCCGCCTACAGCACGCTGACCTGGGTCGACGAGGGGCTCAACGTTGTCAACGAGCTCGCGACGAAGGTCGCGCCCGCGGACGACAAGCTGAACGTCTGGGAGGTCACGGTCCGCGAGGGCGTGAAGTTCCACGACGGCCGCGATGTGACGGCGAAGGACTGGGCCTCATCCTTCGAGCTGCATCGCCGCCGCAACTTCGCCTCGCAGCAGATCAAGTCGACCGAGGTGACCGGAGCGCATTCGCTGCGGTTCTTCCTCGACGCCGGCAACTCCGAGTTCCCCTTCGTCCTCGCCGAGTACGACAACGTCGTCATGCCGGCGCACGACGATTTCGAGAAGATCGGCCTGACCGGTATCGGCACCGGCCCGTTCAAGATCGTCGAGGCCGACCCCCAGCGCCGCATGATGTTCGAGCGCTTCGAGGGCTACTGGAGGAAAGACCAGCCCTGGCTCGACCGGCTGGAGGTCGTCAACCGCGAAGGCCAGATGGAAAGCGCCATCAACGGTTTCCGCGCCCGCCAGTTCGACGCCGTCATCAACATCGACCCGCGCCTCGTCCGCCAGCTCTCGGCTGAAGCGGAAACCGATGTGGTGCCGGCGTCCTCGGGCGATCAGGCCGTGATCATCCTGCCCAAGCATCCTGGTTCGCCATTCCTGGACAAGCGCATTCGCCAGGCGCTGGCTTTCGCGATCGACCGCGAGGCGCTGGTGCGTATCGTCTACGGCGGGCCGAAATTCGGCTGGATGGGCAATGACAGCCACATGGCGGGCACGGACCCGATGTTCGCGCCGCGCCCGGTAAAGCGCGACGTCGCCAAGGCGAAAGCGCTGCTGGCCGAGGCCGGCCACCCGAACGGCATCACCCTGCCAACACTCTATTACGCGCCGCAATGGCCGGAGATGGGCCGCTATTTCCAGGTCATCCAGGAGACGGTCAAGGAGGCCGGCATCACGCTGCCGATCGAGGAGCGGCCGAACGACGGCTATCTCCGCTTCCGGCAGGGCGACGCGGATGTCACCAAGGGCAACTGGCACAAATTCGCCTACACGGCGGTCGGCCCGCGCAACCCGGGCATCAGCCTGTTCCGCATGCGCGGCGCCAACAACGAGTCGGGCTATTGGTCCGGCCCCGCGCATGACCGCTACATGGACCTCTACCGCACGGCGATGGTCACGGCGGATGCCGCGAAGCGCAAGGCGATCTACGCCGAGATGCAGCAGATCTGCTTCGACGACGCGCCCGCCATCCTGGCCGCCGGCCGCAACAATGTGCTGATCAAGCGACCCAACGTGCGTGGCCTCAACAACCACCCGCAGCACTGGTCGATCACCTGGGACGGCGTCTGGAAGGCCTGACGCCCGCATCTCCTCAGTCACCTGTCGGCGGCCGCCGCGCCGCATCCGGAGGTCACCCATGTCCGTCGTAGATCGTCGCCAGATTCTGAAGGGCGGCGCGGGCGCCGCGTTTCTCGCCGCGCTCGACACCGCGCTGTCGGGACCGGCGCAGGCTCAGGAACAACCTAAGCGCGGCGGGGCGCTCATCTATGCGCAGCTCTCCGCCAATCGCCGTTCGGCCGGGCCGAACAATCACCGGCACCCCTACTTCATCGTCGACGCCAACACGAAGCAGATCTGGTCGACGCCGACCTGGGTGAACCCGCAGCTTGGCACCGAGCTCGAGATCGCCACCAAGATCGAGCCAACGGACGACACGCTGAAGGTCTGGGACATGACGCTCCGCGAGGGCGTGATGTTCCACGACATGACGGAGATGACGGCGGCGGACGCCGTGGCTTCATTCGAATACCATCGCCGCAACGCGCCCTTCGCGCGGCAGATCGCCAAGGTCGAGCAGACGGGCCGATACGGCGTACGCTTCACGCTGGAATCCGGCAACGCCGAGTTCCCTTTCGTGCTGGCGGAGTACAACAGCCCGATCATGAAGGCCGCGCCGCTCGAGACGATCGGACTCGACGGCATCGGCACCGGCCCCTTCAAGATCGCCCAGAGCGATCCGAACCGCCTGATGATCCTCGAGCGCTTCGAGAGCTACTGGCGCAAGGGTCTGCCCTATCTCGACCGCATCGAGATCCACAATCGTGAGGGTCAGCAGGAGTCGGCGCTGAACGGCCTGCGCTCGGGCCAGTTCGACGCGGCGATGAACATCGACGGTCGCGCCGCGTTGCAGTTCCAGAACGATCCGAGCTACGAGATCGAGACGGCGCGCGGCGGCTATTCCTTCGTCATCCAGTTGCCGAAGCACCCGGGCAACCCTTTCCTCGACAAGCGCGTGCGCCAAGCGTTCGCCTACGCCATCGATCGGGAGGCGATCGTGCGGGTGGCGTATAGTGGTCGTTTCGGCTGGGTGGGCAACGACAGCCATCTGATGGTGACCGACCCAGCCTTCGTGCCGCGTCCCGGCGGGCGCGATCTGGCCAAGGCCAAGAAGCTGCTGGCCGAAGCCGGTCATCCCAACGGCGTCAACCTCGGCACGCTCTACTGGAGCCCGCAGCTTCCCGAGGCCGGCCGGTACTTCCAGGTCGTGCAGCAATCCGTGCGCGAAGCGGGTATCACGCTGGCGATCGAGGAGCGTCCGAACGACGGCTACATCCAGTTCCGGACCGGCGACAATGACCTGTCGAAAGGCAACTACCACAAACTCGCGATGACCGCAGTCGGCTCGCGCAATCCGGGGATCAGCCTGTTCCGCATGCGCGGCGCCTTCGTCGAAAGCGGCCATTGGCGCGGTCCGGAGCACGACAAGTATCTCGCCCTCTACAACCAGGCGATGATCACGGCCGACGCCGCCAAGCGCAAGGCGATCTACGCCGAGATGCAGGCGATCCTCCACGAAGAGGTGCCCGCGATCCTCCCCGCCGGCGGCAACACCCTCATGGTCAAACGCAAGCACATGCGCAACATGCCGTATCACCCGCAGATCTGGTCGATCCGATATGAGGAGATATGGCGGGCGTGAGCACGGTGCGCGTCCAATCGGCGCCACGTGACGACGGCCGGGGCTGGCACGGGTCGTTGTCGTGCTGATCGCGGTCCTTCGCCGCGTATTCCTGTCGCTTGTGACGCTGGTCATGCTCGCGGTGTTCATCTTCATCGCGACCGAGGTCATGCCGGGCGACGCGCTGGACGTGTCGCTCTCCGCGGACGAGATCGCGATGATCCCGCCGGAGCGCCTCGCACAGATGAAGCGTGACCTCGGCCTCGACCGGCCCGCTCACGAGCGGCTGATCGCGTTCCTCGGCGGCGCGGTGACGCTCGACTTCGGCAAGACGCTGATCTCGAAGACACCGGTCGCCTCGATCATCGGCTATCCGCTGCGCAACTCGCTGATCCTCGCCGGCGCCGTGCTCCTCATCGCCATCCAGCTCGCGCTGGCGATCGGCGTCGCCGCCGCCGTCTGGAAGGACAAGGCCGTCGACCATGTCGTGTCGACCGGCGCGATCGTCGGATACTCCGTCCCCGAGTTCGTCATCGGCACCGTGCTTGTGATGATCTTCGCGGTGGCCTGGCCGATCTTTCCGGCCACCATCACGGCATCGACGCGCGACTCGACCCTGACGCTGCTCGCGGCCTCGCCGCTCGCGGTGGCGACCGTGCTGATCGGCTCCATCGCCTATCTCGCCCGGCTCCTGCGCACCGGCATGGTCGACGCGCTGGCGAGCGATTTCGTCGAACGCCTGCGGCTCACCGGCATTCCCGAGTGGCGGATCGTGTTCCTGCACGCCCTGCCGGCCGCCATCGTCCCCACCCTCACGGCGCTGGCGCTCTACGCGGCGGCCCTGGTTTCCGGAATTGTCGTCGTCGAGCTGGTCTTCGCCTATCCCGGCCTCGGGCAGGAGCTTGTCCGCGGCGTCACGCGGCGCGAGGTCCATGTCGTGCAGGCGATCGCGCTGTGCTCGGCCGCGATCGTCGTGGCACTCAATCTCCTGGCCGATCTCGCGATCCTCGCGCTCGATCCGCGCACGAGACGCGCATGAGCCGGTTCCTCCGCCGCCTCGCCCGCCGGCCGCTTGCCGTGCTCGGCCTCGTGCTGGTCGCCATCCATCTTGGCGTCGCGACGATGGCGGCCTGGCTTGTGCCGCACGATCCGCTGAAGCTTCTCGACGCGCCGCTGGAACCGCCGACGACGGCGTATTGGCTGGGTACGGATGAGCTCGGTCGCGACTTTTTCTCGCGGCTGTTGCTCGGCGGACAGATCTCCATAGTCGCCGCCGCCTGCGCGGGGCTGATCGCGGCGTTCGGCGGGGGTCTCGTCGGCCTCGCCGCGGCGTATCACCGGGGGATGTTCGACGACGCCGTGTCGCGCCTCGTCGAGATGAAGCTGTCGATTCCCTCGATCCTGCTCGTCTCGCTCTTCGTCACCGGTTTTGGCCAGTCGCTCGCCGTGCTCGTCGCCGTCATGGGGCTCATCTACATGATGGGCGTGATCCGCACGTCGCGAGCCCAGGGCATCGTCATCATGGAGCAGGGCTACGTGAAGGCGGCGAAACTGCGCGGCGAGAGCGCGTTCGCGATCATCTTCCGCGAGATGCTGCCGAACGTCGCGGACCTCCTGACGGTCGAGTTCGCGATCCGAACCTCAAGCGCGCTCCTGCTGGTCTCCGCCCTGTCGTTCCTCGGGCTCGGCGTTTCGCCGCCCACGCCGGACTGGGGATTGATGATCCAGAGCGGACTTCAGTCGATCCGTTCCGAACCCTGGCTGATCCTCGCGCCGGCGCTCTGCATCTCGACGCTGGTGATCGGCATCAACTTCGCCACCGAGGGCGTGGCCGATCTGCTGGGATTGGAGGCCGCGCGTGGCGCAACCGGCCAGTGAACTCCTCATCCGCTGCGAGCGCCTGTCGATCGGGTATGTCGATGCGGTCGGCGCCGTCACGCGCGTGGTCGACGAGGCTTCCTTCGCGCTCGAACCCGGTCATTCGATCGGGATCGTGGGCGAGTCGGGCTCCGGCAAGTCGACGCTCGCACGCGCGGTTCTCGGTTACCTGCGTGGCGGCGGGCGTTTTCTGGATGGACAGCTCGTTGTCGATGGTGTCGAGGTCACTTCCGCCGCGACCGCGTCGATCCGCGCGTTGCGCGGACTGCGGGTCGCCATGGTGCCGCAGAATCCGCTCGCTTCGCTGACCTATCACATGCCGGTCGGCCGCCAGGTCGAGGAGGTGCTGCGAGCGCGTCGCGGGCTCGCGCGGGTGGAGGCCGGGCGGCGCGCGGTCGCGCTCTTCGCTGAAATGGGTCTGCCCGATCCGGAGGAAATCGGGAAGCGCTACCCTCATCAGCTTTCCGGCGGCCAGAGGCAAAGGGTCGTCATAGCCGCGGCGCTCGCTTGCGATCCGGCATTGCTGGTGCTCGACGAGCCCACGACGGCGCTCGACAAGACCACCGAAGCGCAGGTTCTTGATCTTGTGCAGCGCTTGCGCTCGCAACGCGGCACCGCGCTCGTGCTCGTGACCCACGATCTCAATGTCGTCGCCGAAACCTGCGAGCGCGTAATCGTGATGAAGGACGGCCGGATTGTCGAACAGGGAGCCGTGTCGACGGTGTTCCGCAAGCCCGCCGTCGACTATACCCGGACGCTGCTCGATGCCTCGCTCGATCTCTCCGGCGCCGCGCCCTCGGCGAACACGCGGGCTGAAACCCTGGTAGAGGGCAGGAAGCTGTCGTTCACGTACGGCGCTGGCGGCTGGTTCAGTCGACGAAAGCAGCAGGCTAGGCCGACGCTCGACCGCGTCGACCTCGCGCTCGGTCATGGCGAAGTCCTCGGCGTGATCGGTGAGTCGGGTTCGGGAAAGACGACGCTTGGGCTGATCCTCGCCGGACTTCTTGTTCCGGAGACGGGCGCCCTCACCCTCGACACGCAGTCGATCGCCATGATTGCCGGCAAGCGCAAGCCCGAGACGCGCCGCCGCATCCAGATGGTGTTCCAGGACCCGCTGTCCTCGCTCAATCCCCGGCATTCGGTGGCGACCGCGGTGATGCGCCCGCTGTGTCATTTCTTCGGCCTCAGCCGGAAGGTGGCGAGGCAGAAGGCCGGCGCCCTGCTCGCCGATCTCGGACTCGGCGAGGAGTATCTCGACCGCTATCCACGCCAGCTTTCCGGCGGCCAGCAGCAGCGCGTCGCGATCGCCAGGGCCTTCGCGGCCGAACCCGACGTTCTCATCTGCGACGAGATAACCTCCGCCCTGGACGCCTCGGTCGCGGGACAGGTTCTCGAGGAGCTCAACGCGATTCGTCGGCTCAAGGGAACGAGCGTGATCCTGATCACCCACGATCTCGCCGTCATTTGGCGCATGGCGAGCCGCGTCATGGTGCTCAAGGACGGGAATGTGATCGAGGAAGGCCCGACGGCCGCTGTGTTCGCCGCCCCCAAGGATCCCTATACCGCCGCGCTGCTCTCCTCCGCCACGCGCGCGAGGCGGATTGGCGAAGAGGCAGCGCCGTCGATCTCGCGACCTGAACTCGCGCACGCTGTCTGATCCGCCTTGGCGTCGCCTGGTAGCCTGAGCCTCAGGCTTCTTTCAACTGCGCGGTTGGCGCGCGGCCGCTGTCGGCCGCGTGCCCGCCGCCGCTGATCACTCCTCCCCGCGCTGCGCCGGATAGAGCACCTCAGCCGCGCTGCGCGCCCCGCCGGCGCTGGCACCGGCGGCGACGACAAAGCGGTCCTCCGCGGTGGCGCGGCCGACGCGTGCGACGAAGCGGATCACCTCGGGATGGTTGCCGGCGCCGGTCATGATCAGCGCCTCGCGCAGGCCGGGCGTGCCGAAGCGGTCCATCGCGCGCGTCGCCGCGGCCACGGTGTCCTGGATGCGCTCGCCGCCGATCTCCTTGTCGGCCTTGAAGTCGCCGACCCATTTCTCGTTGAGCTTCACCCAGCTTTCCATCTGGCTGGCGCCGAACTGGCGGATCTTGCCGGCGTAGAAATCGACCAGGCGCTGCGCCTGCTCCTGCGGCAGCTTCAGCTCGCCCAGCAGCGCGCGCGCCTCGCTCATCGTCTCGGTGTCGACTTCGACGCCGTCGGGCAGCGTGAAGTCGCTATAGGTGAGCGGCGCGTCTTGGGCTTTGGCGTCTTCGACCTTGATTTCGGGCGCTTTGGTTTCGGCTTCGGGGGCAGCACCATCCGGCGCATGGGGTTCCTCCTTCACAGGCGGTGGCGGCGTCTCGCGCGCATCGGCGAGCACGTTGGCGGACTGAGTGGTTTCGACGGTGTCAGTCACCGGTGTTCTCCTCGGTCATGGTGGCGTAGAGATCGGGGCAAGCGCGTTGCAGCTGCGCCAGCAGACGCAGGCCGATGTTGCGCTCGCCCTCGTGGAAGTAGGTCATGTGCGCATCGCCGGCGCGCGCCGACATGCGGTAGAGGCCGCAAGCGGAAAGATGATCCCAGACCCAGGCGCGGCCGTCCTGGTGGGACATGAAGGCCTTGATCGCCTGGTCGCTGTCGCGCTGGCGGTCCTTGGCCTGTCGGGCGCGGTCCTGCACCTGCTTCTGATCGTTGGGATCGAACGGCGCGCGCGCGGTGTTGTCGGTCATGCGACCTCCGGCGGACGGGTCCGGCGCCCCGCCGCGTTCTTGCTGGAAAGACCGACGGCCGCCGGGCCGCCGCACGCGTTGGCCGCGTGCGACGCCAAGATACCGCGACCTTCGCTAAAGAGCCGTTTTCCGCGTCTAGGAACGTCGAATGGGCGGCTCGGATCGTTGTGCGGCGCGCTTTTCCAACACCGTCACTGTCGCCCTTTCGATGTCGCGTTCTCGCGTATTGCCGCCTCGGGTTGAATAGCCGCCGATGCCGATTGGCCGGTATGATCCTTGCTACCCACCGACCGTCGCCAGGAGTGAGGACGCGCCATGCCCAGGATCAACGGAGACCGACTGCTGGCCGATTTGCGGCGCATCGCCGATTTCGGCCGCTACGAGACCGGCGTGCACCGCCCGCACCTCTCGCCGCAGGATGTCGAGAGCCGCCACTGGCTGGCCCAGCGCATGCGCGAGGCCGGGCTCGAGCCGCAGATCGACGGCATCGGCAACGTCATCGGCCGCAGCCCCAAGAGCGGGCCGCGCCTGCTGATGGGCTCGCACACCGATACCCAACCGCGCGGCGGCTGGCTCGACGGCGTGATGGGCGTGATCTACGGGCTGGAGGTGGCGCGCGCGCTGGCCGAGGATCCCGAGACCAAGGATCTCGCCGTCGACGTCGCGTCCTGGGCCGACGAGGAAGGCCATTGGAGCAGCATGACAGGCAGCCGCTCCTTCACCGGCCGGCTGAGCGAGGCCGATATCGACGCCGCGCGCTTCCGCGAGGACGCGTCGAAGACCTTGCGCGACGCGCTGGCCGCCGCGGGGCTGGCGAATGTGCCGCGTGCGCAACTCGAGGACGGCCGCTATCGCGGCTACCTCGAGGCGCATATCGAGCAGGGCGGCCTGCTGGAGGCGACCGGCAAGCGCATCGGCGTGGTGACGGCGATCGTCGGCATCTTCGCCATGCGTATCGCCTTCACCGGCATCCAGAATCACGCCGGCACGACGCCGATGCCGATCCGCAAGGACGCCGGCGTCGCCATGGTGCGGCTGGCCAACGCGGTCCACGACACCTTCCCCACTTTGGTCGGACCACGCAGCGTGTGGACGATTGGTCGCATGCTGATCGAGCCCGGCGCGCCGGCGATCATTCCCGGCCGCGCCGAAATGACGCTTCAGTTCCGCGACGCCGATCCCGCCATCCTGAAGCGCCTCGAAACGGCCGCGACCGAGCTCGTCGCCCAGGCCAACACCAAGGGCCCCTGCTCCGTCGAGATTCTCGGCGTGTCGCGCACCATGCCTGCGCCGATGGACGAGCGCATGCAGGACGCCTTCGACGCGGCGGCAGAGACGCATGCGCCCGGCGCGCATATGCGCATGCCCTCCGGCGCCGGCCACGACGCGCAGATCCTGGCGCAGCGCATGCCGGCGGCGATGATGTTCGTGCCCTCGATCGGCGGCATCTCGCATCACTTCACCGAGAACACCGCCGACGCCGACATCGTGCTCGGCTGCCAGGTCTTCGCCGACGCCGCGGCGCGGATTCTCAAGGGTAATTGAGGCGCACGCGAAAACACCCACCGTGCGGCGCACGGCGGGTGTTCATGGCATCGAAACTTAACTACGCGAACGCTTGACGCTTACGCTTAGCGCGTGACGACGCGGCCATCCTGGCCGACATGGACGTTCACCTTGGCGGCGCCACGGATCGCGGTGCCATGCCAGGCACCGTCGCCGCCGCGCACCAGGTTGATGGCGCGATAGCCCTCGGCCTGCAGGCGCGCGGTGGCGTCGGCGTCGCTGGTGACCGGACCGGGGGCGGCCGCGACCGCCGGCGGCGCGCTGTAGACGCGCGGCGCGCTGAAGGGCTTGCCGAGATCCGGGCCGGCTTCGGCCAACGCCGCGCTGGTACCACCGACGAGCGCGACGGCGAACGCCGCAATCATGGTCTTGTTCATAACCGCTTACTCCAATGTGACATGGTATGGGGCGTTGTTCGTGTTTGTTGGCATACCGCCATCGCTGACGCATGGGGCCGCACTGCGCGACTTGGGTTAACGCTGTTCGGTCTTCAAGGGCTGCGACGAATCAGTATTTTGTGAACGCGCATGAGGAATCGTGAGCACCCGATGTGCGTCTAAATCGGCATTCATTCAGACATCGCGAGTCGATGCGCGATCGAGCCGATATGCGCGAGCCGCGTCGTCAGCCAGTCATCGTTGAAGATCGCGTCGGCGATCAGCGGTCGCGCGCGATGGCAGAAGCCGATGTCCTCGCCGATCGGGCGCGCGCCCTCGTAGTCGAGCCGGAACCACGGCTCGGCCATCGCGCGAAACACCTCCGCGCGCACCAGCAGGCAGCCGAAGGGCATCGAGACCATGCGCGTCATGCCCTCGGGCGCGCCGCATTGATTGGCGTCGGGCTCACCCAGCAGGCGATGCGGCGGCGTGCGCCGCAGATACGTCGCGCCGACGATCGGCGCGTCGTGCGCCAGCAAGCGATCGAGCGCGATCGACGGTACGATCATGTCGCTGTCGAGCCACAGGATGTGCGTGGCGTCGTCGGCCAGCGCGTCGCGCGTCAGGGCATTGCGCGATTCAGGCAGCAGCGACATGCGCTGGTTGAACAGGCTGACGCGCTCGACGCGGGTCTGGCGCAACATGGCCGCCAGCGACAGCGCGAAGTCAGCGTGCAGCAGATCGCCGGAAGGAACGCAGACGGCGACGCGGGTCATATTGCCGCCACCCCGTCGTCCTGAGCGCGGCGAGGGACCTCGCGGTAGTCCGATCGACTGTTGTGTTGGTGTGAGGTCGCGATACCGCTGGATCCTTCGCTGCGTTCAGGATGACGAGGTTCCATCACGATGCCCCCATCACGCCGGTCATGCGCTGCAGCGCGTTGGCGCCGCCGCCAACCTCGGTCTCGCTCAGCACCTTGGCGCCCTTGGCCACGGTCATCGCCATCTCCGCCGCCTGCATCTGCTGCTGCTGCCGCGCGCGTTGCTGGCGCACGGCTTCGACCTGGTCGTTGGACACCAGCACGTCGGGCGGCGCGTTGAGCATGTCGGCGTAGACCTCGATGGCGCGATCCTGGTCGATCTTGTCGAGCACGGCGGGATTGACGGCGGCCTGGTTGCCGACGAAGGCCAGCAGGCGCTCGATCGAGGTCAGCCCGACCGATTTCTGCGCCTGCGCCAGCACCGAGATGTACTCGACCTGCAGCTCCGCCCCCCGCTCCGCCAGCTCGCGCGGCGGCGGCGGCAGACGATTCCGCCGGCCCAGGATGCCGACCACGCGCTTGAGGCAGCGATCGAGCAGCTCGTCGTGCAGGCGCTCAAGCGCCGGCCCGAGCATCAACATCTTCTCCTCGCGCCGCTCGATCACCTCGAGGTTCTGGCGCGGCTGGATGCCGTCCATCTGCGAGAGCATGAGGAACAGATCCTCGTAGAAGGCGCGGCCGATCACCTGGCGCACCTCCTTCTGCGCCTCGCGCACGGCGACGATCGCGGCCGGCGACACGACGTAGGTCGGCTTGAAGGTGTCGCCGCTGTTGATCGGCAGGAAGGTCACGCCGCCGGGCAGCGACGACATCGGCTCGTTCTTCAGCATCGCCGGCGCCTGCATCGGCGGGCGCGTCGACTTGTCGATCAGCTCGGCGTGGCGCTTGGCCAGCAGCTGCGCCGTGCGCACCGCCGGCAGCCCGTCCATGCCCGGGCCGCGGCCGTAGGCGTCGTTGCCCACCGTGGTCCAGCGCGGGCACATCGCCGGGAAGTCGTCGTAGCCGCCGATCGTCAGCACGGCGTCGGCCGGCGCGCCGCGCTCGAAATAGACCGAGCGGAACGGCTTATCCTCGGAAAGCGCGCTACCCTCGACCCGCGAATCGTTGGGCTCGATCGCGTGCACGACCTCGCGCTCGACGTCGAGATCGCCGCGCCGGTACAGCGCCTGCACGTCGTCGGAACAACACGCCAGCCCGAAGCGCTGCACGAGCTGCGCGACCGTCATCGGGAAGACGCGATAGAGCGTGTCGACCGCAAGACGCGCCGAGGAGCCAAGATAGTACTCGCCGACGGTCAACGCGTAGCAGCGAATGTCGTCCTCCTCGTCCTCGTCGATCAGCATCGCGCCGGTGCCGAAGACGCCGAGCTCCTCGTAGATCGAGCCCAGCGCGTTGTAGGCGTTCGATCGCGCGAAGGCGTCGAGCGTCGCCTGGCGCACGTCGTCGAGCCAGGCGCGCACGGCGTTGGATTCGCGGCGCGGATCGCGATTGCCCAGGGTGAAGCGGAACCACGGCCGGGCCGGCGAGGTGATGCCCGACATCATGCCGGCGGCGAAGGTGCGCGCGGCGAAGGTGCCGGACTCGTCGAGAATGGCGGTGTTGAGCTTGGCGCCCTTGTCGGCCTGGTTCGGCGTGACGAGGAAGCGGCCGCGCCGGGGCAGGATGTACTTGGACAGCTCCTGCCAATGGGCGAACCACGAGACGCGCTCGCGCTCGAGCGCCGCGAGTCGGCGGTCGCACTGCTTACGGAGGGATTGGGTGCGGGAGGAGGAAAGCTGGGTCTCGGCCATGAGGCGCAGTGTACGGATCGCGCGCCCAACCTCCTATTTCCGCGGCTACGTGCGCGCAATCGGCGGCGAGAGCCGCTGTGCCACAGGCACTTCGTTTGCCCCGATGGTGGTCACGCGCGCCGGCCGGACGGCCACCTGACACCCCGCTCACACGTGTGTTAGGAAGCGCGATGGACACGATCCTGCGCACCGAGCGATTGCTGCTGCGCCGCGCGCGAGCCGAGGACGCGCCCGCCATGCACGCGATCATGAGCGATCCGACGGCGATGCGGTACTGGTCGAGCCTGCCGCATGCGGATCTCGGCGAAACTCGGGCGTGGATCGCCAGCACGATCGCCGCCGTCGCGACGGGACGCAGCGACGACTTCCTGGCCGAGCGCGACGGCGTCGTGATCGGCAAGGCCGGCCTTTGGAACGGCAACGAGCTCGGTTTTCTGTTCGCCCCATCGGCGTGGGGCAAAGGCTATGCGCGCGAAGCCGTGATGGCCGTGATCGCGCGCGGCTTTACCACGGGCGGCCATGAGGAGATCCGCGCCGAGGCCGATCCACGCAACGAGAGCTGCCTGCGCCTGCTGTCGCGGCTGGGCTTCCATGAGACCGGCAGGGCGCCGCGCACCTGGTGCATCGGCGGCGAATGGAGCGACAGTGTCTATTTCGCGCTGCCTCGGCCGTTCAGCGCGCGCGCTGGCTCCTGATCACCTCGCGCGCGAAGAGATCGGCGAGCACATCATCCGACCGCGCCCGAGCAGACAACGGCCAGCTGGCGGCGAGCAGCGCCAACAACACGATCAGCGGGATTTGTCTACGGGTGTCCACACCCGACTATGACGGAGCGGGACAAGCCCGATCAGGCGCCGAGCAGCGCCTTGCCCGATGTCGTGCTGGCGGCCGAGAGATCGCCCATCGGGCCGGTCAGCACGGTCGAGGCGTAGCCTTGCGCGCCCTGTGCCTTGCGGCGGGCCTGGTCGCGCGCGGCCTTCACGCCGGGATCTACTGCGGTGGGTGGTTCCGGCGGCGGCGGCGGAACCGGGGGGACGGAGGGGGCGGATGAGAAGCACATGGGCGCATTGTAGCGCATCGCGCGACCAACCCTCGCATTCCGCGGCTACAATGATCGAATGGGCCACGATATTCCTTTGCTGGCGGGCTTTGCGCACGCACGATGGATGACATGCCCGGACGCCTTCGTTCAGCCGCGTGCCTCGCCCTCGCCCTCGCCCTCGCCGCCGGCCCGCTGCACGCGCAGACTGAGCCCGCGAAGCCGCCAACCATCATCGTGCCGCCGAAGCCCGCGCCGCCGCCGCTGCCGCCGGCCGGCACCGAGCGGCCACGTGAACCGCGCGCCGATTTCTGCTGCACGCCCTATGGACGCTTCGGCCCCGTCGGTGGCGACGGCAAGCCGGGCGCGCCGTGCCTATGGACGCTGCCGAGCAGCGTCACGCAGGGCTCGACTTGCCCATAGTTCGACACACCCGTCATCCCGAGCGCAGCGAGGGATCTAGGTTGGCCCTAGATCCCTCGCTGCGCTCGGGATGACAGATGAGCGAGTCGATCGAAACGTGCCCTAGATGTCCGCGAAGATGTCGTAGTCGACCGCGTGCTTGCCGGGCGTGCCACCGCCGACGCCGCCACCACGCGGCTGCGCGGCGAAGGCGAAGGTCAGCGCCAGCGCGTCGGCCATGTCGGGCGAGGCGAGGCCGCGCTTCTTCATGTCCTCCTTGCGCTCGAGCTGGATCTGGTCGCGGCCGTTGAAGCCGTATTCCGGCCCGCCGAGATCCTGCGCCAGCTCGGCGTCGTCGGGGATCGCGCCGTGCTTCAGCCACGCCCGCATCTCGCCCCACATCTCGGCGCGCTTGTTGGCGTAGTTGGCGCCCTGCCCGTCGACGTTCCCGCCACCATGCGAGACGCCGCCGAACTCGACGCCGATCACGCCGGGCACGTTGAGCTGCAGCAGGCGGTCGACCACGCCGGCGCCCATGCCCATGTCGACGAAGATCGCGTCGGCGTGGTGCGTGCGCGCCGCCTCGGCGACGCGCCCCGCCACCTGCATCAGGTCGGCGATGCGCAGCTTGATCGGCGGGATGGTGCGTGCGTCGCGGCCGCGGCGGAAGAAGATCACGGTGCGGTCATCGCCGTGGCGCGCGACATCGACGCCGATCACTAGCGGATCGCTCAGGCGCGACACCGCCTCGTTGCGCCGCGCCCGATCGATCAGCACCGGGCCGATGAGCTGATTAGCGCCGACGCGCGGGAACTCGCCGCGCACGCGGATACGCACGAAGTCGCTGTCCTCGCCGTAGTCCTCGACCCATTTCTCGAGCTGAGTCTTGTTGACGCCGGGCACGGTGCGGCTGTCGATCTGCCGTGTGATCCAGCGGTGGCGGAACTTGCCGAAGCATTCCCGGAAGCGGCCCTTGCTCTGCGTCGGGTTGCCGAAGACAACCCAGATGATCTCGGTCTCCTCGTCGGTCAGCGCGCCCTCGGCGACCTCCCAGACCGAGTCGGCGATGGAGCTGGCCTCGTCGAACAGCAGCACGATGCGCTTGCGCAGATTGTGCAGCCCCGCGAACGCCTCCGTGTTGTGCTCGTTCCAGGTGACGCGATCGCCGCGCCAGGTCTTCTCGTGACCCTTCTGGCGGCTGACGATGGCGGTTTTGCCCAGGCTGAATCGCTCGCGGCCTTCCATCAGGTTGAACCACTTCACCACTTGCGGCCAGGTCTTGGTCCGCAGCTGCTGCTCGGTGTTGGCGGTGATCACCGTCAGGGCGTCCTCGAAGGTCGCGAGCGCCCACAGCTTGATCCAAGCCATCAGCGCCGACTTGCCGATGCCGTGCCCCGAGGCGACGGCCAGCCGGATCGCCTCGCCGAAGCCGGCCGCGGCGTTGCGCTCCAGCAACCGGCCGATCTCGCCCAGGATCTCGGCCTGCCAGTCGCGCGGGCCGGGCTCGTCTTCCAGCGTCGTGCCCGGGCGGCGCCAGGGAAAGGCTTGCAGCACGAAACCAAGCGGGTCGCGCGCGAACCGCGCCATGTCGGCGTGCGGTCGTTGTTCCTGATCTTGCGAATCGATGTTGCTCATGACGCCGCATTGTACCGGCGCGCGGCGTCGATCCTCGATTTCCGCTTCTACGAGCGGCTTATCCGAGGCTCCGAGCCAAGCAGGACAACAAATTATCTTCGCTCCTGCGGCGGTCGACTCGACGATCGCATGGGCGCGCCTAAAGCTGGGGGCGCGTCACTTCAGGCCGTAGCGCTCCATCTCGCGCGCGATGCCGGCGCTGATCTTCACGGCGGCGGCGATGTCGGCCTCGGCACCGGCAGCGTCGCCCTTGCGCCGCTTGGCGACACCGCGGCCGTAGAGCGAGGTCGCCTGGCGCGGATCGAGACCCAGGGCCGCGTCATAATCGGCGATCGCCGCGTCGAGATTGCCCATCCGCAGATGCACGAAGCCGCGGCTATCCCGCGTGTCGGCATGCCCCGGCCGCAAAGCGAGCGAGGCGTCGCAGTCGGTCAGCGCCGCCGCCAACCGATCGAGCCGCACATGGGTCCAGCAGCGGCTGCTGAGCGAATTGACGTGTTGCGGATCGATGCGCAGCGCGCCGGTGTAGTCGGCCAACGCCTTGTCGAACTGGCCCTGGCGCTGCCACTGGTTGCCGCGATTGCCCCAGGCGTTGACGTGGTCGGGCTTCATCTTGATCGTCTGATCGTAGTCGGCGATAGCGCGCGCGTAGTCGCGCTTGGCGCTGTGGCTGTTGCCGCGATTGTAGAAATGGCTGGGGTCGCTGGGATCGAGCCGGATCGCCTCGGTGTAGTCGGCGATCGCCTGGTCGTACCTCCTGCTGTCGTCGTGCGCGATGCCACGATTGTAGTAGGCGGAGGCGAGATCGACGTCGGTCTCCTGGCCCGCCGCGATGATCGCCGAGCAGGCGCGGATCGGCACCTCGGGCGGTTCGCGATCCTTGTTGGCGCACAGCCGCCAGTTCTCGCGGCGATCCTGCGCCGCCGCCTGCCCCGACGCGCACGACAGCGCTAGCACCAAGCCCAAGACCAGCCTCAACATCCACCGCCTCCGGATTCTCGCGCGCATCGTCAGCAAGCCCGATTCGCCGCCGCCATGCAATGGCACACAACTCCGCGGGCAGGTGTTCCGCAGGTGACAGCGCCGCGCGGCGCGCACCCGTAGTCTGGTGGTTAGGCGCGCAACGCGGGCAACGTGGAAACGGGGCATGCGTCGCGCGCCAGCCGAAGGCTCGCAGCATCCAGGAACTCGCGCGCCGGCGGCTCAATGAACGACCGAGTTGTCGCCGGGTTGACTGACCTAGCCCGGCGGTAGCGGGTGTCCCGCCGCCGAATAGCCTCCCTAGCACAATGGCGGCGGGCACTTGCTCTTCTCCCCCGATGCTCGCTCGACAAGCGCCGCGTCTGTTTGTGTTTCGGTCCTTCTGGAACCATGGCATGACTGCGCCATGTCCGATCGAACGCTGCCGACGGTCATCGTTCTCGGCACGACGCAGACCCTGGCCTGGGCCTCGAGCTACTACCTCGCGGCGGTGCTGGGCGACGTGATCGCGCGCGACACCGGCGTGTCGACGCAGTGGTTCTTCGCCGCCTTCTCCGTCTCGCTGCTACTGTCGGGCTTCCTCGGGCCGCGCGTCGGCCGACGCATCGACGCCGTGGGCGGCCACGGCGTGCTGGCGATCTCCAATGTCGTCTTTGCCACAGGCCTGGTGCTGATGGCGCTGGCGACAGGCCCGGTGATGCTGGGCCTCGCCTGGCTAGCCCTGGGATTGGGCATGGCGATGGGCCTGTACGACGCGGCCTTCGCCACCTTGGGCCGCATCTATGGCACCGCGGCGCGCAAGCCGATCACCGGCATCACGCTGCTCGCCGGCTTCGCCAGCACCGTGGGCTGGCCGCTCACCGCCTGGGGCATTTCCACCATCGGCTGGCGCGACACCTGCCTCGCCTGGGCCGCCGTGCATATCCTCGTCGGCTTGCCGCTGAACCTCTTCCTGCTGCCCAGGCCGAAGATCACGGCCGAGGAGAAGAAAGCGGCGCAGGACGAGAAGGTGCCGATCGATCGCACCATGGTGCTGCTGGCCACGGCCTTCGCCATGGCCTGGGTGGTGACCGCCGGCATGGCCGCGCATTTCCCGCGCATCCTCGAGGCCGCCGGCGCCACACCGGCCGAGGCCATCGCCGCCTCCGCCCTGATCGGGCCGGCGCAGGTGGCGGCGCGCATCTTCGAGGCCAGCGTGCTGGCGCGCTTCCATCCGCTGGTCTCGGCCCGACTGGCGACCATCACGCATCCCATCGGTGCGCTGGTGGTGGCCTTCGCCGGCGGCGGCATCATCGCCGGCGCCTTCTCGATCCTGCACGGCCTGGGCAACGGCATCATCACCATCGCGCGCGGCACGGTTCCGCTCTCGCTGTTCGGGCCGCAGAACTACGGCTATCGCCTGGGTGTCATCGGCGCGCCGGCGCGCATCCTGCAAGCCTTCGCGCCGCTTGTCTTCGCGCTGATGATCGATCGCTGGGGCGCGGGCGTGCTGATCGTCTCGACCGCGCTGATGCTGGGCGCGCTTATGATGCTGCTGCTGATACGCATCCCCAAGACTCAGGGCGTGTGAACCACGACGTTGAAGCCCTCGTCGGCCGAGGGCGGCACGAAGTACTTCGTGAACTCAGCGAACTCCGCGTCGCTGACCTGGAACGGATGCTCGCCGCTGGCGTTGCGCCGGCGCAGCCGCTCCAGGCAAAGCGCGTCGGGCATGTCGAGCAGGTGTAGCTCGTGCGGCACCTGAGCTTCCTCGATCAGCCCGCGCATCCAGGCGCGCTGGGTCGGCGTGTTGGCGGGAAAGTCGAGCACCACCGACAGACCGAGCCTGAGTATGGCGACAATGTGCGGCGCCATCGCCGCGCGTAGCCGCGCCGACAAGACGCGGTAGTCGTCGATCGTCTTGAGCTGGTCGGCGAAGAGGTGCGAGGTCCAGTGGTCCTCGCTGATCAGCAACGTCGCCGGTCGCTCGGCCAGCTTGCGCGCCAGCGTCGACTTGCCGGCGCCGATCTTGCCGCTGATGAGATAGAGCATGGGCATCGCCGGCCAGTCTAATTGGATGGAAATGGGTGGACAATTGGTAGAATCGGGTATAATTGGATGGAAACGGATGTATTAATGGCATGCCACTCGACACGTCCACGCTTCGCATCACGCCGGAAATCCTCTCGCTGATCGCCGAGACCGATGAGTTCAAGGGCGCTTGGCGGGCGATCGGCCGGATCGCGCCCGACCGACTGTCAGGCCTGCGCCGCGTCGCCACGATCGAGAGCATCGGCTCTTCCACGCGCATCGAGGGCGCCCGACTCAGCGATCGCGAAGTCGAGACGCTCCTGGCGACCCTGAGGATTGGCTCGTTCACCAGCCGCGACGAGCAGGAGGTCGCCGGCTATGCCGAAGCTATGGAGACGATCTTCAACGCCCACGACACGATCGCGCCGAGCGAGAACCACATCCGCCAGCTCCATCGCGATCTACTGATTCATTCGACCCGGGACGAACGGCATCGCGGCTCATACAAGACGCTGCCCAATCACGTCGAAGCCTTCGACGAGGATGGCACCAGCCTCGGCGTGGTGTTCGAAACCGCCACGCCATTCGACACGCCGCGCCGCATGCGCGAGCTCGTGGAATGGATGGCGGAGAGGGAGAAGGACAAGAACCTCCATCCGCTGCTGGTCATCGCCGTCTTCGTGGTGGTGTTCCTCGAGATCCACCCTTTCCAGGACGGTAATGGCCGCCTGTCACGCATCCTCACGACGCTGCTGCTGCTGCGGGCGGGCTACTCCTATGTGCCTTACAGCTCGCTGGAAAGCGTGATCGAACAGAGCAAGGAGAGCTACTACCTGTCTCTGCGTCGAACCCAGGGGACGATTCGCACGCAGGCGCCGGACTGGAACCCCTGGCTGGAGTTCTTCCTGCGAGCCTTGCGGCAGCAGAAGCAGCGCCTCGAAAAGAAAATGGAACGCGAGCGGGTCATGCTTGCCGCCCTGCCGGAACTGTCGGTGCGGATCCTCGAGCTGGCGCGCGAGCATGGCCGGGTTACGGTGGCCGAGGCAGTGAGAGTCAGCGGCGCCAGCCGCAACACCATCAAGGACCACCTGAAAGCGCTGGTCGAACAGGGGCATCTCATCCTGCACGGAACCGGCCGCGGCGCGTGGTATGGCCTCGCCTGATGAGCGCCCGGCCACCCGGTGCGTGGCACAATCATGACGTCACTGGCGAGCTTCCAAAACCGGGCGCAGGATGACGTCAGCGAAGACACCATGATCACTACGGATCGGCACGGCCAAAAAATGCGCAAAGCCCAGACCTGACGCTTGACATCAACCGCCCTCGGCTGACGGATCGCTCTTCCGCTAGCGCCGCGCGACTTCCAGGTGATGTTCGGCGGCCAGGTCATCTCCCCTTGCTCGCAGCAACAGTCCAAGATTGTAGTTCGCAGCGGGATCACTCGGGCGTATGCGCAACGCAGCTCGGTAATGAGTCTCGGCTCCCTCGACGTCGCCATTCTCCTGCAAAAGAATGGCGAGATTGTTGTGCGCTTCGAGGTAGGTGGGAAGAATTCTTATCGCGGCCCTATAGTGCTCCGAGGCCATCTGGGAGTCGCTACTCTCAAGCAGCATTGCGTAGTTGTAGTGTGCTTCCGCGTAATCAGGCTTTAGTTCGATGGCTTGCGTGTAGTGCTGCACGGCCGCACGCCGATCACCACAGCGCTCGAGGAATACGGCGTAGTTGTTGTGCGCTTCAGGATAACCAGGTCGAATGCCCAATACCTCCTGGTACTCACGGTCTGCGCCAGACGTATCGCCCAGCGAGGTCAGCAGGCCCGCGCATCTAAGCTTCGCATCGACATAGTCCGGTCGAAACTTGATGGCCCGTTCGTAGTGTGATTTCGCGGCAGCAAGATCGTTCATCCCTTCAAACAGGATCGCATAGTTATAGTGGCACTCCGGATACTGCGGCCAAAGGCGAAGAGCCTCGCTATAGTGCTTCGCGGCAGCATCGCTATCGCCGGTCGCTTTCAGGGCAATCGCCAGGTTGTTGTGGGCTTCGGGATAGTTCTCCCGCAATTGAAGCGCCCGCCGATAGCAGTCCATTTCCTCTTGAATCGCACCGCACTCCGCACCGGAGAAGCCGATACCCTTCAAGAACCAGTCTTCAGCGGTCAGGTCGGATACCACCCGCTCCGCCATCGCGACCTCGTTAACGGAAATCAGCCTATACAGTGGCCGCGCGCCCACGATGTCGCCCTTGAGTTCGCGCAGACCGACTTCGCTAAAGTCGTAGTATGGCAGATCGATAAGTTCCAAAATCATCTGCGTCACCAGCAGCGAATCAGGCTCTGCGGCCGCCTCGACTCTCTTGGCCACGTTGATGGCACGGCCAATCCATGCGTCGGCTTCCGGTAAACGGGTGCAATCGCCAAAGTGACATCCAATACGGACGGGAATATCAGGTGCCTTGTGCACCTCGAGGAGCGAGCGACGACGTTGTCTCCAAAAGGCTACGAGCTTCAGACCAAAGTGAACGGCCACGTCGGCCGACTCGAACAGGAACAGGTGTCCATCGCCGGTGAAGTTCTCATGCCGCCTGCCATACTGGCCGGCGAGCGACTGGGCCAAATACCGGTACTCCGCGAGGATCGTCGTCATCGCACTTCGGGGAACTCTCTCCCAAGCGACAGAATGACGAACCAGGTCGGTAAATACGGCGGCGAAATAGCTGCTCATGTTGACTTGGGGCTGCGACTCCCCGCAGTGTATTGCAATCTTCCGCGCATTACTGCTGAACTTTCTTGGGGGATTCCGATGCCGCAGTACATGGTCGAGAGGCACCTGCCCGGAATCACTCCCGAGCAGCTGGCCGATGCGGCAGGGCGGGCGAAGTCCGTCACCGCGGAAATGACGGAGCAAGGTAAGCCAGTACGTTACCTCCGCTCCACCTTCCTTCCCTCGGAGGAAAAGGCATATTGCCTTTTCGACGCCCCTTCCGAGGAGCGCGTCAAGGAAGCCAACGAGCGGGCTCAAATTCCGCTGCAGCGCATTGTGGAAGTAAAACACATTGCCGCGGAGGACGTAGGCTAGTCCCCTGGCCAGCGGCCTATCGGAAGAATTAGTCGAATAGCGGCAGCTCACTCCGTGTGGGGCCGGCCGGCGGGTTTGGTATGGCCGTGCCTGAAACGCAGCCGGCTTCCTGCCGCGCCTGGTCGTATTTCTATACTTCCGGAAATACCGTTGACTCCCGCCGCGCGCGGTCTATATTGCCTGGCACGAAGCTCGACGACGCCTCCGCCCGACTCGAAGCCCTGGGCAACCCGACCCGCCTCAAGATCTTCCGCGTTCTGGTGCGCGCAGGGATCGAGGGCATGGCCGTGGGCAAGCTGCAGGACCGGCTCGACATCGCCGCCTCGACGCTGTCGCATCACCTGAAGTCGCTGATCACGGTCGGCCTGGTGAGCCAGACGCGCGAGGGTACGACGTTGATCTGCCACGCCAACTACGAGCTGATGCGCGACCTGGTCGACTACATGGTCGAGCAGTGCTGCGCCGAGGGAACCTGCCTGCCCGCGGGCCTCGCCAAGCCCAAAGCCGCGTAAAAAATTTTGCCCCGCTATTTCGATGATTCTGGAAAGACAGGACTAGACCGATGCCCGACTCGCTGACCCGCCCGCTCACCGTCGCCATCCTCGGCGGCGGCCCCGTCGGCCTCGCCGCCGCCGCGCACGCGCTGGAGCGCGGCCTGGAGCCCGTGGTGCTCGAAGCCGGCCCCGAGGCGGCGCACGCGGTGCGCCAGTGGAGCCATGTGCGCATGTTCTCGCCGTGGCTCTACAATGTCGACAAGGCGGCCGCGCGCCTGCTGGCGGCCAACGGCTGGAACCCACCAGAGCCCGGCGACTATCCCACCGGCGGCGAGCTGGTCGAGCGCTACCTCGAGCCACTGGCGACGCGCACGGCGCTGAAGGATCGCATCCGCACCAACAGCACCGTCACCTCGGTCGGCCGCGTCGGCTTCGACAAGGTCAAGAGCAAGGGCCGCGAGAGCGCGCCTTTCGATGTGCGTTACCAGAACGGCAAGGGCCCGGAGTCGCTGCGCGCCGATGCGGTGATCGATGCCACAGGCACCTGGTTCGCGCCCAACCCCGCCGGCGCCGATGGCCGCCCGGCGATCGGCGAAGATCGGGTACAGAGCCGCTTGGCCTATGGCATGCCCGACGTGCTGGGCGCGATGCGCGCGCGTTACGCCGGCAAGACGGTCGCCGTCGCCGGCGCCGGTCACTCCGCCATCGGCACCCTGATCGATCTCGCGCGGCTCGCCGAGGAGGCGCCGGGCACCAAGGCGATCTGGTTGCTGCGCGGCGAGGATCCGGCCAAGGCCTTCGGCGGCGGCGCCAACGACAAGCTGGAGGCGCGCGGCGCGCTGGGCAGCGCCTTCGCCGCCCTCGTCGCCTCGTGCAAGGTCTCGGTCGAGCGCGGCTTCCGCATCGGGCACCTGTCGGAGGTCGACGGGCGGCTACGGATCGCCACGCGCGCCGCGAGCTGCGCGCGTCAGGTGATCGCCGACGAGCTGGTGGTGTCCACCGGCTTCCGTCCCGAGTTCGACTTCCTGCGCGAGCTGCGCCTGTCGCTCGATCCGGCGCTGGAGTGCCCGCCCGAGCTGGCGCCGTTGATCGATCCCAACCTGCACAGCTGCGGCACGGTGCGTCCGCATGGCGCGCGCGAGCTGGCGCAGCCCGAGCCCGGCTTCTACTTCGCCGGCATGAAGTCCTACGGCCGCGCGCCGACCTTCCTGATGCTCACCGGCTACGAGCAGGTGCGCTCGATCGTCGCCGAGATCGCCGGCGACCACGACGCGGCGCGCAAGGTCGAGCTGGTGCTGCCCGAGACCGGCGTGTGCAGCGGCCCGGGACCGCTGGCGGCGGCGCAGGCGACCGCGGCCGCGGCCGGCTGCTGCGGCCCCGCTCCACAGGTGGCTGCACAGCCGGCGGTGGCCGATCCGGTCGCCACCGGCTGCTGCGGCGGCGCGCCGGCGCCCGAGGTCAAGGCGGCCGTGCCCGACGCCTGCTGCGTGGTCGACGCCGAGAAGAAGATGCAGGGCAAGAAGGGCTGCGGCTGAGCCGATCTCTCTGGACTCGTGTGCTGTCATCCCGAGCGGAGCGAGGGATCCAGTAAGGCCTTAGATTCCTCGCTTCGCTCGGAATGACAAGAGAACCGGCGGGCCCCTGGCCTGCCGGTTCCTTTTTGGGGCCGATCCGCTCAACCGGTGTCATCGGCGCGTCACACCGTTGGACTATTCGAGAACTATGGAATCGAGGGATGCCGCTCTGGGATTCGCCGCCCTGGCGCAGGAGACGCGCCTCAACCTGATGCGTCTGCTGGCGAGCCGGGGCGCGTCCGGCATGGCGGCCGGCGAGGTCGCGGTGGCGCTCGGCCAGGTGCCGTCGACCCTGTCGTTCCACTTCGCCCAGCTCGAGGATGCCGGCCTGATCCAGTCGACGCGGCAGGGCCGTTCCATCATCTACGCGCCGCGCTTCGCCGGCCTGCGCGACCTGCTGGGCTTTCTCGGCGAGACCTGCTGCGCGGGCCACCCCGACCTGTATCGCGACCTCGCCCGACTTCTCCCGGATGATCATCAGGAGGACCGCCGCATGACGGCCGCTTACAACGTGCTGTTCCTGTGCACGCGCAACTCGGCGCGTTCGCTGATCGCCCAGGCTCTGCTCGAGCAACTCGGCAAGGGCAGGTTCAACGCCTACTCCGCCGGCTCGGAGCCGGCCGACGCGCCGGTACCGGAGGTGATCGAGAGGTTGCGCACGCTGGGCCACGACGTGACGCGTCTGCGTTGCAAGTCATGGCACGAGTTCACCGGGCCCGAGGCGCCGCGTATGGATTTCGTCATCACGCTCTGCGACACACTGCAGGGCGAGGACTGCCCCGATCTCGGCGCGCGGCCGATCACCTCGGCCTGGCCACTGCCCGACCCGTCGAAGTTCACCGGCACGGCGGCGGAGCGCGCGACGATGATCAACGCGCTCTACGCCATGACCCGCCGACGACTCGAGATGTTCATCAACCTGCCGATCGCCTCGCTCGACGAGATGGCCCTGCGCAAGCGGCTCGACGAGTTGGGCGACGCGACGCGGCCGGTGATGTGAAGGAGCCCGGGCATGCGCGTCGGCATCAATGGCATGGGTCGTATGGGGCGGCTGGCGCTGCGCGCGGCGCTCGGTAGCGTGGCGCGCCCGGCCGACGATCCGCGCGCGGCCAACCGCCTCGATGTGGTGCATGTCAACGAGATCAAGGGCGGCGCCGCGGCGAGCGCGCATCTGCTGGAATTCGACAGCGTCCATGGTCGCTGGCGTGCGTCTTTCGGCGTCGAGGACGACCGCGCCATCCGTATCGACAACCGTCTGATCGGCTTCAGCGCCGAACCCGAGCCCGGCGCGGTGAAATGGGGCGATCTCGGCTGCGATATCGTGCTGGAATGCACCGGCAAGTTCCTCACGCCCGAGGCGCTCGAGGGCTACTTCGCGCGCGGCGTGAAGCGTGTGATCGTCGCCGCGCCGGTCAAGCACGCGAGCGCGCTCAATGTCGTGGTCGGCGTCAACGACGCGCTCTACGAGCCGGCGCGCCATCGCCTGCTGACGGCGGCGTCGTGCACGACCAATTGCCTGGCGCCGGTGGTCAAGGTGGTGCACGAGGCGATCGGCATCGTGCACGGCCAGATCACCACCATCCACGATCCGACCAACACCAACGTCGTGGTCGACGCGCCGCACAAGGATCTGCGCCGCGCGCGCTCGGCGATGACCTCGCTGGCGCCGACCACCACCGGCAGCGCCACGGCCATCACGCTGATCTACCCCGAGCTGAAGGGCAAGCTGAACGGCCACGCGGTGCGCGCGCCGGTGCTCAACGCCAGCCTCACCGACTGCGTCTTCGAGCTCAAGCGCGCGACCAGCGAGGCGGAGATCAATGGCCTGTTCGCCGACGCCGCGTCGGGCGCGCTGGCCGGCATCCTGGGCTTCGAGACACGCCCGCTGGTCTCCGCCGACTACTGCAACGATTCGCGCAGCGCCATCGTCGACGGGCCCAGCACCATGGTGACGGATGGCACGCTGCTGAAGGTCTATGCCTGGTACGACAACGAGATCGGCTATGTCTGCCGCATGGTCGACCTCGCCAACATCGTGATCGGACGGGAGACGTGATGGGCGCCGCGGCTCATACCTTCCCCCGGAGGGGGAAGGTGCCCGAAGGGCGGATGGGGGATGTCGAAGACGAACGCAGGAGTCCGTCTTCGACATCCCCCATCCGGCGCTCCGCGCCACCTTCCCCCTCCGGGGGAAGGTAATGAGTCGACGATGCGCCACTACCTGATCGTCACAGCGTCGTACTGGGGCTTCACCCTGGTCGACGGCGCGTTGCGCATGCTGGTGCTGCTGCACTTCTTCCAGCTCGGCTATTCGCCCTTCACGCTGGCCTTCCTGTTCCTGCTCTACGAATGCGCCGGTATCGCCGCCAACCTCGCCGGCGGCTGGCTCGCCACGCGCTTCGGCATCCCGCGTATGCTCGCCGCCGGCCAGGCGCTGCAGGTCGCGGGTCTGGTGATGCTCTCGGCGCTCGATCCGGGCTGGGGCGCGGCGGTCTCGGTCGCCTGGGTGGTGGTCGCCCAGGGTATCGCCGGGCTGGCCAAGGACTTCACCAAGACCGCGTCGAAATCGGCGATCAAGGCGACGTCCGCGTCGAGCTCAGGCCAGCTCTTCAGATGGGTGGCGTACTTCACCGGCTCGAAGAACGCGATGAAGGGCGCGGGATTCTTCTTTGGCGGCCTGCTGCTGGAGGCCATGGGATTCCGACCAGCGCTGTGGCTGATGGCCGGTGTGATCGGCGCCATCCTCCTCGCCGGCGTGTTGCTGCTACCGCGCGCGCTGGGCAAGGGCAAGTCGTCGAAGACGATGCGCGAGTTCCTGTCCAAGTCGCGTGGCGTGAACATGCTGGCGGCGGCGCGCGTCTTCCTGTTCGGCGCGCGCGAGGTGTGGTTCGTCGTCGGCCTGCCGGTATTCCTCTACGCGGCGGGCTGGCGCTTCGTCGAGGTCGGCGCCTTCCTCGCGGCATGGACGATCGGCTATGGCGTCGTGCAGGCAGCCGCGCCGGCGATGATCGCGCGCAGCGAGGACGGGCTGAGCCGCGAGGTGCCCCACGCGCGGCTCTGGGCCGGGCTGCTGGCGGCGGTGCCGATCGCGCTGGCGCTGCTGCTGCGCGACCCCGACCTGTGGCGTCCCGATCTCGTCGTCGCCATCGGGCTGGCGCTGTTCGGCCTGCCCTTCGCGGTGAACTCCTCGCTGCATTCCTACCTGATCCTCGCCTATGCCGGCTCGAAGAAGGCGGCGGAGGATGTCGGCTTCTACTACGCCGCCAACGCCGCCGGCCGGCTCGCCGGCATGCTGCTGTCGGGCGCGCTCTACCAATGGGGCGGCATGAGCGCCTGCCTGCTGGGGTCGGCGGCGATGCTGCTCGCCTGCTGGGCCATCACCTTCCTGCTGCCCTCGCGCGCGAGGACTCCCGAGCCCGCGCCGCGCTCGGGATGATACCCGCCTATTTCCAAGATTCTGGAAATACGGTTGACATCGGGACCGCGCCGGCCTTCATTGGCCGCCGTCGTCATGAAAACGTCATCTCCCGCCCGCCTCGTCGCCGTCGTCTGTGCCGCGCAGGTCTTCGTGCAGCTCGGCGCCGGCTTCTGGCCAGCGCTGTTGCCCGACATGATGAAGCTGTGGTCGCTCAGCAACAGCGAGGCGGGCTGGATCACGGCGATCTTCTTCGGCACCTACATGCTGAGCGTTCCGGTGTTGGTGACGCTCACCGACCGCATAGACGCCAAGCGCGTCTACATGTTCGGTGTCGGCCTCACGGTGATCGGCCATGCCGGCTTCGCGCTCATCGCCGACGGATTCTGGACGGCGCTGATCACGCGGGCGCTGACCGGCATCGGCTGGGCCGGCACCTATATGACCGGCCTGAAGCTGCTGGCCGACCAGGTCGACGCGAAGATGATGTCGCGCGCCGTCACCGGCCACGCCGCCAGCATCGGCATATCGGGCGCGGCGTCCTTCCTGCTGGGCGACGTCCTCGCGCACCAGCTCGGCTGGCGCTGGGCCTTCGCGATCTCGGCGATCACGGCGGCGATTGCCTGGCTCACCGTCACGCTCGTCGTGCCGCCGCGCCAGCCACCGCCGCGTGTCGCGAGCCAGGGCGCGTTGTTCGACTTCCGCCCGGTGCTGCGCAACCGCTCGGCGCTGGCCTACTCCATCGTCTACTGCGTCCATACGCTTGAAATGAACGCGCTGCGCGGCTGGGGCGTGGCCTTTCTCGCCTTCGTCGCCACGCATACCGGCTTCAACGGCAGCCTGCTGTCGCCGGCCCTGGTGGTCACCGTGCTGGCCCTGCTCGGCACGCTCACCAGCGTCGTCGGCAACGAATCCTCGATCCGCTTCGGGCGACGACGGCTGGTCGCCGCCGCGATGATCCTGTCGATCATTGTCGCCGCCGGCCTCGGCCTCGTCGGCACGAGCAGCTACTGGCTCGCCGTCGTATTGCTGATCGTCTACGGCATGGTGGTGTGGCTCGACTCCTCCTCGCTCACCGCCGGCGCCGCCGGCAACGCCGAGCCGGCGCGGCGTGGCGCGACGCTCGCCGTCCATTCCACGCTGGGCTACGCCGGCGGCTTCGTCGGCCCGCTCGCCGTGGGCCTGACGCTCGATCTCGCCGGCGGCATGTCGCCGCTCGCCTGGGGTCTCGCCTTTGGCGTGATCGCCGCCTTCATGCTGGGCGCGCTGGCGATCTTCCTCGCCATCCGCCCGCGCGAGCTGGCCGGCGATCGCGGCACCTGAGCGTCCTTACAACCGCCTACCCAGCCCGCCCCGTTTGCTGCCATGCTCGGATCCCGGGAGGGGATCGATGCGATCCGATGAACTGAGGCGGCGAGGATTCATCGCGCTCGTCGGTGGTGGCGCCGTCGCCTCGCCGCTGCGCGCGCAACAAGCCGATCGCATACGCCGTGTCGGCCTGCTCGCCGGCGGCACGCCGGGCGATCCGGAAGCGCAGGCGACGTTCGCCCACTTCCAGCAAAGCCTCGAGCGACTGGGCTGGGTCGATGGGCGCAACGTGCGGATCGACTATCGACTGACATCGGGCGCCCCGGAGAACTATCGCAAGTACGCCGCCGAGCTCGTCGCGCTGGCGCCCGACGTCATCGTGGCCGCCGGGACGGCGCTGCGCGCCGTTATCGAGGCGACGCGCACGATCCCGATCGTCTTCGCCTTCGCCGTGGACCCGGTCGGCATCGGCCATGTCGACAGCCTGGCGCAGCCCGGCGGTAACGTCACCGGTTTCGTCCTGTTCGAGTACAGCCTGACGGCGAAATGGCTGCAGATGCTCAAGGAGGTCGCGCCGGGCATGACGCGCGTGGCGGTGCTGCGCAACCCTATCGACCCGGTCGGCGCCGGTCAGTTCGCCGTCGTGCAGTCCGTGGCGCCCATGCTCGGCGTCGATGTGCGCGCGATCAACGCCAGCGACGCCACATCCGTCGAGCGCGACCTGACGGCGTTCGCGCGGCCCGGCAGTGGCGGCCTGATCGTTGGCGCGAGCATCTTCGCTTACAACAACCGCGATTTGATCGTCGGACTCGCCGAGCGGCTCAAGTTGCCCGCGCTCTACTTCGAGCGCCTGTTCGTCGCGCGCGGCGGCCTGCTCTCCTATGGCGGCAACTTGAACGACCAGTACCGGCTGGCCGCCGGCTACGTCGATCGCATCCTCAGGGGCGAGAAGCCCGCCAACCTGCCGGTGCAGGCGCCGACCAGGTACGAGTTGGTCATCAACATGAAGACGGCGAAGACGCTGGGCCTCACCCTGCCTCCCACGCTGCTCGCGCGCGCTGACCACGTCATCGAATAGCGAAGCTGCGCGCCGGTCAGGCCTCGGCCACGCTGACGACGACGCTGCCCGACTTGCGCCGTGTCTCGACGCGGGCGTGCGCGGCGCGCATGTCCTCGAAACGGTAGCGGCTGTCGATCACCGGCCGCAGCACGCCCCGCGCGGCGAGATCGGCCAGAAGCCTGACATCCTCGGCGCGTTCCTCGGCGGGGCCGGCGATCACGCGTTTGCCGCCGTCGCGCGGTGGCAGCAGGCTGGCGAGCATCTCGCCCATGCCGCCGGCGATGGCGAGCAGCCGTCCGCCGGGGTTGAGCGCCGCCCTCGCGCGCGCGAACGATATCGTGTTCGCCGTGTCGGCGATCACATCGTAGGTCGCACCGTCGCTGAAGACATCGCGCCGCGTGCGGTCGACCACCGCTGTGGCGCCGAGGGATGTCACGAGGTCGACATTGGCGGTGCTGGTGACGCCGGTGACGACCGCGCCGAAGTGCCGCCCGAGTTGCACCAGGGCGCCGCCGACGCTGCCGGCCGCGCCGATGACAAGCAACGACTCGCCCGGCTTGATCGCGGCCTTGCGCAGGAAGTGCAGCGCCGTGTGCCCGCCGAAGCACAGAGAGGCCGCTTCCTCGAAGCCGAGGTTCGCGGGCTTGGGCGCGAGCGCGCCGGTCTCGGCCATGGCGCGATATTCGGCATGGCAGCCCATCGCGCCGCCGGGCAAGGCAATGACCGCGTCACCGGGGCGCCAGCGCGTCACGCGCGCGCCGACACGCTCGACGACGCCCGCCAGTTCGGTACCGAGGATCGGCTGGCGCGGCCGCATGAGCCCCAGCGCCAGGCGCGCGACGGGCGCGAAGCCGGGCGGCATGACGAGCGAACGCACGCGCCAGTCGGCAGCGCTCACGGTGGTCGCGCGGATGCGGATCAGGACCTCGTCGTCCTTCGGCAGGGGCCGGGGGATCTCGGCGAGCTCGATCACATCTGGGCCGCCATAGCGGCGGCAGAGATGGGCGCGCATCAGCGCGGCCGGCGGAGCGAAACTCATCGGCGGTCAGCTAGAGTACATTTTGCGCTCACGGAAGGCCGCCGCCATCACCGGCGTCGCGATGGATTGTCGCGCCGCTGGCATCGCCGGTGCGCCGCATCGATGCCGGCGTTGCCGGTTCGCGCGCTCGCCTCTATAAGAACGGCATGTTGGATCGCGGCCATCACAGCCTGCGCCGACGGAACTGGTTGGGGGTTCTGGTCGCGCTCATGTTGGCGCTGAACCTGCCGCTGTCGATGAGTTTGGCCGCCATGGCGGCACCGGATCGCACAAGCGGCGGCATGACCGCGATGTCGTGTCACGAGCCCGCGGCGCCCACCTCGCACGATAACGGCAAGCCGGATCACGCCGCGGTGTTGCAGCATCTGTGCTGCTTCGCCGCCTGCATCCCGCTCGCGCCCGCCGCCGACACCGCGATCGCCTTGGCGCTGCCGGTGGGCGAGCCGCTTCTCACCTTCCTGCCGACACGCCCGGCGCCGCGCGCGGTCGGCGTCGATCCGCCGCCTCCCAAGGTCTGAGCCTCCCCGTAGGTCCGCGCGCCCGCCTCCAGGGCCGGCGCGTTTCTTGACGCGTGGTCTCGCGCCTTCGGGCGCGGCTCCCGCGACACCGTTTCCCTGCGCGCCGTGACGCCGCAGGGCCACAGTCATTGAAAAGGAGGTCGTGATGACGACAACTTCCAACCTTCGCACGCTGGCAAGGGAACGTAGCCGGTGGGCAGCGGCTCTCGCGCTCGCCGTCTCGCTGCTCGCCGCCGCCGCGTCCGCCGATCCCGGCCATCACCATGGTGGTGAGACGCCCTATGGCATGCCGGGCGATCCGAAGAAGCCAGCGCGAATCGTCCAGATCGTCATGCGCGAGGCCGACGGCAGGATGTTGTTCGTGCCCGATCGCGTCGAGGTTCGCCGGGGCGAGCAGATCCGCTTTCAGCTGCGCAACAACGGCGAGATCGACCACGAATTCGTGGTCGGCACACTGGAGGAGAACCTCAAGCACCTGGAGGAGATGAAGAAGAACCCCGATATGGAGCACGACGATCCCAACGCCAAGCGCCTGAAGCCAAAAGCCACCGGCACCATCGTCTGGCGCTTCACCAAAGCGGGCACGTTCGACTTCTCGTGCCTGATCCCCGGCCACCGAGAAGCCGGCATGACCGGCACTATCATCGTCAAGTGAGGCCTATCAGGCGCACGCTTCTGCTCGCCGCCACGCGCGGGCCGCCGACATCGTTCGCCCTTGGCCACGCCAATCCGGCCAATGGCGAGGCGGCCGCGACTCGACTTGGCCGGCATCGCGCCATATCATATCCTCTCCCGGAGGATAGGATATGGCCCAGCACGAGTCGCATCCCGAGATCGTCAAGCGCCTGAAGCGCGCCGAGGGGCATCTGCGTTCGGTGATCGGGATGATCGAGGCCGGCCGCCCCTGCGTCGACCTCGCCCAGCAACTGCACGCCATCGAGAAGGCGATCGGCGGCGCCAAGACGGTGCTGATCCACGACCACATCGACCATTGCCTCGAGCGGACCATCGGTCCACGAAAGCGCGCCGAGCGCGCCGCGCTCGACGAATTCCGCCAGCTCACCAAGTTCCTCTGAGGACGCGTCATGCCGGGCTTCGCCGAGCTGTTGACGCAGGGCGCGGGAAAGGCGTGGCTGTTCGTGCCCAGCGCCATCCTGCTGGGCGCGTTGCACGGGCTGGAGCCGGGGCACTCCAAGACCATGATGGCGGCCTTCATCGTCGCCATCCGCGGCACGGTCTGGCAGGCGGTGATACTGGGCCTGGCGGCGACCGTCTCGCACACCGCCGTGGTCTGGGCGATCGCGTTGATCGGCATGCATGTCGGCCGGCAGTGGAGCGCCGAAGCCAGCGAGCCCTGGTTGCAGCTCGCCTCGGCGGTGATCATCGCCGGCGTCGCGCTATGGATGTTCGCCCGCACATGGCAAGAGCAGCGGCGCGAACACGCGGCGCACGATCATCATCATCATCACCATGATGATGATCACCATCATGATCATCATCACCACGCGCCCGTGGCGCAGGGTCTCGACGTGTCGTCGGCCGGCCTCGAAGACGCTCACCAGCGCCAGCATGCCGAGGACATACGCCGCCGCTTCGCCACGCGTCACGTCACCACCGGCCAGATCGTCGTCTTCGGCCTGACCGGCGGGCTGATCCCCTGCCCCGCTGCGATCACCGTCCTGCTGATCTGCCTGCAGCTCCAGCATTTCAGCCTGGGTGTGGCGCTGGTGCTGTGCTTCAGCATCGGGCTGGCGATCACCCTGGTGGCGACCGGCGCCATCGCCGCATTGGGCGTGCGTCATATTGGACGGCGCTGGCACGGGTTCTCGACGCTGATCCGGCGCGCGCCCTACATCTCCAGCGCCCTCATCTTCTGCATCGGCCTCTATGTCGGCTGGGACGGCCTGCGCCGTCTCGTCTGATCAGGCGCGAGGCGCTTTGGAGGCGCCGGCGTCGAAGAAGCGCGCCACCGCGAAGGCCAGCGCCGCGCCGAGGCATTGCGCGGCGATGAAGCCCGGCGCGTGTGCGGGCGCGATGCCGGCGAAGGTGTCGCTGAGCGCGCGCGCGATCGTGACCGCTGGATTGGCGAAAGATGTCGAGGCGGTGAACCAGTAGGCGCCGACGATATAGACGGCCACCGCGGCGGGCAGTGCGGCCGATTGGCGGCGTGCGCCGAGCAGGATCAGCAGCACCAGGCCGAAGGTCGCGGTCGCCTCGGCCGCCCATTGCCCGATGCCGGTGCGCGCTTTCATCGACGCCTGCAGGATCGGCAGGTCGAACATCAGATGCGCCAGCCATACGCCCAGCACACCACCCGCGACCTGCGCGACGATGAACGGCAGCGCGTGGCCGCGCGGACTCAGGCCCGCGCCGGTCAGCGACAAGGTCACGACGGGGTTGAAATGCGCGCCCGAGATCGGCCCGAACATCGTGATCAGCGCGTAGAGCCCACCGCCGGTGGCGATGGCATTGGCCAGCAGCGCCACGCCGACATTCCCGCCCGACAGACGCTCGGCCATGATGCCCGAGCCGACGACGGTCGCCAGCAGCAGCGCGGTGCCGAGCGCCTCGGCGACAATGGGACGGAGGGGCATCAGCTCTCCTAGCGGCCCTCGACGCGGCGCGGCTTGCGCCTGACGAGGCGCACGGCTTGCGGCTCGCAGACCGGCGCACCGGCGGCGCAGCAATTGTCGGTGAGGAATTCCATCAGTCCGTTCATGCGCGCGTAGTCGACGGCGTAGATCAGCGAGCGTCCGTCACGACGCACCGAGACGAGATCGGCGTGCTTGAGCTGTGCCAGATGGAACGACAGCGTCGGTGGCGCGATACCGAGCCGCTCGGCGATCAAGCCAGCCGGCATGCCGCCCGCACCCGCCCGCACCAGCAGCCGGAACACGTCGAGGCGATTGTCCTGCGCCAGCGCGGCCAGCGCAGCGACGGCTTCGGCCTTTTCCATTGTTCAATAATTATCGAACCATCGAACAACAGTCAAATCGACCGGCTTCTATGCGCCACTATGGTTCGTTCTGTGCGCCATTTTTGGCGGCCTATGCGCCATTAAGGCCGTCTGTGCGCCATTATCGTTGCGCATTGACCGCCACCCTACGGCGCGCGCAGGCGGCCGCGCGCGTCGAGCTCGGCGCCGCACTTGACGCAGGTGTGGCCGCCGAGCATGGCCTGCCTGAAACTGGCCGGCCGGCGCACCGCGGGTTGCTCGGTGCCGCAGCGCTGGCAGCTCACCGCCTGGCCGATCGGCACGCCCAGCTTGCGCAGCAGCCAGATCAGCGGCACCGGAAAGACGAGCGCCGCCGCCGCGCCGACGACCAGTGCCGAAAGGTATGGCTTGCGCGCCATCAGCAGGGCCATCAGGACGCCGAGCAACCCGAGCCCCGCCAGCACCAAGTAGGCCTGCACCGTGCGCTTGTCGAACATCCCCGACGCCTCCCCGTCGGCGCTAGTCTAACGCGAAGCGCCCGGGTCTTCACAGGATCGACGGAATGGCGCCGCGGTGCCGCCCGGATTATCACGCACAAAAGCGTCGACGGACCCGACGGTGGAGCATGCGCCCGGCACGGACAAGACGAGAAGCGGCGGCTCGCCACGATCGCATCGCGCTCGTGGCCGTGCTCGGCATGATGGCCGCGTTTCTCGGCGCCTCGGTCTGGCTGATCAGCTAGCCCGGACCGATGCGTTCACCCGGCGCCCGAAAAGCGGGCGCCGTCGGCGGCGGGTTCAGTGCAGGTGCGCGGCGGCCGGCGCGCGCGTCGCCTGGGCGCGCAGGCGGCCCAAGGTCGAGGCGATGTCGCCGGTGATCGCGTAGATTTCGGCGAGGCGCGCCTTGTAGCGCTCGCAGGTCGGATGACGCATCAGGGCCTTCTCGGCCATGCTGGCGTCGAGTCCCATTTCAATCAGCTCGTCTTCGAGAAAGTCGATGCTGGAAGCGATCGCTTCCGGACGTGTGTCCAGATTGGCCATATCCCATTCCCCCATCAATGGCCCCCAAGGGCCTCCCGTCGTTGCGGGCGTTAATTCTGCGTCAAAACATTAAGCCATAGATTGACGACTTTTGCCACGACGATCCGTGGGCAGGCACAATTCGTCGCACCCCCTGTGGGGGAAATTCGCATGCCACACGAAATAGTTAGCCACCTGGCTTCGAGTTGGCCAACGCCCTACCACCCTGTGTGGAAGGGTGAAAAAAGCGCCATAACGCGTGAATCCAGCTCACAGTCCGGATCACCGGCCGGCGCGTATGATCTCCGACAATCATGATCGCCATCGCGCGCGGACAAGCGGGAGTATCGGATGAAGACCTGGCTGATCGGCTTCGGCGCCGGCCTGTTCGTGCTGGCGATTCTCGACGGGCTGTGGCTCGGCGTGATCGCCGGCGGCTTCTACAAAGACAAGCTGGGTGGCCTGCTGCGCGACAAGCCGATCTGGTCGATCGCCGCGCTGTTCTATCTCGTGCACGTCGTTGGCATCGCCACCTTCGTCCTGCCCCAGGCATCGAGCTGGAGCGGCGCGCTGCTGCTGGGCGGGTTGTTTGGCTTCTGCGCCTACGCCGCTTACGACCTTACCAACCACGCCACCATCAAGGGCTGGCCGCCGATCGTCACCGTTGTCGACCTGGCTTGGGGCACCGCCGCCACCGCGCTGACCGCGCTGGCCGCATGGGCGACGCAGCGGCACTTCGCGTAGACCATCCGCGCGTCGATCAGCCCGGCCGGCATTCCTCCAGCCAGGCCCGGGCCTGGGTGGCCTCGGCAAACAGGCGGCAGACTCGACCGCCACCGGCGCGACGCGCGAAGTGATCGGCCAGCTCGTGCTCTGCCTCGGAGGAGACGACGATGGCGATGGCGCCGGCGCCTTCGCCACGGGGTGGCTGAATCTGACGGCCGAAGCTCGTGAGCTCGGCCGAGCTCAACTCGACTTCGGCGGCGCTGAAGTCGAGCAGCGCGGCGTAGGGCGCGGCGCCCGCCCGCATCATGCTGGTGAGATAGGCGGCGATGTCGCGCCGGCCGACCGGGCCGGTACCCTTCACCTCGACCAGGGCGCGCTCGGGGCGCAAGGTCCAGCTCAGGGGCACGGCTCGTCGTCCGTCGCCGAGTCCCTTTCGCCGCCCGGTACCTCGCGCGTCGCGGCGGAGGTGGCCAGCGCCCATAACGGCGCGGCCACCCGCTCGACACCGTCCAGCTCGATACGCATCTGGACGAGGAAACCGTCGAAATCCATGGGACTACAATCCGAAGCTCTGAATATTCTTTATTTATCACATGAAAATAATTATCTATCAATATGTTTTTGCATAATAAAATGAAAATACCTCTGTCATCTCAGCTCGCTTGAGCACGCTTCCATGCGGTACCGCGTTATCTCGCGTTATCTAGAGTCGCCGGGTTGCTTGAATGGATTGACTGAAGTCGCCGAGCCCCATCATGCCGAGCATGATCACGCCTATCCGAATCGTGCTGTTTGGCATCGCCGTCATCCTGATGGCGATGGTCGCTGGTTCTATTCTGTCTCCGCCAGAGTTTTCGTGGTGGCGCCACACCGCGTCGGAGCAGGCGGCGCAGCGATCACCCGGCGCCTGGGTCATGCAGGCCGGTTTTTTCGCGTATGGGCTTGCGACGCTCGCGGCGGCGCTGCGCGACCGTGCGACGCGCCCATTGGTGCGCGGCGCACTGGCGCTCTTCGGCGTCGGCCTGGTTGGCGCGGCGATCTGGTCGAACGCGCCGATCGTGCCGGAGCAGCCGGCCGATGTGCATGAGGACTTGTTGCACTCCATAGCTTCGAGCCTCGTTGGAGCGGCCTTCGCCGCCGCCTGTGCCGCGCGCATCTTTGCGCCCGGCGGTTCGCGACACGACTTTCTGGCTTGGGCGGGCCTGGTGATTTCCATCGCGATTCCAATGGCCATGGTCGCATTCCCCGACGTTCGCGGGGCGATGCAGCGCGCCATGTTCGCGTTCAGTTTCATCTTCGTGACGCGCGAGCTCAGAGAGTCCTCGCGTCGGGATACGTCGCGTCAGACGTGATGCTGCGGACACTGGGCGCGGGCGAACGGGTTCTGCGGTCCGGCGCGCGCCCTACGCCGGCAGGTGCTCCCCGAGCCACGCGATCGTCTCGCGCATGACGTCGTCGAAGGCCGGCCTGGTATAGACCTCGTAGTGGCCGATGCCGGGCAGCACGACCAGCTTCTTCGGCTCCAGAGCCTTGTTGAACAGCGACTGGCAATCCTCCGGCGGCACCAGGCGGTCGTCGCCGGCGGCGATCAGCAGCAACGGGCGCGGCGCGATCTGGGCGACGACCCACTCGGGATGGAACGACAGCGTCTCGTCGATGTATTCCAGCGGGATCGTGCCCACGGCGTTGGGATTGCCGGCACGCGCTTTGGCCGCCAGCTCGGCCGATTGGCGGTCGGGTAGCAGGATCTCCTCGCGCGCCACGAACTCGCTCTCGCCGGTCAGCACACGACGCTCGCGATCCCGCTCGGCGCGTGCGAGCAGGTCGTGCCACTCGTCGGGCCGCCGGACGCTGCGCATCCAGCGCCCGCCATGGCCCATGCCGACAACGCCGATGGTGCATTTCACGCGCGGATCGATGGCGGCGGTGAAGACCACCGTGGCGCAGCCATAGCTGGTGCCATAGATGGCGATGCGGCTCTTGTCGCAGTGCGGCTGGAGGCCGAGGAAGGTGATCGCCGCCTGCACGTCGGCGACGCGGCTGAAGGGCGCCAAGCGGCTGCGCGATCCCTCGCTCCTGCCCCAGCCCTTGTAGTCGAAGGTGAGCACGACGTAGCCGGCGCGGTTCAGCGCGGCGGCGTTGTCGGGCAGGTAGAGATCCTTCACGCCGGTATAGCCGTGGCACAGCACGACACCGGCGCGTTTCTCGCCGGGCTTCAGGGCCTCGGGCAGGAACAGATCGCCGTCGAGCTTCACGCCCTCGCTGTAGAAGGTCACGGGCTGGCGCATGATCGCATCTCCACGGGCGGTCGGGTCGGCTCCAGCCTAGCAAGTTCCGCGACCCAAGGCCCGGAGCGCGGCGGCCCCGCGTTCGGCTATACTGCCGGCGAACACGGAGGAGACGCGATGATCCGCGGAGTCCTTGTCGCCGCCATCCTGGTGGCGCTGTCGGGCGCGGCCACCGGGCAGGAGGCGCGGCCGGGGCAGCCGGGCTGGACGACGACCGCCGAGGGCTGTCGGGTGTGGAACGGCGCGCCGCAGGCGGAGGAACGCGCGAGCTGGTCGGGCCCCTGCGTCGATGGCCTGGCCGACGGGCGCGGCGTGCTGCGCTGGAGCCTGCGCGCCGGCGACGAAGCGTACGACGGCGCGATGAGCAAGGGCCGGCCCCATGGCCGCGGCGTCTACGCCTGGAACGACGGCGAGCGCTATGACGGCGAATGGCGCGGCGGCGACATGCACGGGCGCGGCACCTACACGTGGAGCGACGGCAGTCGTTACGAGGGTGAGTTCCGCGACGACAAGCAGAACGGGCCCGGCGTCTTCGTCTGGGCCAAGGGCGATCGCTACGACGGCGAGTGGCGCGACGACAAGCAGCATGGGCGCGGCGTCTATGTGTGGACCAACGGCGATCGCTACGATGGCGAATGGCGCGACGACGACCGTAACGGTCGAGGCGTCTTCGTCTGGGCCAGCGGCAACCGCTACGACGGCGACTGGCGCGACAACCGGATGCACGGCCGCGGCGGCTTCGTGGCGGCGGAGGGCGATCGCTACGACGGCGACTGGAAGGACGACAAACGCCACGGCCAGGGCAAGGAGGTCTTCGTCGGCTACGGCGTCTACGAGGGCGCCTACGCCGACGATCTGCCCAACGGCGTGGGCACCTACACCAACGCCAAAGGCGAGGTCTTCTCGGGCGACTGGGTCAACGGCTGCTTCCGCCAGGGCAATCGCTGGGCGCATGTCGCCGTCACCGCCGAGGCGTGCGGCTTCAAGTAGCTGGCCGCCAAGGCTCGGCGGCGTGTCCGCCCTACAGCCGGTCCTTGTGCTCGACGATCTTCCAGTAGGTGTCCTTCTCGACGATCTTGCCGTTGCGGAAGCGGTAGATGTCGCAGCCCTGGTAGTTGAGCTCCTCGCCGTCGGCGCTCCGGCCCTTGACCGTCCACACCGAGATCGCGTGATCGCCCGCGAGCACGTATTTCTTGTGCTCCCAGCGCATGTCCGGGATCACCTTGAAGCGATCGGCCATGGCCTTGCGGATGACCTCCTTGCCGCGCAGCGGCCGGCCCGTCGGTTCGGGGCCGCGCGCGAGATAGAACACCGCGTCGTCGGCGAAGCATTCGGCGATGCGGTTGGCGTCGCGGCTGTTGAACGCCGCGGATATCTCGCGCATCAGCTTTTCGTCGACATGGGGATTGGCGATTGTCTCGGACATCAGCTCCTCCTCCCGATCACGCGACCGGCGTGAAACTATACCCCTGCCCTTCGGCGACGACCCTGCCAATTCCCGGTCGATCGAGATGCGCGCCGGCGAGCCAGGTGTGCTCCCGCGCCGCCTCGCGCAAGAGCGCCAGACGCGTCGCGCGGGCGACGGTCTGGTTGTCGTCGTAGCCCCAGGTCAGCTCGGGCCGCGTGAACTGCAGCGCGTGGACATGGAACACGTCGCCGCAGAACAGGACGCGATCGGCGCCGGTGTCGAGGCGATAGCCCATGTGGCCGACGGCGTGTCCCGGCAGCGCGAGCGCGCGCATGCCGTCGACCACGGCGTCGCCGTCGCCGAGCGGCGCGAGCAGCGGCTTGAACCGCTGGAGATGCGCCTCGTCGAGGAACTTCGCCGCGGCGTCCTTGGCGATCACGATCCGCTCGAGATTCACGAACGCCTCGCGGCCATCCGGCAACAGCAGCCCGTTGATGTGATCGAGATGCGTATGCGTGAGCGCGACGGTGGCGATCGACGCCGGATCGATACCCGCCTCGGCCATCGCCACGCCGAGATGGCCCATGGTGGGCTCCCAGCGCGCGCCCGCCCCGCAGTCGATCAGCACACCGCCAGTGCCCGGTCGCTCGAGCAGAAAGCAATTGACCGACAGCCGCACCTTCGCGTCGCGGCTGGCGAGCGAGCGCGGCAGGCCGATCGCACTGCCACCGTCGGGCGCTTTCAAGAGCGCGGCCGGCATCTCGACATGGCCGTCGGCCAACGACCAGACACGCCACGATCCGGAGGCGCAGCCCAAGGCGTTGGCGGTGCGCGACGCGAGGATCATACGGCCTCCGCTTTTCGACGGCGCCTCACCCGATATCCGGCGGCAACTCGAGCTCGCCGAGCTTGGGGAAGGTCGTCGGGTTGCGCTCACTGTACTCGTCGATGTCGCCGGGATTGGTCATCGACGGATAGTAACGGCTGACCGTGAGCTCCTGGCTCTCGAAGGCGTCCTCGACCAGCTCGCTGCAGAAATAGGTGCGCTGGCTGCCGACGCCGTCCTTGACCTTGTTGGCGCCCCAACGCGCCAGATGCAGCCAGGGCTGCGCCGGCGCGCTCAGGATCGACACGAGGCCCGAGCCGCCGAACACGCCGCCATAGGCATAAGAGCCGCCGACCTTCGATTTCGCGTAGTCGGCGATCTTCTGCGCCTGCTCGCCGGTCATCGTCTTGAGCCGGAAGGCGCTCGCCAGCCGCGCGTCGGACAGCGCCAGCTTGATCGAGCGGTGCACCACGCCGTTGGCCACCGCCTCGACGACCTTGCCGCCGCCGACATAGAGCATGGCGTGGCTGTACGAGGCCGCCGTGCCGGTCTTGATGACCTTCGACACCGCCGCCGACGTGGTCGACAGGACGACGTCGGCGATTTGCAGTTCACTAGCTTTCATGGTGTCCCCCTGATGCGAAGAACACGCGACGATAGGCCCGCGCCAAAGCGCGAGTCCATACGCGAGGGCGTCCTCGGGACGTAACGCCGGTCGGCGATTGGCGCGCGATCCGCGATCCGCGATCGCACCAGGCGGTGCGCGGCGTCATGGCGTTTGATAGGATTTCCGCGCCGGCCGACGAACGAACCGCGAGGAAACACCATGCCGCACACGACACGCCGCCGCGCGCTCGGCATCCTGGGCTCGCTCGCCGCGTCGAGCGCCCTGCCCGCCGCCGCGCAGAGCGGCGCCTTCCCGTCGCGGCCGATCAAGCTCGTCGTGCCGCACGCGCCGGGCGGCAACTCCGACACCTTCGGCCGCATCCTGGCGCAGGGCCTGAGCGAGCGCATCGGCCAGCAGGTCGTGGTCGAGAACCGCGCCGGCGCCGGCGGCACGGTGGCGAGCGCGATGGTGTCGAAGAGCCCGGCCGACGGCTACACCCTGGTGATCGCCGACAACGGCACGCACGCCATCGCGCCCACACTCTATGGCGCCAAGCTGCAATACGACGTCTTCAAGGACTTCACGCCGATCACCTTGGCGGCGCGCTTCCCCACCGTGATCCTGATCCATCCCTCGGTGCCGGCGCGCACGCCGCGCGAGTTCGTGGCGCTCGCCAAGAGCCAGCCGGGCAAGCTCACCTACTCCTCGGCCGGCACCGGCAACGGCTCGCATCTCACCATCGAGCTGTTCCGCGCCGCCGCCGGCGGGCTCGACATGCTGCACGTGCCCTACAAGGGCGGCGCGCCGGCGGTGCTGGCGCTGCTCAACGGCGAGGTGCAATTGACGGCGGTGAGCGCCAACACCGCGCTGCCGCACATCACCTCGGGCAAGCTGCTGGCGTTGGGCGTGGCAGCCGCCAGGCGCTCGCCGGCGCTGCCCGACGTGCCGACCTTCGTCGAGAACGGCATCGACTTCGACGGCGATTCCTGGCTCGCCATCATGGGCCCGGCCGGCATCTCCACCGAGGTCGTGGCCAAGCTCAACAGCGAGATCGCCGCGACGCTGAACGTGCCCGAGACGCGCGAGCGCCTGGCCAAGATCGGGCTCCGCGTCATCGCCTCCTCGCCGGGCGACCTCGCCGAGATGCTACGCGGCGACGTGGTCAAATGGGGCAAGGCGGTGAAGGATTCGGGCGCCGTGGCGGATTAGCGCCCACTGTCATCCCGAGCGCCGCGAGGGATTTAGGGCGACGCGCGATTCATCAAACGCACCTGTCATCCCGAGCGCAGCGAGGGTGTGGATTCACGTTTGAAGTGCAACAGG
>CAYTFW010000023.1:0-28088 GCA_964437145.1 uncultured Rhizobiaceae bacterium
CCGCCGGTGGTCGCCAATGGCCGCGTCTTCGTCAAGGATTCGCAGGCTACCGTCACGGCCTACGAGGCCGCGTCGGGCAAGCAGCTCTGGCGCGTCACCTTGAAGAGCAAAGGCGGCCGTGACGACAACGAGTTCGGCGGCGGCCTGGCCTTCTACGGCAACCGCCTGTTCGTCACCACGGGCTTCGCCGAGGTGATGTCGCTCAACCCCGACGACGGCGCCGAGGTCTGGCGCAAATCGGTGAGCGCCCCGGTGCGCGGCGCGCCCACCGTGTTCGCCGACCGCGTCTTCGCCATCAGCATCGACAACAAGCTGCACGCGCTCGCCGCCATCGACGGCGCCGAGCTGTGGGAGTTCTCGGCCCTGCAGGAGAACGCCGGCTTCCTGTCCGGCCCCAGCCCCTCGGCCTCGGCCGAGTTCGTCGTGGCACCCTTCAGCTCGGGCGAGCTCGTCGCGCTGCGCCTCGACAGCGGCCGCCAGGTCTGGAACGAGAGCCTGATCGCCCAGCGTCGCGGCGGCGCGCAGTCGCTGGCGGCGCTGTCGGACATCCGCGGCCGCCCGGTGATCGACCGCGGCAAGGTGCTGGCCGTCGGCTCGGCCGGCCAGGTCGGCGCCTTCGACCTGCGCTCCGGCGCGCGGCTGTGGGACAAGCCGATCGCCGGCTCAGGCACGCCGTGGGTCGCCGGCCGCCACGTCTTCATGATCAGCGGCAACAACGAGATCGTCTGCCTCGATCGCGACGACGGCAAGATCCGCTGGGTGACGCCGCTCACCCTCTACACCGACGAGCGGCGCCGTCGCACCGCGATCTGGGTCGGCCCGGTGCTGGCCGGCGACCGCCTGCTGATCGGCGGCGGCGGCGGCGAGCTCTTGGCGTTCTCGCCCTATGACGGCCAGCCGATCGGCAAGGTCTCGGTCGGCTCGGCGGTGATGGTGGCGCCGGTGATCGCCGATCGCACGATCTACGTGCTGACCGATTCCGGCCGGCTGATCGCGCTGCGCTAGGACGCGTCTGTCATCCCGAGCGTAGCGAGGGATCCAGGCAGTTCGTAGATCCCTCGCTGCGCTCGGGATGACAGTCTTGGCCAATCAACGTCCCCGCATCGCCCTGGTCGGCCGACCCAATGTCGGCAAGTCGACCTTGTTCAACCGCCTCGCGGGGCGGCGCATGGCGATCGTCGCCGACGAGCCGGGCACGACGCGCGACCGGCGCGAGGCCAACGCCACGATCGGCCGGCGCGACGTCGTCATCACCGACACGGCGGGCTGGGAGGAGGCGGTGGGCGATCGCCTCGAGGCCGGCATGCGCAAGCAGAGCGAGCGCGCCGTCGCCGAAGCCGACGCGGTGCTGTTCCTGATCGACGCGCGCGCCGGCCTCACGCCGCTCGACCGCGCCTTCGCGCGCTGGCTGCGCAAGCACGCGCGCAAGACCATCGTCGTCGCCAACAAGAGCGAAAGCGACGCCGGCGCCGTCGCGGGCATCGCCGAGGCGCACGCGCTGGGTCTGGGCGATCCCGTGCCGGTCTCGGCCGAGCACGGCATCGGCATCTCAGACATCGCCCATGCGCTCGATCGCGTGCTGGGGGCGCCGCCGGCGCCGACGGCGGACGACGAGACGACGGACGACGGCGCGGACGCCGACGATGAAGAGTCCGAAGACACAGCGCCCGATCCGCTGCGTCCGGTGCAGCTCGCCATCGTCGGCCGGCCCAATGTCGGCAAGTCGACCCTGCTGAACCGCCTGCTGGGCGACGAGCGGGTGCTGACCGGGCCGGAGGCGGGTACGACGCGCGACGCCATCGCGGTCGAGTGGATGCACGAGGGCAAGCCGATCCGCCTGATCGATACCGCTGGCCTGCGCCGCCGCGCCAATGTCAGCCAGCGCCTCGAGGCGCTGTCGGCCAGGAGCACCGAGGAAGCGATCCGCTTCGCCGAGGTCGTCGTGCTGGTGCTCGACGCGCAGCAGATGATGGAGAAGCAGGACCTCACCATCGCGCGCCACGTCATCGAGGAGGGCCGCGGCCTGGTGCTGGCGGTCAACAAGACCGACCTGCTGGGCGCCACCGACAAGGCGCGCAACGAGCAATGGAAGAAGCTCACCGACCGCCTGCAGGCCTCGCTGGCGCAGGTCAAGGGCATCCCCATCGTCGGCTTCTCCGCGCGCACCGGCCGCGGTGTGGAGAAGCTGATGCCCGCCGTGGTGAAGCTTCACAAAGCGTGGAACAGCCGCGTGCCGACGCCGCAGTTCAATCGCTGGCTCGCCGAGGCGATCGAGCGCAACCCGCCGCCGCTGGTCGACGGCCGGCGCATCAAGCTGCGCTACGGCTCGCAGGTGAAGGCGCGGCCGCCGACCTTCGCGCTGTTCGTGAGCCGGCCGGCGGACCTGCCGGAATCGTACGAGCGGTATCTGGTGAACCGGCTGCGCGAGGATTTCGATCTGCCGGGCACGCCGATCCGGATCGTGATGAGGAAGCCGAGGAATCCGTATGTGAAGGGGTGACGTGACGGCCTGGCGAGTCAGTCCTTAGCGGCGCTCGCTCAACACGTTGCCGATCACGGCGGGCGATCGACTGGCGTGAAGACAGGCGATGACCAGCACGCGGTCTTCGACAACGCGAAAGTACAGCCCGTGTCGAAAGGGCTTCAGGTGAGCCCGCCGTATGTCGGCACGGACCACCTGATAGATCAGTGGCGTGCGCCGCAGATGTGTTTCGGCGCGCGCGATCGCCCGCAGGAAGTCGACAGCGGCTGCGGGAGAACGCTCACCCAGCCAGCGGAGTGCCTCATCGATGTCTTCAGATGCCGCGCGCCGGTAGGCGACGGAAAATGTCACAGCTTGATGCCGTGACGCGCGGCGATCTCCTGCAACGTGTAGGTCCGCTCGTCCGGTCGTTCGATCGAGTCTTTCAGGCGCTCGTCGAGCAGCGCGGCCTGGGCCGCGTCGAGCGGCGGCAGCGCCTGCTCGGCCTCGATGCTGTCCCAGAGATCGTCGATCAACGCCCGGCGTTCCTCGACGCTCAGCTTGCCGATCTCGCGGAGAAGAATGGCGTTCATGGCACCAGTATATAGCCCTTTCAGAAGCGGGGAAAATGGTGGGAGCGCGAAAAGAGGTGGCCTGGAGAATCTGGACAGGACGATGAGTGGAGTTTCTGCCTGAAAGCGGCGAAGGTGCCGCGGATCAGGAGAGACGATGAGAAGACGCGCGAGACGGGACCACAGCGCGGCGTTCAAGGCGAAGATGGCGCTGGCGGCTACGGCGATCCCAGCAAGTGCGACCCGCAGGCGGTGCTGGCCGATGTGCAGAACGGCGTCGTCAGCGTCGCAGGGGCGAAGCGCGACTACGGCATCGCCGTCGACTTGAGGCGCGGCATTGCGATCCGCCGGCGAGCCCGCGGCTAGCGCCGCCCTTCCAGGCGGAAGCCGTACTCCTCCAGGCTCGCCACCGGCCGCGGCCAACTGCGCCGCGCTGCCACGATGCCGAGCGCCGTCATCACGCCCGGGAGCAGTGGCACCAGCAGCCGGCCCCACCACGGCTGATTGGTGAGTACGAACAGCGCGACGCAGCTCGCGGCCAGGAAGAGCGCGCCCATCATGCCCGGAAAGAGCAGCGAACCGGCCACTGAGGTGCCGCCCTCCATGCGGGCCAGCCGCCCGTCCGCGGCCATCGCCGCCGCGAACCCGCGCATCGTCGTGAGGTAGCTGCCGGCATTGCCGGTGCCCGACACCGCGAACGCCAGCATGCCGCCGTCGCTCAGCCAGAGCCGCGTCTCGTAGCTGGGGCCGTACTTGCTCGCGTCGTCGCGGCCCGACCGCAGGCGCGCGACCTGGGCGGGCGCGATCCGTCGCTCGCCGCCCTCGGCGCCACGGAGCGTCAGCGCGGCACCGTCGAAGGATACGGTGACGGCGCCCCGGAGGCCGAGCCGGCGCGGGAACCGGAATGACGGCTGGCTGAAGGCGGCGTTCATCGTGCGTTAGCCGACGAACGACGCTGCGACGGTCGCGCCGCCACCTCGCGCGAGAACTTCTTGCGCATGGCGCGGGCGTGCTCGCCCTTGCGGTCTGGCGAGTAGGTCCGCCGTCGGCGACCATCCTAAGCGCGCCGTTCTGCTTCGCCCAACACCCGAACCTTCTTTGCCTATCGTGTCCATGATCGAGATCGTAAACACGATCATCGTGTCGCGCCATCGGCACCCTATCGGCGCGAGCCAGTCGATGAAAACGCGGTCCAGTCCGGACGCTTACGCAAGGGCTGCGAGGATCTTGATGGGCGCGTATGTGCGACAGACCTGATCGGCCCTGTTGATTGGCGCACCGCGCATTCGCCGTGTTGGCGTTGACCGCTCACCATGCGGTAATGTCTACCATTCAATTGCCGTCGGACACGAATTCGGCCGCCGCGGCCACGCTCCAGTACCGCTCTCCGAGCAGACGGTAGAACCAGAAGGTTTCGTCCTGCTCGATGAGTTGGCGAAACCGCTCTGGTGAAAAGCCGGTATCGCGGCGCACGCGTCGCGTCATGTGTGACTGATCGGCAAATCCCGTGTCGGCCGCGAGACGCGCCCAATCGATGTCTTCGCGTATTTTCCTGACCCCGAACTGCGCGAAGAGCTTTTCGGTGGAACCAAACGCCTGCAGATCGCGAACGGACTGCCCGGTCCATGATTTCACGCGCCGCTGGATTTGGCGCACGCCGCGACCGACGCCGGTTGTCGCGGCGCGCGCGGCGAGCGACATGCTCCAGTCCCGCAGCCAGATCGTGACAGCGTGGCGATCGGGACGCGCCGCGCGCCACCACGGGTCGAAGCGCGCCTCGAGCGCCTGAAACAGAGCCGTGCCGTCCGCTATCGTGTCGCCGGATCGCGGGCACGCCGCGGTGCCTGACAGCATCGCGTCCGGCAGGATGTGCTCGGCGGGCGCCATGTGATTGATCTGCGCCGTCAGATCGATGCCGGTCAGCGACGCGAACGCTTCGGGATAGATGATCAGAGTCAGGAAATGGACCGGGCCAGGGTTCCAGCTGTGCCGGGAGCCATGTTGCGGTCCGTAGAAGGAAAAGCGTGGGATCGGGGCGCCGGTGACGGGCGCATGCACGTGCTCGGGCCGGCTGATCATGTGTCCCTGCCCCTCGAGCAGCCAGTGGAGCGTGCAGAAGGGCGTGGCGGGAAAATGGTTGAACCGCTCACTCTCGCTCAGCTCGACGCCCCGCGTGTCGCGCTCGATCGCGGCGAAGATGCAACCGGCCAGCGACTGCCGCGGCCAGATGAGCCGGGCCGTGGTCCCGCGCGGACCGGTTCTCGATGGGGTGGACCCCGCCATTTGAACCACGCTCCTTGCCGCCGCGAGGGCTATCGCATGTCGCTCCCTCTCCCCGCGTGCGGGGAGAGGGTTGAGGTGAGGGGGAGTCGCAGGTTGCGCAGGATGGTCGTGCGCCACTTGCCTCAGCCCCTCACCCCGACCCTCCCGCACGCGGGGAGAGGGAGGAAAACGCCGTATGCGATAGCCCTGCTGCCGCCGCGACACCATCGATGTCATCCGGCGCGATGACGTTTCGGTTCTATACGAACCGGCTGCCGTCGGCTCAACTCTGGCGTAAGCGGCATTCCCGGTCGATGTTGCCATCGCGGATCGCCGCGCGATGGGACGTCGTGAACGAGGGGCTCGCATGACGTGCAGGCCAATTCTTGCTTCAAGCGTGAGGCTCGGCTGTGTGCTCGCCGTACTCGGCATGGGTGCCGTCGGTTCGCCGTCGGCCACCCTGGCGGCTGGCGGGCTGCCGCCGGCGTGTGCGGTCAAATCGCTATCTCCCATTGTGCCCGCCACGGCTGGTTTTTCCGTCTCGCCGATCGACGAGAACGTCATCGTGTTCTCCAAGCCCGTCGGCAAGACGATGCAGGTCTTCCGCTTCGATCGCCGCACCAAGCGGGAGACCTGCATCACCTGCACCGAGGTGTCCGGCGGTCCGCGCGTCGATCGTCAGAAGGGCGCGCCATCGTTTCTCCCCGATGGCAAGCGGCTCGTCCTGCAAGTCGAGATGGCACAGCACCCGCACGAGGGCCAGATCGGCGGCCCAGGCGCCGGCTGGTTCAACGACGTCTGGATGACGACCCTCGACGGGGATCGCTGGTGGAACCTGACGCGGTATCCGAGCGGCGCCAACGACCGGTTCGGCGTCCTCGTTCCCGAGCCGTCGCCGGATGGCAGACACCTCGCCTGGGCCGAGCTCTATGCGGATGACGGCGCCAGGGCGCGAGCGGCGATGCAGCGGTCCGGTCAGATTCCGCCCGGCTCCGCCCCGTGGGGACGCTGGCGCATCAAGGTGGCCGATCTGGTCGCGGGGCCCGAAGGCGGCGTCACGCTCGGCAATGCGCGCACCATCACGCTGCCCAACGCCACCTGGTACGAGACGCAGGGCTGGTCGCGCGATGGCGCCTACCTGATCTTCGCGACCGATGCCGGTCTGTCGACGCCCCAGGCGATGGATCTGTGGGTGCACAACTTCAAGACAGGCCGCAACGCCAACCTGACCCGGACGCCGGATGCCTGGGAGGAATTCGGAGACATCTCGCCATCCGGGAAACTGGTGGCCTTCATGTCCTCGACGTGCTGCGCCTTCAAGCCCACCGACGACAAGAAGGCATTGCGAACCGAGCTCTATCTCACCACGCCCGATCGCGCTTTCACCGAGCGTTTGACGTTCTTCAACGACCCGGGCCACAAGGACGGCAAAGACGGGCCCGGCGGCTCGGTCGTGACCAAGCTGCGCTGGAGCCGGGACGGCACGAAGGTCTATTTCGAGCGGCCGTTCTATGGACCGAATGGCGCCGCGCGAGGCTCCTATCTGATGGAGCTGACATTCGCGGGGGCCTGCGGCGCGATCGACCCCGGCACTGGCTCCGCGAACCCGCCCAGGCCCGCCCGTTAGCGCGGCGTCGAGTGTCGCAGGATGAACGCGCAGCTGTCGCGCCGCGGCGCCCGAGGGCTCTCAGCTGCTGGCCGTCAGCTTATGGTGGTCCGCGCCACCGAATTCGCCGAGGAAAGTCTCTATCGGCGCTAACGCCTGGCGGCCTTGCCCGGCATGCGCCCGCGTCGCGAAGTCGGCCAGCGCGATCTCGTGGGCGTTGAGGCAGGCAAGCTCTTGCCGATCTTCGGCGGGGCCTTCCGCCTCGAGCCGCGCATAGAGGGTCAGAAAGGGCAGCAGGGACTCGGTCATGGATTTGACGATCGCCGCGAATCCGGCGGCGGCGCGTTTCTCGCCACGCTCGCGGCCCAGCCGTGCCTGTCCCTCGTCGGGGGTCGTGTCGATCCCATGCCGTTCCATCAACGGGATCAGGCGCGCGCGCGTCGTCGCCTCCAGGCGGGCGAGCGTCCGCCAGATCTCGACCTCGTCGCGGCTCGTCGCGCGGTCCGCCAGGGTCGAGAACGTGGCTTCGCCCCGCACCTCGGCCTGGTATGCGATCTCGATTTCCTTGAGATAGGTCGCTCGATCCATGGCGGAGACCTCCATCGCGCCCAGGCTCGGTGCCGGTGAGGCGCTGCTGCCTGGTGTTCTTAATCGATGCCCTTGGGCTTGCGGCCCAGATGGATCGCCACGATGCCCAGAGACAGGCGCTCGAAGCCGACATCGGTGAAGCCGTGGCCGGCGATCTCCTGGGCCAGCGCCTCGGCCGACGGAAATCCGCGCACGCCCTGGAGCAGGTATCTGTACGCCGAGGCGTCGCCGCCGGTCGCCAGCCAGCCCAGCGCCGGCATGCACAGCGACATGTAGACGAGGTAGGCGCGATGCAGTGGTGCCCAGGCGATGGTCGAGGCCTCCAGCACGATCAGCCGGCCGCCGGGCTTCAGCACGCGAAAGGCCTCTAGCAGCGCGCGGCGCCGGTCGCAGATCTTGAGCGCGAGCGACAGCGAGTAGGCGTCGACGCTGGCATCGGCGATCGAGGGCATGCTCTCGGCGTCGAGCAGTCGCAGCTCGACACGATCGCGCCGCCCGGCCAGCCGGCGCTGGGCGATCGCCAGCATCTTGGGGCTGATATCCGAGGCGACGACGCGCCGGCCTCGCGTCGACTCGTGCGCGAGGATGCGCTGCACGATGTGGCCGGTGCCGGTGGCGCCGTCGAGCAGCGTGTCCCAGGGCTCGTCGGCGATGCGCCGCGCCACGCGCCGCTTCCACAGGCGATGAATGCCCAGGCTGAAGACGTCGCACAGCAGGTCGTAACGCGAGGCGATGCGGCCGAAGACGTCGTCGTGCCGCCAGTGGAAGGCGGCGGCGTTGTCCATGTCGGATCGAGCCGGCGCGTCCATGCGTCAGACGATGCGCTCGCCCGTCGCCGGGTCGAACAGGCTGATCTTGCGCGTATCGACGGCGAAGGACGCGGTGTCGCCCGGGCGGTGGCGCAGATCGGGTGAGACGCGGCCCAGCACGCGCTCCTCGCCCAGCCGCAGCACGACGATGGTCTCCGCGCCGGTGGGCTCGATCATCTCCACCGGCGCCGTCGTGGTGATGGTGGCGCCGGGGATGTCGCTGAAATGCCGGGTCGACTCGGCGATGCACTCGGGGCGGATGCCGAGCACGATTTCGCGGCCGACGAAGCGCGCCGCTTCCGCCGGCACGGGGAGACGGACAGGCGCGTCGGTGGGGCCGATCACCGCCACGGCGCCGCTTTGTGCCGCCTCCAGGCGGGCGGGCAGGGTGTTCATCGGCGGCGCGCCCATGAAGCGCGCGACGAAGAGATTGGCCGGGCGATTGTAGACCGTCTCCGGATCGGCGAATTGCTGCACCACGCCCTGGCGCATCACGGCGATACGGGTGGCGAGCGTCATGGCCTCGATCTGGTCGTGGGTGACGTAGACCATGGTCGAGCCCAGGCGCTGGTGCAGCTGCTTGATCTCCATGCGCATCTCGACTCGCAGCTGGGCGTCGAGGTTGCTGAGCGGCTCGTCGAACAGGAAGAGCAGGGGATCGCGCACCAAAGCGCGGCCCATGGCGACGCGCTGGCGCTGGCCGCCGGAGAGCTGAGCCGGCTTGCGCTCGAGCAGCGCCTCGATCTGCAGCAGCTTGGCGACGCGCGCGACCGCCTCGTCGCGCTGCGCGCGCGGCACGTTGCGGCATTCCATGCCGAAGGTGATGTTCTGGCGCACCGTCATCGAGGGATAGAGCGCGTAGGACTGGAAGACCATGGCGATGTCGCGATCCTTGGGCGCGACGTCGTCGACGATGCGCTCGCCGATGCGCACATTGCCCGAGCTCTGGCGCTCCAGCCCGGCGATGATGTTGAGCAAGGTCGACTTGCCGCAGCCCGAGGGGCCGACCAGCACGGTGAACTCGCCCGAGCCCATCTCGAGATTGATGTCCTTCAGCACCTCGGTGGTGCCGAATGTCTTGCTGACGTCGCTGATGGCGAGGGCCGACATGGCGGGCTCCGGTTTCCTATTTCACCGCGCCGGCGGTCAGGCCGCGTACGAAATACCGGCCGCCGAAGAGATAGACCAGCAGGGTGGGCAGGGCGGCGATCATGACGGCGGCGCTCTGCACGCCGTGCTGCGGCACGTCGGCGACGGCGGCGGTGAGCGAGATCAGCGCGGCGGTGACCGGCTGCTGCTGGCCCGTGGTGAAGGTCACGCCGTAGAGGAACTCGTTCCAGATATGGGTGAACTGCCAGATCACGGTGACGATCAGGATCGGCGGCGACAGCGGCAGCACGATGCGCCAGAAGATGCGGAAGAAGCCGGCGCCGTCGATGCGCGCGGCGCGCATCAGCTCCTGCGGGATGGCGACGTAGTAGTTGCGGCAGAACAGCGTGGTGAAGCTCAGCCCCTGGATGGTGTGGATCAGCACCAGGCCGGTCAGCGTGTTGGTCAGCGCCGTGTCGCGCAGCACGATAGTCCAGGGCAGCAGGCGCATCTGCTGTGGCAGGAAGATGCCGATGGTGACAATGCCGTAGATCCAGCGATCGCCGGGGAAGCGCCAGAGCGAGACGGCGTAGCCGGCGACCGCGCCCAGCAACGTGGAGATGATGGTCGCCGGGATGGTGACCAGCGCCGAGTTCTCCATGTAGGGCTTGATGCCGGCGCAGGTCTGGGCGACGCAGAATTTGTCCCAGGCGATGGCGTAGTTGCCCCACGCCCAGCTCTGCGGCCAGCCGATCATCGAGGTCTGGGCGATTTCCTCGGCGGTGCGCAGCGAGTTCAGCACGACGACGGCGAAGGGCAGCAGATAGGCGGCCGCGACCAGCCAGACGGCGGCGTAGACGAACGCCCGGCCGGGCGTGAAGGCGTCCTTATGCACGGGCCGCCCGCCTGTGCTGGACGGCGCGCCAGGCCCAGTATGGCAGCAGCACGGCGAGCAGGGTCAGCAGCATCAGCACCGCCGCCGCGGCGCCCCGGCCAAGATGGCTGCGCTGGAACAGGAAGTCGTAGACGACCAGCGCCGGCAATTGCGTGGCGATGCCGGGGCCGCCGCCGGTCAGCGCGCGCACGAGGTCGAAGGTGGTGATGGCGAATTGCAGCTGGATGACCACCACGGTGATGGTGATCGGCCACAGCACGGGCAGTATGACGCGGCGATAAATGCGCAGCGGCCCGGCGCCGTCGATCTGCGCCGCCTTGATCAGGTCGGCGTCGACCGAGCGCAGCCCGGCGAGGAACAGCGCCATGGCGAAGCCCGAGGATTGCCAGACCGCGGCGATGACGATGGTCCAGATCGCCATATCTCGATCGATCAGCCAGTCGAAGCGGAATGACGTCCAGCCCAGGCTGACGACCAGCTTCTGGATGCCGATGCCGGGGTTGAGCAGCCAGCTCCACGCCGTGCCGGTGACGACGAAGGACAGTGCCAGGGGATAGAGGAAGATCGAGCGCAGCACATTCTCGCCGCGCACGCGCTGGTCGAGCAGGATGGCGAGCCCGAGCCCCATCAGCAGGCTGAGCAGCACGAAGCTGGTGCCGAACAGCATCAGGTTGTCGAATGCGATGTTCCAGTTCCGCGTCGCCAGGATGGCGTTGTAGTTGCGCAGGCCCACCCAGCCGGTGACCGGCACCAGGGTCGAGGGCGTGAACGACACCCAGATCGTCCACAGCGCGAAGCCGATCAGGTGACCCGCCGCGAGCAGCAGCGGCACCCAGATCACCAGATACTCCGGCAGGCGACGCCACCACGCGTCGCGCGCCGGCCTGAAGCTATGCGATGCCGTCGAAACGGCGTCGCTCAACGCGCACCCTCCACGGCGTCGCTGAGACGCGCGACCGCCTGGTCGGGCGTGATCGACTTGTTCTTCACGTACTCGGTGATGACGTCGATCATCGCCGCCGTCATGCCGTTCTCCTGCGCCATGTTGTGCGCCAGGCTGAGCACGGCCTGGCCGGCGGCGACGGCCTCCTTGAGCGCGGCCTGGGCGCGGCGCTGGCCGTCCGACCAGCCGGCGCCGGAGAGATCGATGTCGGTGCGCACCGGGATCGAGCCGGTGATCTGCGAGTACATGGTCTGGATCGCCGGATCCATCACCAGCTGGGCCATCAGTCTCTGGCCGGCCTGCAGATCGGCCTCCTTGCGCTGCCAGAAGATGAAGGCGTCGGCGTTGAGCAGGAAGACCGGCTTGCGGTTGTCCGACGGTCCGGGCGCGATGATGAAATCGTCGAGCTTGAAGCCGGAGTTCAGCAGCACGCCCTGCGCCCAGCCGCCCTGGATCATCATGCCCATGTCGCCGGCGACGAAGCGCTTGAGGTTGATCGAGTAGTGCTGCGCGGCGGTGTTCGGGTCCATCCAGTCCGCGAGCTTGCGCAGCTGCGCGAAGGCGGCCTTCATCTCCGGCGCCTTCAGCGCCTTGGCGTCCAGTCCCATCAGCGCGGCGCGATAGATCGCGGGCGAGATGCCGCCGACGCAGGCGTCGAATTTCTGCCCGTCGTCGGGCCGCGTGCCGCCATTGGCCAGCGGGTGCGTCACACCGTTCGCCTTCATCCGCTCGGCCAGCTCGTTGAACTCGGCCCAGGTGACCGGGATCTTGTCGGTACCGGCCTTCTCCATCGCCTTCTTGGAGAGGAACAGCATGTTGGTGCTGTAGATCTGCAGCGGCAGCGCGATCCATTTGCCGCCCGGCTTGTGCAGCTTGGCCAGATCGGGCGCCACGACCTTCTCGTAGCCGGCGGCGGCGACCAGCGCGTCGAGATTCACCGTCGGCGCGATCTTCGACCAGGCGTTGATCTCCGGCCCCTTGAGCTGCGAGCAGGCCGGCGGATCGCCCGCCATGATCTGCGCGCGCAGCTTGTTCATCATCTCCGTCGTGAAGCCGGGCACCGGCGAATGCTGCCAGATGCCGCCCTTCTCCTCGAACTTCTTGCCCAGCGCCGTGATCGCCGCGCCATCGCTGCCGGCGGACCATTGCGAGATCGCGGTCAGGCGCGGCTTGACGTCCTGGGCGTGCGAGAGGTTCGGCGCGGCGGCGAGGCCGGCGGCGCCGGCGAGCGCGGTGCGACGGGTGATGGTCTTCATGGGCTTGCTCCCTCCTGTGCTTGCCGTGATCGTGGCAGGAGGGGGGCGCGACGACAAGGCGGGGGCGGGATCGGCGCTACCGTGTCATCCTCGGGGCCGTCCGCGGCCCCTGTAGCGCAGCGCGGGATCTAGGCAGCTTCCTAGATCCCTCGCCGCGCTCGGGATGACAGAGGCGGCTCGTCGCCCTAGATCAGCTTGAACCCGGCCGCCTTGGCGTCGTTGTAGAACATCTTGACCGTCTCCAGGGAGAACTGGTCGAGGTCCTTGCCGATGGTCGGCAGCTTGGCGAGGATGTCCGATGTGATGGTGATGATATCGCAGCCGATCTCGTCGGCCTGCACCAGGTTCAGCACCTCGCGCGGGCTGGCCCAGAGCAGCTCGGCCTTGGGCAGGCCGGCCAGCGCCGCCTTGCACTGACGCATCAGCGGCACCGGATCGACGCCGGCGTCGGCGATGCGGCCGGCGAAGACCGACACGATGGTGCGGCTGCTCGGGCTCACCGCCGCGGCGACGTCCTTGACCTGCTTGAGCGTCATCATCGCCGTGACGTTGAGCGAGAAGCCCTCGGCCGACAGCTTGCGGATCAGCGGCACCGCCGATTCGCCTTTGGTGTTGCTGATCGGGATCTTGACGAAGGTGTCGCCGCCCCAACTGGCGATGACGCGCGCCTCGGCTTCCATCGACGCGAAGTCGTCGGAGAACACCTCGAAGGAGATCGGCAAATCGGGGATCGCCGCGATCGCCGCCTTGGCGAAAGCGGCGTAGTCCGTGATGCCCGATTTGCGCATCAGGGTCGGGTTGGTGGTGAAGCCCTTCACCGTGCCCGCCTTGTGCGCTGCCTTCATCGGTTCGATGTCGGCGCCATCCATGAAGATCTTGATCTTGAACGCTTTGGTCACCGCGTCGATTCCCATTTCATTTCGTTGGCCTTGAGCTCGGGGTGGGTCACGATCAGGTGCCACACCACGGCATGGAACGCTTCGGTATGCGGCGTGATGGTGCCGGGATTGATCACCGGCACGATGACGCAGGCGTCGGCGACCGTGGCGGTGTAGCCGCCGTCGCGGCCGACCACGCCGATGATCTTGGCGCCGACTTTCTTGGACAGCTCCAGCGCGCGCACCAGATTGGGGCTGACGTTCTTCTCCAGATTGCCGCCGCCCACCGAGAAGACAAACACCGCGTCCTTGCGCCCGATGCGGCTGCCCAGCAGCCAGTTGGCGAAGGCCGTGTCCCAGCCGTCGTCGTTGATGCGCGCGGTCAGTTCCGAGACGTTGTCGGTGGGCGCGTAGGATTCGACGCCGGCGATCTTGCGGAAATCGTTGACCGCGTGCGAGCAATTGCCCGCGCTGCCGCCGACGCCGAGGAAGAACAGCCGTCCGCCGTCCGTGCGCACATTGGCGATGATGCGGACCATGGCGTCGATCTGCGCGCGATCCAGGCGCGCGATGATCTGGACGGCTTCATCCAGGTAGGATGTCGTGTACGCGCTTACCGTCACCATCGCCTCTCGCCTATTCACGCCAGCACTATGATATGGAACGCATCGCCGGGCAATCGCCGCCCAGCCGTCAACGATTGCGCATCTGCACGACGGATCCGTCGAAATCGAAGCTGAAATCCATTTCCATCAGGCCCGCCGCCGTCATCACCTTGCGCAGGCGGTTGCGGTCGCGCGCCTGGAGCAGCAGGAATCCGCTGCCGCCCGCGCCCACCAGCTTGCCGCCGATCGCGCCGCCTTCGCCGCGCGCCAGATCGTAGAACGAATCGATCTGTCCGCTGCTCATGCCGGCGGAGCGCGCGCGCTTGCGCATCCAGTGCTCGTGCATGAGCTCGCCAAAGCGCAGGACATCGCCGGCCTCCAGCACCTTGGCGATCTCGAAGCCCAGTTGCTTGGTGAAGTGCAGGGCCTCGATCATGCCGCCGTCGCCGGCCTCGGACTTCTTCTTCTGATCGCCCAGCAGATCCGACGCGCTGCGCGTGTAGCCGACGAAGAACATCATCAGCGACTCGCGCAGCTCCCTGACGGTGGTCTCGTTGACCTTCAGGGGCGTGACCACGACGCTGTCGTCCGGCCGATAGTCCTGGCAGAGGAATCCGCCATAGGCGGCGATGTAGTGGTCCTGCTTGCCGACAGGCTCGCCCAGTCGATTCATCTCGATGTCGAACGCCTCGCGGGCGAGCGCTTCGGCCGCGACCGGATGGCGCCGAAAGGCGTGCAGGGCGTGCACCAGCCCGACCAGGAAGCTGCCGGACGAGCCCAGGCCGGTGCCGGCGGGCACGTCGGCGATGCTGACGATCTCGAGATTGCCGGGTAGCGGATTGCAGGTGAGCGCTTCGCGGATCAGGCGGTGGCGGATCTCGGGGATGGCGTTCGCCAGCTCGATCTCGGAGTACTTCAGCAGGTATCCCGGATGGAAGCTCTGGTTGATGGTGATGTAGACGTACTTGTTGATGGCCGCCGAGATGACGAAGCCGCCGTACTTGCGATAATAGGACGGCAGGTCGGTGCCGCCGCCGCCGATCGAGATGCGCAACGGGGTTCTGGTAATGATCACCTGATGGCCTCGCTGTGACGGCGTGCGCGCAGAAACCCGTCGGTCTCGGCGATGCCCGATACGGATCCGATTTCGTAGAAGCGTTCCTGGACCTCGTAGCCCATGAGGCGTCCCTCGCGGACGAGCGCGCCATAGAGCTCCGCCAGATCGAAGGGCTGACCCGCTTCGAACGGCGCGAACACCGAGGCGTCGAGGATTCCCAGGCCATAGTCGATGTGCCGCATCGCGTCGGTGCGATGGACCTTGTCGTAGACCTTGATGACGCCGCCCGAGAACTCGACGTTGCTGTCGTCCCAGCGTCGTTCGTTGCGGAAGACCGTCATCAGGGCCACCGCCGCCGCCCGATCGAAGGCGTCCCAGACCGGCCGGAACCGGATCGGCAGGTAGCTGTCGCCGTACATCACCAGGAAGCGACGGCCGAGCAGCGGCAGGGCCTGGCGGATCGCCCCGCCGGTACCGAGCCGCGCCGCGCCGTCCCAGGAATAGCGCACCCGGCAACCGAACCGTCCGCCGTCGCCGACGAAGGCTTCGATCTGCTCGCCGAGATGGCCGGCGCAGATCACCACGTCGGGAAAGCCTTCACCGGCCAGATACCGCAGTTGGTGGGCAATAAACGGCTCGCCGGCGATCTCGACCAGCGACTTCGGCAGCGTCCGGGTGATGGCCCCCAGGCGAGACGCCAGACCACCGGCGAGCAAGACGATCGGTGGCGGAGCACCCCCTTCCGGCACAGCGAACGTCACCCATTTCCTCACGGCGGCGAGGTCGACCGATCGACCTGCGAGGCCCGCATGATAGCGTGTCTCGGCGATTCGGCAAAGGGGGGTTTATTTAATGATTTGAATAATCTGTACGGATTACTTATAGTGTTTTCGTAATCAGAATCCGACACGGATAGAGGGCCTGGCAAAAGATGGCGACCCCGAGCCTGCGTAAACTGGAGATCGGTTGCGGACAGCGTCCGACGCCCGGCTATATCCACAACGACGTCAACGCGTTCGAGGGCGTCGACATCGTCGGCATGCCGTGGGAGATCGATTTCGCCGAGAATTCGCTCGACGAGGTGCTGGCGCTGGGGGTGATCGAGCACCTCACCTATAGTCAGGTCACTGACACGTTCAACAATATCCGGCGCATGCTGGAGCCGGGCGGCGCGTTCTATTTCGACGTGCCCGACACGCCGGTGTGGTGCCGCTATGTCGTCGACCATTTCGAGGGCAAGCCGATCCCCTTCGACATCGACCACGTCTTCGCCACGCTCTATGGCTGGCAGCGCTGGCCCGGCGACGAGCACAAATCGGGCTGGTGGCAGAAGCGGCTGGAGGAGGAACTGCGCAAGTGCGGGTTCGTCAACCAGAGCTACGGCGTCAACCTGCTGCTCGACAAGGGCATTGTCCGCAATCGCTTCAATCGGCCTGCCGACGCCCATATCTATTGCCGCGTCGTGAAGTAGCGCCGGGCGTCCTCCCCTATGGCAAGTTTCATCGTCGTTGGCGGTGCCGGCTTCATCGGCAGCCATTTCGTCGACCGCCTGTTGCGTGACCCGGCCACGTCGAAGGTCAGGATCTTCGACAATTTCTCGTCCGGGCGGCGCTGGCATTTCGAGAAGCACCGATCGGACCCGCGATTCTCGGTAGTCGAAGGCGACGTCAAGGATCTCGCGGCCCTGAAGGCGGCGATGAAGGATTACCAGACCGCGATCCATCTCGCCTCGAACCCCGATATCGCCAAGGCGGTCACCCAGCCCGACATCGATTTCTACGAAGGGACCTTCCTCACCCAGCAGGTCCTCGAGGCGATGCGCACATCAGGCGTCGGCACGCTGCTTTACGCGTCCGGCAGCGGCGTCTACGGCGATCTCGGCGAAGCCGAGGCGAGCGAGCGGCATCCGGTCGGCGCGCCGGTCTCGACCTACGGCGCCAGCAAGCTCGCCGGCGAGGCGCTGATCAGCGCCTATTGTTTCATGTTCGGCCTGCGCGGCCGCGCCTATCGCTTCGGCAACGTGGTCGGGCCGAATCAGACGCATGGCGTCGGCTTCGACTTCGTGCGCCGCCTGCTCGAGGATCCGACCAAGCTGCGCATCCTCGGCGATGGCCGGCAGAGCAAGAGCTACATCCACGTCGACGACGTGGTCGAGGCGGTGCTCAAAGGTTACGCCGCGCCGACGCCGGCCTACGACGTCTTCAACGTCGCGACCGGCGACTACATCACGGTCACCGAGATCGCCGAGCTCGCCACAGAATGCGTCGGCCTGAAGGCTGGAAGCACCCGTTTCGAGTACACCGGCGGCGATCGCGGATGGAAAGGCGACGTGCCGATCATCCGACTCGCCACTGATCGCATCCGCGCCCTGGGCTGGCGCTGCCAACGCAATTCGCGCGAGGCGTTGCGGGCGGCGATGCTGGCGATGCTGGATGAGTTCCGTGCGGGCCGTCTGTAGATCCGTGCCCCAGCGATCGAGGGAATGATATGCGTGTCGGCGTTCTGGGCGGCGGCCTGTGCGGCCTCGCGGTCGCGGGGTATTCCCGGCACGATTGCGAAGTGCTGGAGGCGGATTCGCGGCCGGGCGGCCATTGCCAGAGCCTGGTACGCGACGGCTACACCTTCGATGTAGGCGGGCCGCACATCCTGTTCTCGCGCAACCAGGAAGTGCTGAAGCTCATGCTCGACCTGCTCGGTGACAACATCGAGACGTGTCGGCGCAACAGCAAGATCTTCTACAAGGGCCGGTATGTTAAGTATCCGTTCGAGAACGGGCTGTACGACCTCGCGCCCGAAGACCGCTTCGCCTGCCTCTATCACTACGTCGTCAACGACTATCCGCCGCCGACGAATTTCAAGGAGTGGATCTACCACACCTTCGGCAAGGGCATCGCCGAAGCCTACATGCTGCCCTACAATGAGAAGATCTGGAACGTCACCGCCGACCAGATGTCGTTGGACTGGGTCGAGGGCCGCGTGCCCAGGCCGCCCGTCGAGGACGTGATCAAGTCCGCCGTGGGCGTGGAGACCGAGGGCTATACCCACCAGCTGAACTTCAAGTACCCGCGCTCCGGAGGCATCGAATCCGTCGTCCGCTCATTCGCGCGCAAGGTCCGCAAGATCGTGTGCGACTTCCACGTCTCGAAGGTCTGGCGCGAGAAGGACGAGTGGTGCGTCGGCGACGGCAAGACCGTGAAGCGCTACGACCGGCTGGTCACGACGATCCCGATCGACAATCTGCTGTCGGCGCTGCCCGACGTCCCCCAGCACGTGCTCGACGCCTGCGCCGCGCTGCGGTTCAACTCGATCATCACGGTGATGCTGGGCGTCGCCCGCAGCGACTTGCCGATGTTCAGCAGCATGTACGTGCCCGACCGGGAGTACCTTTTCCATCGACTGTCCTGGCCGAACACCTTCACGCCCGAGGGCGCGCCGCCGGGCTGCACGGCCATCATGGCGGAGATCACCACTAACGCCGGCGACGGGGTTCACGAGATGTCGGACGAGGCGCTCTACGCCCATTGCATCGAGGGCCTGGCCAAGATGGGCATGGTCGACGCCGGCGCGATCCGCTTCAAGGCGATCCATCGCACCAAGTTCGCCTATGTCGTCAGGACGTTCGACTACGCCACGCATCTGAAGACCGTGCTCGACTATGTGGCGTCGCTCGGCATCGTCAGCGTCGGGCGCAACGCGGAGTTCGAGTACATCAACATGGACGAGGCGGTGCGCCGATCGCTCGAGGTCGTCAAGCGGATCGACCGCGAGTGGCCGATCGCGGGATAAGGACGACCCCTGATATGTCCCACAGAACAGAACGATTGAAGGTCATCCTGCGGGACCATCTGCTGCCGGGTTTCCTGTTCCGCCTACGCGCCTCGATGCAGGGCATACCCGACGCCGGCTCGTACTGGCCGATGTTCGAGCCGTGGCGCAGCGATCAAGCGTTCCGCGCGATCCACGCCACGGTCAGGGATCGCACACTGCTGACCGCCGAGCGCTTGTGGATCGTCTACAGCCTGGCGCGCCAGGCGCTCGCCACCAAGGGCGACTTCCTCGAGGCGGGCGTCTATCGCGGCGGCACGGCGCGGTTGCTCCGCCATGTCGCCGAGAGCGCGCGCGAGGCGCCCGTCCTGCATGTCTTCGACACGTTCAAGGGGATGCCGAGCACCGACCCGAAGCACGACAAGCACCGCGAGTCGGATTTTCGCGACACGAGCCTCGAGGCGGTCTCGCAGTTCGTCGGCAAGGATCGGGTCGAATATCATCCGGGCTTCATGCCCGACACGTTTCGCGGGCTCGAGGACAAGCGCTTCGCCTTCGCGCATATCGACGTCGACATCTATAAGTCGATCATGGACTGCTGCGCGTTTGTCTACCCGCGTATGCCGATGGGCGGCGTCATGCTGTTCGACGACTATGGCTTTCCCTCCTGCCCGGGCGCGCGCAAGGCGGTGGACGAGTTCTTCGCCGACAAGCCGGAGTTTCCGCTCGTGCTGCGCACCGGGCAGGCGATCGTCGTCAAGACGGGAAGCCAGCCATGACCAGCGACGCCGATCTCGACCGCGAGATCTCCGTGGTGATGATCACCATGAACGAGGAGAAGGCGGTCGGCAAAGTCATCGCCGACATCCAGGCGGCAGTTCCCGGCGCCGAGATCCTGATCGTCGATTCGAGCAAGGACGCCACGGCCGATATCGCTCAATCCATGGGTGCGCGGGTCATCCGCCAGTTCCCGCCGCGTGGCTATGGCCGGGCGATGGACTTGGCGCTGCGCTCGTTCAAGGGCGCGGTCGGCGTCACCCTGGATTGCGACGACACCTACCCGGTCGACCAGATTCGCCCGATGGCGCGCATGGTGCTGCGCGACGGCTGGGATCTCGTGGACGGCTCGCGGCTGGAGCGCAAGCCCGAAGCCATGCCGTGGCTTAACTACCTCGCCAATTGGGGCTTCGCGCTCATCGCGTCGGTGTTCTTCTTGCGCCGCGTCACCGATCTGCACAGCGGCATGCGCGCCTATCGTCGCGGCATGATCGAATCGCTGGGCTACGATCCCGTGGGCGCCGGCCTTCCCGTCGAGATCCTGCTGCGCGCGGTGCGCAAGCGCTTTCGCGTCACCTCGATCTTCATCGCCTATCGCGAGCGCATCGGCGTGAGCACGCTGCGGCCGCTCCAGGGCGCCTACTGGACGGCGCGGCGCATCCTCACGGCTCGCTTCGGCGCGATCTGATCGCCCCATTCGCGGCGAGAAAGGCCTCCACCGGCTCGAGCGCTCGACGGCCTTGCCCGGCATGCGCCCGCGTCGCGAACTCGAACAGCGCGATCTCGTGGGCGTTGAGGCAGACTAGCTCCTGGCGATCCTCCGCCGGGCCCTCCGCTTCGAGCCGCGCATAAAGAGTCAGATAGGGCAGAAGCGTTTCCGTCATGGACTCGACGGTCGCCGCGAATCCGGCGGCGGCGCGTTTCTCGCCGCGCGCGCGGCCAAGCCGTCGCTGCTTTTCATCCGGGGTCGTTTCGATCCCGTGCCGCTCCATCAACGGCACCAGACGCGCGCGCGTCGTCACCTCCACGCGCGCGAGCATCCGCCAGATCGCGATCTCGTCGGGGTTCGTCGCGTGATCCGCCAGGTTCGAGAAGGTGGCCTCGCCGCGCGCCTCGGCCTGATACGCGGTCTCGATCTCCTTGAGGTAGGTCGCTCGATCCATGGCGGTGGCCTCCGATCACGACGCGTGCGCCGGCGAGTATCCCGGCACAGGCTGACGCCAGCGGGCGCAAAGCGGGGCCCAGCGCCCAGACTCAGCGGATGGCGGGACGCAGCAGGGTCGGGTCGGCTCCTACTGGGCCGGTCTGACGTGGAACATGTCGGCGCTGATCAGCCAGGCTCCATCGACGCGCCTGAAGTACACGAGCGACTGGCCAATCGACCTGACGATCTGGCCGGAGGCTTGCTTGATCTCGGATCGCCACTGCCAGAATACTGCGGCGCGGTCCTGGCCAACTTCCGAGCGCACATTGGTGAAGGCGATGGTGTTGGCGCCGGCGCTGAAGTTGCGCTCGAAGACAGCCTTGATGGCGTTTCGCCCGGAGACCGGGGGCGCACCGGGCGGCAGAAGGATGGCGTCAGATGTGTAGAGGGCGGCGATCGCTTCCGCGTCGCCAGCCGCCGTCGCCTTGACGAACACCTCCGCGGCATCCTTTGGCGAGGCGACACCGGACTTGCCCATGGCCGGGGCGATCGTCGCGAGACAACCCAGAAGCACACTCATCGCCAACATGCTGGCGATACGACCACCGATCGAAGCGATACCGATTGCCATGTCCTGGTCTCCTTGCCGATGCCACGCCGGCTCCACCGCCGAGCGGAGCGTCCGGCGAACATCCCCGACCCAGGGCGTTCGATCAAGGCCGCGTAGCGCGCGCAAGAAGCGGCGCCTGGCGACGGGCGAGGCGAACGTCAATCCAAACAATGCAAGAATGCAAGCCCGACACGGTCGAGCAAGATGAACGAGTTCGACAAACGCGGCGGCTCGGAGTTGCCGCCGATGAATTCGCGACGTCGCTCTTTCCTGATCGCTCCCCTCAGCGACTCGAGGAGTAGCCCGGCACGGCCGAGAGCGCTTCAGTGCCGCGCCGCTGTGCGGCCCTTCAGCCACTCGTCGGCCGCGACCCAGGTGCCATGCAACGCGCAGCGCGCCTCGGCCAGCGGCAGGAACGCCTCGGCGATGGCGTCGGCCGTCGGCAGGCCCATCGGGTCCTCGCCAGGGAACGCCTCGGCGCGCATCTTGGTGCGGGTCGGGCCGGGGTTGATCAGGTTGACGCGCACCTTGGTGCTCGCGACCTCGGCGGCGTAGCACAGCACCAGCGATTCCAGCGCCGCCTTGGTGGCGCAGTAGAGGCTCCAATAGGGGATCGCGTGCTTGGACGCCCCTGACGTCACGAAGATCGCGCGGCCGGAATCGGACAGCCGCAGCAGCGGGTCGAGCGAGCGGATCAGGCGGTAATTGGCGGTGACGTTGAGCGCCAGCGTGCGCTCGAACAGCGGCGGGTCGATGTGGCCGACCGGCGAGAGCACGCCCAGCATCGCGGCGTTGCCGACCACGATGTCGAGCTTGCCGAACTTGCCGTGTAGGGCGGCGCCCAGGCGGTCGATGCCGGCGCCGTCGGCGAGGTCGAGCGGCACCAGCGTCGCTTCGCCGCCCGCGGCCTTGATCGCATCGTCGAGCGCCTCGAGCCCGCCCACGGTACGCGCCACGGCGACGACATGCGCGCCTTCGCGGGCGAAGAGCTTGGCCACCGCCGCGCCGATGCCGCGCGAGGCGCCGGTGACCAGCGCGAGGCGGCCGGCGAGGCGTTTGGTGGCCATCTACCGCGCCCTGGCGGGAGAGGCAGCGGCTTCTGTCATTCCGAGCGTAGCGAGGAATCCAGGAAGGCTGCCTGGATCCCTCGCTGCGCTCGGGATGACAGATACGCCGAGCATCCGACTCACGCCGATTCGGTGAGCAGGGAGAGCTGGCGCTCCTCCGGCCCGTCGCGGTCGTCGAGCGAGATCGGGTAGTCGCCGGTGAAGCAGGCGTCGCAGAAGCGCGGGTCGGCGGCGTTGCGGCCGGGCTCGCCGACGGCGCGGTAGAGGCCGTTCATCGACACGAAAGCCAGCGAGTCGACGCCGATGAACTTGGCCATGCCCTGGACGTCGAGCCGCGCGGCGAGCAGCTTGTCGCGCTCCGGCGTATCGACGCCGTAGTAGCAGGAGTCCGTGGTCGGCGGCGCGGCGATGCGCATATGCACCTCGCGCGCGCCGGCGGCGCGCACCATGGCGACGATCTTCACCGAGGTGGTGCCGCGCACGATCGAATCGTCGACCAGGATGACGCGCTTGCCCTCGATGGTGGCGCGGTTGGCGTTGTGCTTCAGCCGCACGCCGAGATGGCGGATGTGGTCGGCCGGCTCGATGAAGGTACGTCCGACATAGTGGTTGCGGATGATTCCGAGCTCGAAGGGGATGCCGGCCTGCTGGGCGTAGCCCATCGCCGCCGGCACGCCGGAGTCGGGCACCGGCACGATGATGTCGGCCGGCACGTGGCTTTCCTTGGCCAGTTCCATGCCGATGCGCTTGCGCACGTCGTAGACGCCTAACCCCTCGACGCGGCTGTCGGGCCGCGCGAAGTAGATGTGCTCGAAGATGCAGAAGCGGCGCTTGGCCTTGGTGAAGGGCTTGATCGATTTCAAACCGTCCTTGCCGGCGATGACGATCTCACCCGGCTCGACGTCGCGCACGAAGCGCGCGCCGATGATGTCCAGACCGCACGTCTCCGAGCTGAGGATCCAGGCGTCGTCGAGCTTGCCCAGCACCAGCGGACGCACGCCCAGGGGATCGCGCACGCCGATCAGCCCGTCATTGGTGAGCATCACCAGCGAGTAGGCGCCCTTGACCTGGCTGAGCGCGTCGATCAGCCGGTCGACCACGGTCGAGTAGTTGGAACGCGAGATCAGGTGATTGATGACCTCGGTGTCCATGGTCGACTGGAACAGGCAGCCGCGGCGCACCAGGTCCTTGCGCAGCAGGTAGGCGTTGGTGAGGTTGCCGTTATGGGCGATCGCCAGGCCGCCGAAATCGAAATCGGCGAAGATCGGCTGCACGTTGCGCAGCACCGTGTCGCCGGTCGTCGAGTAGCGGTTGTGGCCGATGGCGGCGTAGCCCTTGAGCTTGCGCATCACCTCGGGCTTGTCGAAGACCTCGCCGACCAGGCCGAGATCGCGGTGCTGGTGGAAGTGCTGGCCGTCGTAGCAGACGATGCCGGTGGCTTCCTGGCCGCGATGCTGCAAAGCGTGCAGGCCCAGCGCCGTGTGCGCGGAGGCATCGGGCGAGCCATAGATGCCGAAGATCGCGCATTCTTCGCGCAGCTTGTCGTCGTCGAAAGGGTTCGTACTGCGGGGAAGTCCCACCTGCACGATCGATTCTCCGCGCTGCCGCCGGTGTTACACCGGCGTTAAGAAGGGTGCGTCCTTATACTCCTATTGCTTGGGGGTACCAGCGGGATTCGCGGGCGCCGGTGGGGGTGTTCCTGGCGGCGTTGTCGCAGGATCGGGCGGGGCGGCGGCCGGGTCGGGGGTCTTGGAGGGCGTCATGCGCTGGGCCCGGGTCTTGAAGGATTCCGGCAGCTGCGGCTCGATCATCTCGGCCGCCTCCTTGACCAGCGGGAAGAGTCGAGCGTCGGCGATGATCGGCGGCAGGGTCACCGGCTTGACGATGTAGGTGTAGAGCAGGAAGGCCGTGGCCAGGACGATCACGCCGCAGACCACCCCGAAGGCCATGCCGATGACCTTGTCCGGTATACGGATAAGGCTGCCGCGCACCATCCGGCCGATGGCGCTGGCCACCAGGGTCAGCACGATCAGCAGCACGACGAAGGTCCCGAGCAGGGTGGTGAAATAGGCGATCTGCTCGGAGGCGACGTATTTCTGCACCTCCGGCTGCAGCGAGGGCGTCAGCCGCCAGGCGCCGGTGCCGGCCACGACCCACGAGCCGATGAACAGCACGGAGTGGATGAAGCCGCTCGACAGGCCCATGGCGCCCGCGAAGATCAACAGTCCGAGCGCCCCGATATCCGCGGGGGTGATGCCTAGCGAGTCCATGCCTGATCAGGTCTCGGTTTTCCGGAGGTGCCGCCGCGCCTGATGGCCGCCGGGACGAAGTCGGGCCACAAGGTCGGACAGATGGCCGATTTCGTCAACGCGGATGCTCTCGGCCGAGGCGCGGCCAGATGTCGTCGCGAGAGGGGGCAGCAAGGCGCGCTGGAAGCCCAGCTTGGCGGCCTCCTTCAGCCGGGCCTCGCGCTGGCCCACGGCGCGCACCTCGCCGCCCAGGCCGATCTCGCCGAACACCACGACGTCGGAGGGCACCGGCTCGTCGGCCAGCGAGGAGAGCAGCGCGGCGGCGACGGCGAGGTCGGCGGCCGGCTCGTTGATGCGCAGCCCACCAGCGACATTGAGATAGACGTCGTTGGGGCCGACCGAGACGCCGCAGCGCGCCTCCAGCACGGCGATCACCATGGCCAGCCGACCGGAATCCCAGCCGACCACGGCATGGCGCGGCGTGGCGAAGGAGGAGGGGGCGACCAGCGCCTGGATCTCGACCAGCAGCGGGCGCGTGCCCTCGACGCCGGCGAAGACGCAGGCGCCGCTCACCGCGCCACGGCGCTCGGCGAGGAACAGGGCCGAAGGATTGGCGACGTCGGTCAGGCCGCGATCGGACATTTCGAAGACGCCGATCTCGTCGGTCGGGCCGAAGCGGTTTTTGACCGCGCGCAGGATGCGGAACTGATGCCCGCGTTCGCCCTCGAAATAGAGCACGGTGTCGACCATGTGCTCGAGCACGCGCGGGCCGGCGATGGCGCCTTCCTTGGTGACGTGGCCGACCAGCAGCACCGTGACGCCGCGCCTTTTGGCCAGCTCGATCAGGGCCTGCGCGGACGAACGCACCTGCGTGACCGTGCCCGGGCTCGAATCGACGGTGTCCAGATGCATGGTCTGGATCGAATCGATCACCGCCACCTGTGGCCCGTCGCGCGCTTCGAGCGTCGCGACGATGTCGCGCACCGACGTGGCGGCCGCCAGCAGCACCGGCGCCTCGGCCAGCCCCAGCCGCGCCGCGCGCAGGCGCACCTGGTCCATCGCCTCCTCGCCGGAGAAATACGCGCAGCTGACGCCGCCCTTGGCCAGCGCCGCCGCCGCCTGCAGCAGCAAGGTCGACTTGCCGATCCCGGGATCGCCACCGATCAGCAGCGCCGATCCGGCCACCAATCCACCACCGCACACCCGATCGAACTCGCCGATCCCGGTGACATGCCGGGGCGGCTGCGGCGAGGACCCGGTCAGCGCCGCGAACTCGATCTTCCTTCCCTTGCCGCCGCCGCCACGCGCCAGCGGCGAGCCCGCGGCGGCGCCTGACGGCGCCTCCTCGACGATTGAGTTCCACGCCCCGCACGACTCGCATTTGCCCGCCCACTTCGCCGTGACGGCGCCGCAGGACTGGCAGGTGAAGGAACGCAGGGGCTTGGCCATGGTGTTCAGTTTAACTCTGGGGGCGCGCCACTCCAGTGGCGCGGTTTTTTTCGTTGACGCGCCACTGGAGTGGCGCGCCCCGACCGTTCAACCCTTCGTCACCTGCATCCGGATCGGGCCTTCGGCGCGGCCGTGGATGAACTGGTCGACATGGGCGTCGCCGGAATGGTCGATGTCGGCGACCGGGCCCTGCCAGATCAGGCGGCCCTCGTAGAGCATGGCGATGCGGTCGCCGATCTTGCGCGCGCTCGCCATGTCGTGGGTGATCGAGATGGTCGAGGCGCCGAGCTGCCTCACGCACTGCACGATCAGCTCGTTGATCACGTCGGACATGATCGGATCGAGCCCGGTGGTCGGCTCGTCGAAGAAGATGATCTCCGGTTCGCGCGCGATGGCGCGCGCCAGCGCCACGCGCTTCTGCATGCCGCCCGACAGCTCGGCCGGCCTGAGCTCGCCGACATCGGGCGTCAGGCCGACGGCGCCCAGCTTGGCGAGCGCGATCTCCTTGGCTTCGTCCTCCGGGATGTGATCGCTCTGGATCGGGCCGAAGGCGACGTTCTCCCAGACCTTCAGCGAATCGAACAGCGCGCCGCCCTGGAACAGCATGCCGAACTTGCGCATGACGCGGGCGCGGTCGGTGCGCGATAGCCCCACGGTCTCCTCGCCGTCGATGCGGATCGAACCGGAATCGGGCTCGATGAGGCCCAGGATGCATTTCAGCAGCACCGACTTGCCCGAACCCGAGCCGCCGATGACGACCAGCGACTGGCCGACGCCGACCTCGACGTCGATGCCGTCGAGCACCTTCTTGCGGCCGAAGGATTTGCGCAGTCCGCGGATGACGATGCGGGGGGCGGCCATGATCAGCGGGCGAAGAACAGCTCGGTGATGAGGTAGTTGGCGGTCAGGATCAGGATCGAGGCCGAGACCACGGCGTTGGTGGTCGCGGCACCCACGCCTTGCGCGCCGCCGCGCGAGTGATAGCCGTGATAGCAGCCCATCAGGGCGATCAAGAAACCGAACACCGCGGCCTTCACCAGGCCGGAGACGACGTCCATGACCTGCAGGAAGTCGATGGTGTTGCGCAGGTAGCTCTGCTCGTTGAAGTCGAGCTTGTAGACGCCCACCAGGTAGCCGCCGAGGATGCCGATGGCGTCGGCCACCAGCACCAGCAGCGGCAAGGTCACCACCGCGGCGATGATGCGCGGCGCGATCAGGTACTTGAAGGGCTCGGTCGACAGCGTGGTGAGCGCGTCGATCTGCTCGGTGACGCGCATGGTGCCGATTTCGGCGGCCATCGCCGCGCCGACCCGGCCGGCGACCATCAGCCCGGCCAGCACCGGACCCAGCTCGCGGGTGAGCGAGACGACGACGACGTTGGGAATCGCGCTCTCGGCCGAGAAGCGCGCGAAGCCGGTATAGCTCTGCAGCGCCAGCACCATGCCGGTGAAGATCGCGGTCAGCCCGACGACGGGCAGCGAGTAGTAGCCGATCTCCAGCATCTGACGGAGAATCTGGCGGCGGTAGATGGGCGGCTCGATGCAATGCAGCAGGGCGCGCGTGGCGAACGCCGTCACCGCGCCGGTCAGCGCTAGGAACGACAGCGTCATGCGCCCGAGGACGGTGACCAGCGGAACGTTCACGAAGCGGCTCCGCTGTAGATCCGGTGATAGCGCGCGCCGAGGCTGGTCAGGATCTCGTAGCCGTTGGTGCGCGCGGCCTCGGCCACCGCGTCGGGCGGCAGGTTGGGGCCGATCAGCTCGACGAAGCCGCCGGGGACCGCGAGCCCCTCGGGCAGGTCGGTGACATCGATTGTCAGGAGATCCATCGAGACTCGTCCGACGACTTTCGCCTTGTGCCCTTCGACCGCGACTTCACCACGATTGCCCAACGATCGCATATAGCCGTCGGCGTATCCGGCGGCCACGACGGCGATGCGCGTCGGCCGTCCCGACCGCCACTCGTGGTTATAGCCAACGCCGGCCATGGCTTCAATTTGCCGGACC
>CAYTFW010000023.1:28098-48974 GCA_964437145.1 uncultured Rhizobiaceae bacterium
ATGCGGGCCATCAGCGCCACGGTCGGCCGCATCGGGTTGGCGGCGTCGGGCGTCGGGTTGATGCCGTAGAGCGCCGCGCCCGGACGCATCAGATCGAAATGGTAGTCGGGCCCGAGGAAGATTCCGGAGGAATTGGCCAGCGAGACCGGCGCGCCGGGCATGCGCCCGACGAACTGCCGGAAGCGCTCGAGCTGGGCGCGGTTGATGGTGTCGGCCGGCCGCTCCGAGGACACCAGGTGGCTCATCAGCAGCGCGAGCCGCAGGCCGCGCAAGCGCATGCGGTCGTTGGCCAGCAGCATCGCCTCGTCGGGATTGAGGCCCAGCCGGTTCATGCCGGTATCGAGATGGATCACCGCGTCGAGCGGCTGCACGACGCGCTGGGCGCAGGAGCGCCAGGCCGAGACCTGGCCCAGATCGTTGAGCGCCGGCACCAGGCGATGCTCGACCAGGTCCATGTCGGTGCCGGACGGCAGACCGTTGAGCACGCAGATCCAGGCCTCGGGCAGGGCGGCGCGCAGCGCGATGCCCTCGTCGATATGCGCGACGAAGAAGGAGCGGCAGCCCTCGGCCCACAACCTGCGACCGACCGGGGCGGCGCCCAGCCCGTAGGCGTCGGCCTTGAGCACGGCGGCGCAGTCCACCGGCCTGCCCTGGGCGCGCCCGAGATCGCGCAGCAGGCGCCAATTGGCGGCCACCGCGTCGAGATCGACGGTCAGGATCGCCCCGGCGCGGCGGGACTCGGGGGGCAGGGACATCAGGGCGAACGTATGCGGGAAGAGAGGGAAGGGATCAACGTTCCTTCTCCCCGCCTTCGCGGGGAGAAGGAGTCTATTGACGCCCCGCGATCGCCCGCTCGGCTTCGGCGGCGGCCTGGTCGAACTGTTCCTCCAGCCAGGCGTTGGCGCCGCGCAGGCCGGCGGCGACCGAGCGCGCCCAGTCGACGTATTCGCGTTGGCGCGTCAGCGGCCAATCGGCCGGCGGGCTGCTCGCCAGCGCGCGCAAATTCGACGTCTTGTCGGCGAGCTTGAGCTGCTTGGCGCGCGGCGATTTGTGCGGGGCATGCAGCGCCTGCAGCCGCTTGCGCTCGGCCTTGGGCAACGACTTGTCGTCGGTGACCTCGGCCACGAGATCGGCGATCACCACGCCGAAGATCGCCGCGACCTCGGCGTGGGTGGCGCCGGTGTCCTCGATCGTGTCGTGCAACAGGCCGCCGATCACCAGCTCGATGTCGCGGCCGCCGCTGGCGCGCGCCAGCACCTCGGCGACCTCGATGACGTGATTGACGTAGGGCTCGCCGGCCTCGCCCTTGCGCAGCTGGCCGGTGTGCTTCTCGGCGGCGAACGCCGCGGCGCGCGCCAATCTCTCCACGTCGCTCGCCACCCGCCCGATCCTCCTATTCCTGTATGCTGCCGTAGCTGTCGTCGGCCGAGAGGTTGCCGAACTTGGTGAACTCGCCCTCGAAGCTCAGGCGCACGATGCCGGTCGGTCCGTGGCGCTGCTTGGCGACGATCACCTCGGCCTTGCCGTAGGACTGCTCGCAGCGCTGCTTCCAGGCGTCGTGACGGTCGTTGAAGCGCTCGTCGCTTTCCTCGCCGCGGCGCGTCGGTTCGGATCGCGAGAGATAGTACTCCTCGCGGAAGACGAACATCACCACGTCGGCGTCCTGCTCGATCGATCCCGACTCACGCAGATCGGCCAATTGAGGCCGTTTATCCTCGCGCTGCTCGACGGCGCGACTGAGCTGCGAGAGCGCAACGACGGGCACGTCGAGTTCCTTGGCCAGCGTCTTCAGGCCGCGGGTGATCTCCGAGATCTCCTGCACGCGGTTGGTGTCGCGGCCGCGGCCGGCGCCCTGCAGCAGCTGCAGGTAGTCGACCACGATCATGCCCAGCCCGTGCTGGCGCTTCAGGCGGCGCGCGCGGGTGCGCAACGCCTGCACCGTCAGGCCCGGCGTGTCGTCGATGAACAGCGGCACCATCTGCAGCTCGCGGCTGCGCGTCAGCACGCTGTTGAAGTCGTGCGCGTTGAGCTCGCCGCGGCGGATCTTCTCCGAGCTCACCAACGCCTGCTCGGCGAGGATGCGGGTGGCGAGCTGCTCGGCCGACATCTCCAGCGAGAAGAAGCCGACCACAGCGCCGTCGACCGCCTGGGCGCGGCCATCGGCGTCGAATTCCTCGCGATACTGCTTGGCGGCGTGGAAGGCGATGTTGGTCGCCAGCGCCGTCTTGCCCATCGAGGGCCGGCCGGCGAGCACGATCAGGTCGGATTTGTGCAGGCCGCCCAGCAGCTGGTCGAGTGCGCCCAGCCCGGAGGCGACGCCAGTGAGCCCGCCCTCGCGCTTGTAGGCCGACTCGGCCATCTCCACTGCCTCGGCCAGCGCCGAGCCGAAGGGCTTGAAGCCACCTTCGATCTGGCCGGCGGTGGCGAGGTCGTAGAGCTTCTTCTCGGCCTGCTCGATCTGGCTGGTCGCCGGCTCCTCGACATCGGGCGCGAAGGCGCCGTTGACCATGGTCTCGCCGACGTCGATCAGCTGGCGGCGCAGGAAGAGGTCGTGGATTTGCCGGCCGTAGTCGGCGGCGTCGATGATGCTGATCGCCGCGCCCGCCAGCCTGGCGAGATAGGCGGCGCCACCGGCTTGCTGCAGCGACTCCTCTCGCTCGAAGAACGGCTTGAGCGTCACCGGCGTGGCGACCTGGTTGCGTTCGATCAGCCGGGCGGCGGCCTCGAAGATCCGCCCGTGCAGCGGATCGGCGAAGTGCTCGGGCTTGAGGAAGTCGGAAACCCTGTTGTAGGCGAAGTTGTTGACCAGGATCGCGCCCAGCAGCGCCTGTTCCGCCTCGAAATTGTGCGGCGGCTCGCGGAAGCGTTGGTCGCCGCTGCCGGGAAGAGGGGTGACATTGGAGGTCTCAGCCATCGGCGGACCCTAACGATGTGGCGCGCCGCTGGCATGAAGCAAATGCGCGCGGCGGAAATCATCCCGTGCAACACGCGCATAAGCCCGGTGGCGGCCCCTGAATGTTCCGGTTGACTACGCCGCCGCCACCGACAGCCCGGCGCCGCGTTCGCCGTCGAACATGTAGTCGCGCGTCTGCGGCACCGAGGTCGGCTTCTTGGTGAGCTGGAGCTGGAAGACCATCTGGCCCATGCGCCGGAAGCTCATCTCGGCGGCGGCGAGATAGAATTCCCACATGCGGCAGAAGCGGTCGTCGAAGCCGGCCATCGCCTTGACGCGGTCGCGGTTGGCCATGAAGCGCTGGCGCCAATGCTTCAAGGTCTCGGCGTAGTGCAGGCGCAGGATCTCGATGTCGGTGACGTAGAGCCCGACATGCTCGATGGCGCGCAGCACTTCGGACAGGGAGGGCGTGTAGCCGCCGGGGAAGATGTACTTGCGGATCCACGGGTTCTGCGTGCCCGGCGGCCCCATGGTGCCGATCGAGTGCAGCAGCATGACGCCGTCCTCGGCGAGCAGCGACTTCACCTTGGTGAAGAACTCCCGGTAATGCGGCAGGCCGACATGCTCGAACATGCCGACCGAAACGATGCGGTCATAGGTGCCGCTCTCTTTCCGGTAGTCGAGCAGCTTGAAGCGCACGCGGTCGGCCATGCCGGCTTCCAGCGCGCGCCTGCTCGAGGCGGCGTGCTGCTCGACCGAGAGCGTGACGCCGGTGACGTCGGCGCCGGCGTCGCGGCCGATCTGCAGGGCGAGCCCGCCCCAGCCCGAGCCGATGTCGAGCACCTTGTGTCCGGGCTCGATCAGCAGCTTGGCGATGATGTGCGCCTTCTTCGCCGCCTGCGCCTGCTCCAGCGTGTCCTGCGGCGTGCGGAAATAGGCGCAGGAGTACTGGCGGTCGGCGTCGAGGAAGGTGTCGTAGAGCGCGCCGTTGAGGTCGTAGTGATGCGCGACGTTGCGCTGCGCGCGGCCGACGGGATTGTACTGGCCGAGCAGCCGCACGACGCGCTCGAAGAGCATCTTCACCGAGACCAGCGGATGCGCTTCGAGATCGGCCATGTTGAGGCCGAGCAGATCGAGGAAGTCGTAGAGGCGCCCGTCGTCGACCGTCAGCCCGCCATCCATATACGCCTCGCCGACGCGCAGGCGCGGATTGAGCGCCAGCTTGCGGTGCAGGGAGCGATCATGCAGCCGAACTGTCACATCGGGGCCCGGCACGCCGCTGTCGATGCGATGCACGGCGCCCGTGGCGTCGACGAGGGTCATCGAGCCGGTCCGGATCAGTCGTCGTAAACCTTTCGCCAGGATCATGGTCGTCCTCGCGCTTGGCGGTCTGGCCTCTCCCCCGGTCGGCCCGCCGCTACTGTCGTGGCAAATCTAGGAACCGGATCAAGGTGTTGTAAAGGGGGCGGCGCCGACTTCCTTGGGCGGCCGCGGCGGCGAGCGGGGCACGTAGCGGGCGAGCTGCATCGGCTGGCCGGTGGCCTCGGCCACCAGCGCCGCCGTCGCGCGCTCGATCTCGTCCTCCAGCCGCGCCATGAAGGCGTCCTTGTCCGGCGAGGGCGGGATCGGCGGCAGGAACTGGATCGCGGCGCGGCCCGGGCGCTTCCAGAGCTGCCACCGACTCCACAGCAGACCGACGCTCAGCGCCACCGGCGTCACCGGCAGGTTGAGGTCGCGCGACAGGTAATAGATGCCGGTGCGATAGCGCTCCTTCTGGCCGATCGGCATCAGATGGCCCTCGGGATAGATCGCGATGATTCGGCCGTTGTCGAAGGCGCGGCGGCAGAAATGCGCCAGGTTGCGCCGCTCGCGCTCGCCGCCGCAGGTGTCGACGCGCACCATCTGCAGGCGATAGAGGATCGGCCCGATCAGCGGCCAGGAGAACAGCTCCTTCATCGCCACGAAGGCGATGTCCTTGACCAGGGCGGCGAGCAGGATGCCGTCGCATTCGCTCTGGTGCTTGCTGGCGATCAGGGCGGGACCTTTGGTCGGCAGGTGCTCGCGGCCGCGCACGTCGATTTGCATGCCGCCGAAGGCGCGCATGCCCCAGAGCACGGCGCGCGCCCAGTGCAGCATGATGAAGCGCAGCGGATCACGCAGCGGCAGGATCAGCAGCACGGTGCAGGCGAAGGCCGCGGTGATCGTCAGCGACCAGTAGAAGGCATTGAAGGCGATCGCCCTAAGCCACCGCATGTTCATCTCCCGCGTCGATATCGACGCTGGTGGGCAATATATTGAACGCCGTTCAAAATAGCAAGCCCCGTGGCGGAAAATCCAGATGCGGAGGTTGGCAGCTTGCCGCCATACTAGGACTTGTGTCCACCGATCAGAGTCACCCCACCGCCCCGCCCGGTCCCTCCACCCTGCTGGTGGTGGCCATCATCCTGGCCTGCGCCGCCACGTCGATGGTGGCGGGCAATTTGCAGGGCGTCTTCGACGGCAAGCTGATCGACACCGATTCCTATGCCCGGGTGAGCCGCATCGAGGCCATGGTCGAGGCCGGCCGCGCGCTGCATCACACGCCGCGCGACAATAGCGGGCTCGACATTCCGCTGCATTGGACGCACCTGCTCGATGGGTTGATCCTGTTGCTCGCGTTGCCGCTGCGGCTGTTTTTTCCGCTCAACGAAGCGCTGCGGCTGGCTGGCGCGGCGATCGGCCCGCTCAGCACGGTGATGGTGGCGCTAGCCGCGTTCCAGGCGGTGCGCCTGGCGGCCGGCAGCGGCCGGCATGCGATCACGGCGGCGGTGCTGGCGGCGCTGGCGCCGGGCATCGTCGCTTATGGCGCCTTCGGCCGCGCCGATCATCACGTCGTGTTGGCGGCGATCGCCGTGATCATGCCGGCGCTCGCCTATGTCGCCGGCACGGGCGGGCGCGGGCTGATGCCCGCGGCCGTGGCTGGCGCGCTGGGCGGGGTGGGCGGATGGATCAGTCCCGAGGCGCTGTCGCTTATGCCCTTCGCCTGGGCTATCGCCGCCTTGTGCGACGTCGAGGCCGAACGACGCGTCGGGCCGCGTGCGCTGGCTTTCGCCGGCGGCCATCTCGCCATGATGCTGTTCGCCTGGCTGATCGATCCGCCCGCCGGCGGTCGCTTCGCCGTCGAGATCGACCGCCTGTCGGTACCCTTTGTCGAGCTTGCCGCGGGCATGCTCGTCGTGCCGCTGGTGCTGCGCCGGTTCACGCCGGCGGTGGCGTCGCCTTGGCTGGCGTCGATCCTGGCCGGGGCGACCCTCGCCACGCCCGTGGTGGCCTGGGCGTTGTACTACGGGGGTGTCGCCCGGGGCCGCGGTGGCATCCTGTCGCCCGAGGCTGCCGAACGCGTCTGGCGGCACGTCGCGGAGTTGCAGCCGGCGACGTCGCCGGGAAACCTCGCGCTGCTGATCGTCATGCCGGCGCTGGTGCTCGCGGCGTCGCTGGGCGTGCTGCTGTGGCGCAGGCGCACGCCGATGACGCTGCTGCTGGTTGTCTTCGCGGCCTTCCTGCTTTACCTCGGCGTCAAGCACATCCGCTTCGCGATGTATCTCGAGCTCGCCGCGGTCGTGGCGCTGGGCGTGGTGGTGGAGATCGTCTCGCGCCACGAGGCGGCGCGCGCGTGGCTTCTGGCGCTGGTGGCGGCATGGATCGGCCTGCTGCTCGGCCCGTACGTGCTGTCATCGCTGATGCCGCCCGACAGGGCGGAGCGGCAGGGCCAGGTCTGCGATCCGCGGCCGCTGCGGCACGAGCTCGCGCCGCTGGCTGGCCGGATCGTGCTGGCGCCCATCAGCGACGCGCCGGAGGTCCTGTACTTCACGCGCGTGATCACCGTCGGCGGGCCCTATCACCGCGCCGAGCGCCAGATCATCCGCAGCGTGGATGCCTTCGATGAGATGACATTCGGCGGCGCCATGCCGGCGAGCTTCGCCGCGACCGGCGCGACGGCGGTGCTGATTTGCGCCAGGGACCGGGTGAAGCCCGGGACCTTCGCGGCGGCCTTAAAAGATGGACGGCCGCCTGACTGGCTGGTCGAGCGGCCGTTGGATGCCAAATCGGGATATCGGCTTTACGTCGTGCGCTGAACCCGCGCGGCGGCGGGGAAGGCGCTCTTGAGACGAGCGCGCAGGCCGACGTTGAAGGAGAACAGGCTGTGCGCGGCGAACGAGTAGAACGTCAGCACGCCGGTGGCGATCACGTGGGCGATGAAGCCGATCTGCAGCGTCATGCCCGCCACGCGCAGCGGCTCGGTCAGGCCGACCTGGCCAGCGAACCAGACCAGGGCGTGGGCGATCAGCACCATCAGCACGCCACCGCCTAGCGCGACGACGATGAAGGTGCGCAGCTGGGCGCCGGCCGGACGGCCGCCATACTTGAAGTTGAAGGTGTAGTTGAGGGTGAAATTGACCGCCAGGCCGCTCAGCGCGCCAGCCGCCACCGCCAGCCAGTAGGGCACGACGGCGGCGAGTGAGGGCACCGAATACAGCATCTTGCCGACGCCGAGGTTGACCACCGCGGCCAAGCCGCCGAACACGATGAAGGTGGCGAAGCGGCGCGAGAAGAACAGCTTGATGGTCGCCTCGACCAGGCTGGCGAGGCGGTGCCCCAAGGGCAGCGATGGCGAATGGGTCGGATAGGCGCCGACGGCGGCGACCGCCGGATCGGCTGAGGCAAGTGACATGGAAATCAAGCCTGAACTATGAATTTATAACGATATCATTGGTATATTTACCAAATTTGAACTGTGATGGCAAGAAATTGCGGCGATGTCGCCAGCCGCGGGAGCGCGACAAAATCAGCTTGATTGCGCCAGCCGCACGAAGTCGTCGACCGCCAGCTCCTCGGCCCGGGCGGTGGGTGACAGGCCGAGCCGGCCCAGGACGGCCTCGGGATCGTCAAACGCGCCCTTCAGGCTGCTGCGCAGCATCTTGCGGCGCTGGCCGAAGGCGGCGGCCGTCACGGCCTCGAGCCGGGAGAGGTCGCCCGTGACCTCGGGCCGCGGCCGCAGTCGCACAACGCTGGAGACGACCTTGGGCGGCGGCACGAAGGCGGAGGCGGCGATGTCGAACAGCGGTGTGACCTCACAGACGTGCTGGGTCAGGACGGACAGGCGTCCGTAGGCCTTGGATCGGGGCTTGGCGGCCAGGCGCTCGACGACCTCCTTCTGGAACATCAGGGTCAGCGACTCGAAGGCCCGGGCCTGGCGCAGCCAGCCGATCAGCAGCGGCGTGGCGACGTTGTAGGGCAGGTTGGCGACGATGCGCCGCGGCGTCTCGCCCAGCCCGGCCAGGTCGATCGCCAGGGCGTCGCCCTGGCGCACCTCCAGCCGGTCGGGGAAGGCGGCGGCGAGGTCGGCCAGGGCGGAGACGGCGCGGCGGTCGCGCTCGATCGCCACCACCCGGCGCGCGCCCGCCCGCAGAAGCGAGCGCGTCAGCCCGCCCGGGCCGGGCCCGACCTCGATGGTCGTGCCCTGGGCGAGGTCGCCGGCGGCGCGCGCGATGCGGTCTGTGAGGTTGCCGTCGAGCAGGAAGTGCTGGCCCAACGCCTTGCGCGCCGCCAGCTCGTGGCGCGCGATCACCTCCCGTAGCGGCGGCAGGGCCGCCAGCGGATCGTCAGGCACGGCGCCGGCGCGCCATGTCGGCCGCCATGTCGAGCGCGGCCAGGAAGCTGGTCGGATCGGCGCGCCCGGTGCCGGCGATATCCAGCGCCGTGCCGTGATCGGGCGAGGTGCGGATGAAGGGCAGGCCAAGCGTGACGTTGACGCCACCGGCGAAGTCGATGGTCTTGAGCGGGATCAGCGCCTGGTCGTGATACATGCACAGCGCCACGTCGTAGGTCGCGCGCGCCTGGGCGTGGAACATGGTGTCGGGCGGCAGCGGCCCGCGCACATCCATGCCCTCGGCGCGCAGGCGCTCGACGGCCGGCTTGACGATGCGCAGCTCCTCGTCGCCCATCGTGCCGTCCTCGCCGGCGTGCGGGTTCAGCCCGGCCACGGCGAGGCGCGGCGCGCTGAGCGCCAGGTCGCGGCGCAAGCCGGCGACGGTGACGCGCGCCGTCTCGACGATCAAATCGACGCTCAAGAGCTCGACCGCGCGGCGCAGCGAGACATGGATGGTCACCGGCACGACCCGCAGCTCCCGGCACGCCAGCATCATCACGACGGAGGCCGGCCGGCCGGCGTCGCCGCCCAGCTCGGCGAGGTACTCGGTATGGCCGGGGTGCCGGAAGCCGCCGTCCTGCAGCACCTTCTTCTGCACCGGATTGGTCACCAGCGCCGCCGCCGCGCCGTCGCGCGCCAGGCGCGCCGCGCGGGTGATGCTGTCGATCGCCGGCTGTGCGTTGCGCGCGTCGGGCCGGCCCGGTTCGCACGGGACGGCGAGGGGCTGCGACAGGACGGGCAGGGCGTTTGGGAAGATCGCCGCCGCCTCGGCCGGCGCCGCGATCGGCCGGATGGCGACATCGAGGCCCAGCCGTCGCGCCGTCGCGTCCAGGCGCTGTGGATCGTCGATGGCGAAGAACGGTGTCGCCTCAGGCGCCGCGCGCCGCGCCAGCCAGGCCTTGAGCGTCAACTCGCCGCCGATGCCCGCCGGCTCGCCCATGGTGACGGCGACGGGCGCGGTCGCGGGCATGGCCTATCCGCGCACGTCGATGATCGCGGCGCGCCGCAGGTCGCGCATGTAACGGCGCGCCGCGCCTTCGAGCTTGCCGCTGAGGATCTGCTGCTGGATGGCGTCGCGGCTGGGCAAGCCGCCGTCGCCTTCCTTGCTGCAGACCGAGATGATCTGGATCGCGCCCTGCACCGCGAACGGGCCGATGGCGCGGCCGATCGGAGTCGAGATGACCTGCTGTGCGACGTTGGGCGGCAGGTCGCCGACGCGCAGCTTCTCCCTGTCGCTGGTGGTGGCGCCGCGCGTGCGCGCCGCCGCGGCGCGCAGATCGGCGCATTTGCCGACCTGGGCCATGATCTTCTGCGCCTCCGCCTTGCTGCGCTCGACCTCGTCGTTGCTGGCGTTTTGCGGCAGCGGCAGCAGCAGCTGCACGACGTCGATGCGGATCTCGGCCGGATTGGCGCTGGCGGCGGCGCCGAAGGTGCGCCGGTCGACAAGCGCCAGGATGTGCCAGCCGCTGGCCGTGCGCACCGGCTGGTCGACAACGCGGCCGGGCTGCAGTCGAGCGATCGCCGCCTCCAGCGCGGGATCGAGCTGGCCGGGCAGGATCCAGCCGAGATCGCCGCCGGTGGACGCCGAGGCGGCCTGCGAGAATTGCTGGGCCATGACCGCGAAGGGCGTGCCGACGCGGATCTGCTCGAGGATGCGCTGGGCGTTGCGCAGCGCCTCGTCGGCCTGGTCGGGCCGGTCGACGGCGAGGAAGATCTCGGCGACACGGTGCTCCGACTTGCCGACATTGCGCCGGAGCTGGTTCAGCACCTCGTCGATCTCGGCGTCGGTGACGTCGATCGTGCCGCGCACCTTGCGCCGCACCAGCTTGCCCCAGACGATGTTGGCCTCGATCTGGCTTCTCAGCACCGACATATCGATGCCGGAGCCGCGCAGGGCCTGCTCGATGCCGCCCGGCGGCATGCGGTTGGCCTGTTCGAGCTGCTGGACACGTTCCCTGACCTCGTCAGGCGTCGGCTTGATCTGCGAGCGCAGCGCCTCGTCGACCTGGATGCGCTCGTCGATCATCTGGCGCAGCACCTGGCGCTGGACCTGCGCTCGGTTGGCCGGCGTGTCGGCGATGCGCGAGGACAGCATGGTGAGCTTGATGCGTTGGTTCAGCTCGTACTGGGTGATGCCCTGCGAGTTGACGTTGGCGATGATGCGATAGGAGTCCTGGGCGGGAACCGCCGTCGGCAGGGCGCACAGCCCGGCCATCACGGCCAGAAGCGTCAGCAGTCTCGGCAAGCGCACCATGCACCTCGGTCGTCGGCGGTTCAGTCCGCGCCAATACTATACCCGTTGGCGACCCGGCCCGCCACGCGGCGCGAGCGCGCGCGGCCCTAGGCGCGACCGGTGGGGCAGCCCTTTACCCGGCCGCGCGGCGCGTGCCAAGGTGCGCCGCATTCCACCATCGCAGTCGTTCGGGGAGCCTCATGCAGATCGCCTTCGTTGAGTCCGCGCCGTCGTCACCGGGCGGGCTGGCCGTCTTCGCCACGCCCGAGCGCAAGCTGCTGCCGCAGGCGGCCGCGACCGACAAGGCCGTCGGTGGCGCGATCGCCGCCGCCATGGCAGCCGGTCGTTTCACCGGCAAACAGGGCCAGATCATGGCGTTGCTGGCGCCCCGTGGCGTTTCGGCCACGCGCGTGACCGTCGCCGGTCTGGGCGAGGGCAAGGATTTGCGGCCGCGCACCGTCGAGGGCGTCGGCGGCGCGCTGCTGGCCGACGCCAATGGTGCCGCGCAGAAGAAGCTCACCCTGCTGGTCGACGCGCCGGCGGACTCGAAGCTGAAGGTCGAGGAGATCGCCGCGCGCCTGGCGATGGGCGCGCTGCTGCGCTCCTACCGCTTCGACAAGTACCGCACCAAGGAGAAGCCCGAGGCCAAGCCGACGGTGGCCGGCGTCACGGTCGTGACCAGGAACGCCGCCGCCGCGCGCAAACTGTTCGCCGGCCTGAAGGCGGTGGCCGATGGCGTGTTCCTCACCCGCGACCTGGTGAGCGAGCCGCCCAACGTGCTCTATCCCGCGAGCTTCGCGCAGCGCGCGCGGCAGCTCACCAAGCTCGGCGTCAAGGTCGAGGTGCTGGGCGAGGCGGCGATGCGCAAGCTCGGCATGGGCTCGCTGCTCGGCGTCGGCCAGGGCAGCGCGCGCGAATCGCAGATGGTGGTGATGCGCTGGGAGGGCGGCAAGCGCGGCGACAAGCCGCTCGCCATCATCGGCAAGGGCGTGTGCTTCGACACCGGCGGCATCTCGCTCAAGCCCGCCGGCGGCATGGAAGACATGAAGTGGGACATGGGCGGCGCCGGCGCCGTCACCGGCGCGATGATGGCGCTGGCCGGGCGCAAGGCGAAGGCCAACGTCGTCGGCCTGATCGGCCTGGTCGAGAACATGCCTGACGGCAACGCGCAGCGCCCGGGCGACGTCGTGACCTCGATGTCAGGCCAGACCATCGAGGTGATCAATACCGACGCCGAGGGCCGCCTCGTGCTGTGCGACGTGATGACCTACGCGCAGAAGAAGTTCGCGCCCAGGGCGATGATCGAGTTCTCGACCTTGACCGGCGCGATCATCATCGCGCTGGGCCACGAGCGCGCCGGGCTGTTCTGCAACAACACGGATTTCTCCAACAAGCTGCGCGACGCCGGCGCCAAGGTAGGCGAGAAGCTGTGGCGCATGCCGCTGGGCGACGCCTACGACAAGCTGCTGACGTCGGACATCGCCGACATGCGCAATGTCGGTACCGGCCGCGACGCCGGCTCGATCAGCGCCGCGCAGTTCCTCAAGCGCTTCGTCGAGAACGACCGGCCCTGGGCGCATATCGACATCGCCGGCACGGCGTGGTCGAGCAAGGGCGACGACACCACGCCCAAGGGCGCCACGGCCTATGGCGTGCGCCTGGTCGACCAGTACGTCGCCGACAATCTGGAGAGCTGATCGCTGAGCGACGTCCGCTTCTACCATCTGACGCGCGGCGGCATCGAGGACGTGCTGCCGCGCCTGCTCGAGCGCACCTTGCAGGCGGGCAAGCGCGCGGTGGTGCTGCTGGGCTCGGCCGAGCGCGTCGAGGCGCTCAACGCGCATCTGTGGACCTATAGCGAGGACAGCTTCCTGGCGCATGGCGCGGCGCGCGACGGCAACGCGGACCGGCAGCCGATCTGGCTGACCCATGTCGAGGAGAATCCCAACGGCGCGCAGTTCCTGTTCGTCGCCGACGGCGCGCGCGCCAGCCGGCCGCAGGAGTGGGAGCGCGTGTCGGAGATCTTCGACGGCCGCGATGAGGCCGTCGTCACCGACGCGCGCGAACGCTGGCGCGACTACAAGGCCGCCGGCCATGCGCTGGAATACTGGCAGCAGGGCGAGCGCGGCGGCTGGGAGAAAAAGGCCTGACGCCGAACCGCGTCGAAAGAAAGGCGTGAACTCCACATGGCCCGCGGCCCGCGGATGGCGTAGGATAACGCCCGTAATTCATACAGCGTCGCGGCGTGATTAACGCTCCTCCTGCGGATGGCCATCGACCGGCCTCGGCAGGCCGGGTCATCGAGATCCTTATTGCAGGATCGGATGCCCGGGATTTCGCATCTGGAGGAGACATCCGATGGCGAGCAAGGACCAGCAGGCGCTCGGCATGGTCATGACCGTGTTGCACGCGCCGGAGATAGTCGAACTGAAGCCGTTTTCGATCCTGCGCGCGAAATTCGATCCTGTGGAGCTCGCGGGCCTGGTCGGCGACCTCGGCACGCACATCGATGTCAAGTTCAAGTCGGCGGGCAAGGGCACCCGCAGCGGGAGTTCCGTGGCGTTTTACGACAGTGTCGAGGACGCGCTGTTCGTCAACTTCACCGACGCTTTCTCGATGACGCTTCAGGCGCTGGTCGTTCACGAGGCGGTGCACGCGCTCTGCGACAAGAACGCGTCCAGGATGGACATCGGGACGTCGGAGTCGATGGCCTATATCGTGCAATGCCAATTCGCGATGCTGCGGATGGGCAGGGGTGCCAAGCGGCTTAGCGACGGCAAGCGGGACGGGAAGGATCCGCTGGATGTGGTCTTCGCCCAGGGCTGGGAGATCGCCGATAGATTGATGTCCGGCTTCGAGAAAGGCGAGTTGAGCGCTTGGAGCTACCAGCCCATGCGTAAGGCGGTCGATATGCATCCCAACTACAAGGATACGATTACCCAGCCCGCGATCTACAACGGCCTCAAGCGACGGCCGAAATGACCACGAGTCGATCCGGCGACAACCGTTCACCGGATCGACTGGATATCGCGACCAGGACAGACTGCGGTCGCAGCCTTCAGACCGTCGCGACGGGCGTAGCCGGCGAGCCTACGGCGCCCGGCAGGCGCAAAGGCGGGGCGGTGAGCAGGAAGCGTGATCGGCCGGCCTTGCGCAGCCACATCGCCAGGTCGTGCAGCCACCAGATCTCGCCCAGGTTCAGGCCAAGCTTGAATAGGCAATGGTGGTGCAAGGGCAGGGCGGGATGCTTGTCGCCCGTGCCCGGACGCGCCGGCACCGCCTCGACGCCGTAATTGTCGGCGATCAGGGCCGCGATGCCGCTGTCGCTGATCCAGCGCAGCAGCTTCTCGTCGCGGCCGTCGAGCACGCAGCACATGGCGTGGATGCGATCGGTCGGCTTCTTGTTCATCGCCATCACCTCGACGGTGAAGGCGGTGTGCAGCAGCAGCATGTCGCCCTTTTCGACGACCACCTTGTCGGCCTCCATTGCGCGCATGAACATGTCGTAGTCGACATAGACATGGCCGCGCCCGTAATGCTTCTCGAGATCGAGCATGACGCCGCGGCCCTGGATCGCCTTCACCGCCATGTTCTCGACGCCGAGCTTGCGGGCGTAGGAGGTGTGGCCGCAGCCGTCGATATCGGCCGACGGGCCGGGGCCGCAGATGTCCTCGCCGGCTTTGAAGCCGTTGTAGTAGAGCGGCTCCGCCACGCCATCGCCGTCGGCGTCGAATAGCGCGCCGACATGGGCCAGCGTGTCCCACTGCGTCGAGTATTGCAGGGTCAGCATCACGCGATCGTCGCAGCCGACATCGACGAAGCGCGGATCGACGTTGCGGCTGAGGAAGTTGAAGCGCCAGCCATTCTCGTCGCCGGTCGGCGACAGCACCGGCGGCAGGCGCCGGGGGTTCAGCACGTTGCCGCCGGGATAGTCGAGCGCCAGCGACAGGCAGAAGCTCAGGCCTTCCTTCACCTCGGCGACGCCCTGCTTGACCTTCTGCGGGGTGATCAGGTTGAGCCGGCCGAGTTGGTCGTCGTCGCCCCAATCGCCCCAGGTCGAGCCCTCCGGCCGATGCTTCCAGCGCTTCGTCATGGTTCCTCCGCTTTTCTTGGCGCGCGGAGCCTAGGACAGCGGCCGGCCGGCGGGAAGCGGCGCGCTCACGGCCGATCAAGGCCGGTTGAGGTCAAGCCGATGTGACCCCGCGCGAGGCGCCGATGGCGCAGATTGCGCGGCGTCAACCTAGGGGAAATCCATGAGAACGGTTCTCGCCTCGCTTGTTCTGGCGATGTCGCTGGGCCACATCAGCGTGGCGCAAGCGCAATTCGGCGATCTCGCCTATTGCGAACAGCTCTATGCGACCTGGGAACGCTACATCGCGCCACGCAGCCAGGGGCAGATCACCGGCGGCGTCGACGCCATCGCGTCGGTCGACCAGTGCCGTCGCGGCAACCCCGCCGGCGGCATCCCGACCCTCGAGAAGAAGCTGCGCGACAATCGCTTCACCCTGCCGGCGCGTTGAGTCTCCCGCCGTTCTTGAGTTCCAAGCGCCGCAACCCCATGTGCGGGGCGACGGTGCTGACTGCGCCAGCGTTATCGTTGGGGAAGCCATGTTGAGACTGATCGGGTTGGCCGTTCTGGGCCTGTCGCTGTCTGGCACCGCCATGGCGCAGACGGCGTCTGGCGATCTGACCTATTGCGAGAGCCTCTACGCTACCTTCGATCGCTACATCGCGCCACGCGGCGAGAGCCGCTCGACCAGCGGTGTCGACGCCATCGGCGCCGTCGAGCAGTGCCGTCGCGGCAACACCGCGGCCGGCATCCCGGTGCTCGAGAAAAAGCTACGCGACAACCTGTTCACCCTGCCTAGGCGCTGAGCCGCCATGATTCCGCCTCGACCGGCGCGTAGCATGGCCGGTTGAGGAGGACGTCATGCGGGCACTCATGATCGCCATCGGGCTGGCGTTGATCACCCCGGCGGCACACGCGCAGACGCAGGCCAATCGCGACTTGGCCTATTGCGAGCGGCTCTACGAAATGCACGAGCGCTATGTCGCGCGGATCAAGCGGTTTGGCGGCACGGCGCGCGACGGCATGGCCGACGCGGCGATCGATCGCTGCCGCAACGGCCGCTTCGCCGACGGCATCCCTGTCCTCGAGACCAAGCTGGCCCAGGCCAAGATCCCGCTGCCGGAGCGCTGAGGTAGTCGCTATTGCCTGGGGCATGGCAGCCATGCCGTTTGGCTGAACCGCCGAGCGGTGGCTTCGCCCACAATACGGACATTCCGACGTGGCCTTGGCCGCCGCGTGGCGGCTACAAGGACCGGCATGACGGCGTCCGCTCTCGACAATCCCCCGCGTCGTGACTTCCAGGTCATGGGCCTGATCGGCGTGGCCCATGGCATCAGCCACTTCTACCAGCAGGCCCTGCCGCCGCTTTTCGGCCCGATGAAGGACGCTTTCCAGGTCTCCTTCACCGAGCTCGGCGCATTGCTGACGGTGATGTCGGTCACCTCCTGCATCGGCCAGATGCTGGCCGGTATCGCCGTCGACCGCTATGGCGCCCGACGGCTGTTGATCGGTGGATTGGCCCTGATCGGTGGTGCGCTGGCGATGGCCGGCTTCGCGCAGAGCTATTGGCACCTCGTGGTGCTGGCGGTTGTGGCCGGCATCGGCAACTGCGTCTTCCATCCCTGCGACTTCGCCATCCTCAACGCCTCGGTCTCGCCGCCGCGGCTGGGCCGGGCCTATGGCACGCACGGGCTGTTCGGCACCCTGGGCTGGCCGGCCTCGATCGCGCTGATGTGGTTCCTGTCGGAGACGGTGGGTTGGCGCTATGCCGCGATGATCGCCGGCTCCATCGGCATCGCCATGGCGATGATCATCGCCGCGACCTCGAACCTCTACATCGACCACCGCGTGATCCGCACCGATGGCGCCTCGGCCGCGGGCGGCCGCCATGGTGCGCGCGGTGTCGGCTCGGTGTCGCTGGCGGTGCTGCTCTCCGCGCCGATCCTGATGTGCATGGTCTATTTCGTTTTCGCCGCGATGACCGGGCCCAGCATCAACGCCTTCGGCTCGCAGGCGCTGGCCTCGATCTACGACATCACGCCCAAGATGGCGGCCAATGCGGTGATCGCCTACTACGTCGGCAGCGCGTTGGGCGTGGTCACCGGCGGCTGGCTGGCGGACCGCACGGACCGGCACGACCGTGTCGCCGCCATAGGCCTGTTCGCCGCCGCGCTGTTCATGGCCTTCGCCGCGACCGCGGCGCTGCCGTTCATCGGCACGGCGTTGCTGATGGCGGTGGCCGGCTTCTGCTCGGGCGCCACCGGGCCGTCGCGCGATATGATCGTGCGCAAGGCGACGCCGCCGGGCGCCTCGGGCAAGGTGTTCGGCTTCGTCTATTCAGGCCTCGACATCGGCTCGGCGATCGGGCCGCTGATCTTCGGCTACATGATGGACCACGGCATGCCGAAGGGCATCCTGATCATGACCGCCGTGCTGTTCCTGATGGCGATGGCCTCGGTGATCACCATCCGCCGCATCGCCGTGTCGCAGAAGCTCGCGGCGGCGTAGATGGCCGGCGGCACCACACTGGTTCTCGATCTCGACGGCGTGGTGAACCGCAGCGATCCCTTCGGCCCCACGCCCTGGCATCGCGATCTCGAGGCCGATTGGGGCTTCACGCACGAGCAGCTCGCCGCCGGCTTCTTCCGCGTTGGCTTCCAGGATGTGCTGCGCGGCCGGCGTGATCTCTTCGCCGCGCTGGGCGAGTACTTCGAGACCATCGGGCTGGGAGACCGCGTCGCGGAGTTCGTAAGTTACTGGTTCGACCACGACCGGGTGATCGACGAGGAGCTTCTCGCGCTCGTGCGCGCCTGGAGCGCGCGCACCGGTGGGCGCGTCTATCTCGCCACCAACCAGGAACACCATCGCGTCGAATACCTGCGCCAGACTGGCTCGCTGGGCGAGGGGATCAGCGAGGTGATCTATTCGGCGGCGCTGGGCGTGTGCAAACCCGATCGCGTGTTCTTCACCAACGCGCAGCAGCGCATGGGCGTGAACACCGCCCGCTCGATCGCCTTCTTCGATGACACCGCCGCCAATGTCGACGGCGCGCGCATTTGCGGCTGGCGCTCGTATCTTTATCGCAATCGCAGTCAGATCGAGCAGTTCCTCGCGGCCGACGGTTGATCTGACCTCGCTGTCGCCCTGAGCAAAGCGAAGGACCTTGCGGTGGCGTGAACACCCACCACGCTTGTGTTTGACCGCAATACCGCGAGGTCCTTCGCTTTGCTCAGGACGACAGTGGGCGAAGCTACGCTGCGTCCGCCTCGGCCTGCGCGGCGTCCAATGCCTCTTGCGCGGCGAGCCAGGCTTCCTCGGCGGCGGCGAGATCGCGCTGGAGGTGGCCCATCTCGATCTGCAGGCGGCGCACCTCGTCGCCCGAGCCTTCGTACAAAGCGGGATCGGCGAGCTTGGCCGTGACCTCGGCGCGTTTGGCTTCGATCGCCGCGACGTTCTTCTCGGCCCGCTCGAGCGTCCGGCGCAATGGCGCGAGTCGCTGGCGCGTCTCGGCATCCGCCCGTTTGCGGTCCTTGCGCGCCGCCGCCGACGTGTCCTCGACCACCTCGACCGCGACCGGTGCCACCTTCGCCGGCTTCTCCTCGACGCGCTCGCCGCGGCGCTCGCGCAGCAGGCCGCGCTCATAGTCATCGAGGTCACCGTCGTAGACCTTGCAGGTGCCGTCGGCGACCAGCCAGAGCTGGTCGGCCACGAGACGCACGAGCGAGGAATCGTGGCTCACCAGGATCACCGCGCCGTCGTACTCGTTGAGCGCCTCGACCAGCGCCGAGCGCGAATCCATGTCGAGATGGTTGGTCGGCTCGTCGAGCATCAGGATGTGCGGCGCGTCCTTGGTCATCAGCGCGAAGAGCAGGCGGGTCTTCTCGCCACCCGACAACGACTTGACCTTGCGGTCGGCCTTGTCGGCCGAGAACATGAATCGCCCAAGCTGGGCGCGCACCTTCACCGGCGGCTCCAGCGGCATCAGCCGGCGCATCAGCTCGAAGGGCGTCGCCTCGAAGTCGAGCTCTTCCTCCTGCTGCTGCGAGAAATAGCCGACACGCAACTTGCCGGAGCGGCGCACCGAGCCGGCCATAGGTTTAAGGCGATCAGCAAGGAGTCGGATGAAGGTCGACTTGCCGTTGCCGTTCTGGCCGAGCAGGGCGATGCGATCGTCCATGTCGATGCGCAGGTCGAGCTTGCTCAAGACCGGCGTGTTCTCGGCGTAGCCGACGGCGGCGCGATCCATGGTGATGATCGGCGGCGCCAGCTGCTGCGGCTGCGGGAAGCTGAACTCGATCGCCGTCTCCTCGGCCATCGGCACGATCGGCTCCATCTTCTCCAGCAGCTTCACGCGCGACTGCGCCTGGCGCGCCTTGGTCGCCTTGGCCTTGAAGCGGTCGATGAAGGTCTGGATGCGCTTGCGCTCGGCCGCCTGCCGCGCCGCCATGGTCGCCAGCCGCTCCGCCTGCTCGCGCCGGGTGCGCTCGAAACGGTCGTAGTTGCCGGCGTAGGTGACGAGCTTGAGGTTGTCGATGTGCACGATGCCGGTGCACACGGCGTTGAGCAGCTCGCGGTCGTGGCTGACCAGGATCAAGGTGCGCGGATAGGTGCGCAGGTAATCGGCGAGCCACAGTTTGGCCTCGATATCGAGGTGGTTGCTGGGCTCGTCGAGCAGCAGCAGGTCGGGCTCGGCGAAGAGCGCGCAGGCCAGCCCGACGCGCATGCGCCAGCCGCCGGAGAATTCCTCCAGCGGGCGGTTCTGCGCGTCGTGGTCGAAGCCCAGGCCATTGAGGATCGTCGCGGCCTTGGCTGGCGCGGCGTGCGCGCCGATGTCGATCAGCCGCTCGTGGATCTCGGCGATGCGATGCGCGTCGCTCGTATGCTCCGCCTCGGCCAGCAGCGCGGCGCGCTCGCGGTCGGCGGCCAGCACCGCGTCGATCACCAGGGTGAGACCGCCCGGCGCCTCCTGCGCCACCTCGCCGACCCGGGCGCTCTGCGGCACCGAGATCGAGCCACCATCAGGGGCGATGTCGCCGCGGATCAGGCGCAGCAGGGTCGACTTGCCGGTGCCGTTGCGCCCCACCAGGCCGACGCGATGGCCGGCCGGAATCGCCGCCGTGGCGCGCTCGAAGAGCAGCCGCCCGGCGACGCGGTAGGTGAGGTCGTTGATATGCAACATGGCGGGCGCGGCTCTAGCACAGGCAGTGCCAGGGGCAAAGCTGGCGAGGCGAAGCGATCCCATGACCTGTCATCCCGAGCGCAGCGAGAGATCTAGGCGGCTCTCCGAGATCCCTCGCTGCGCTCGGGATGACAGAGGCCCGGTTGCCGCCGGCCCGGCTTTGCGTCTATAAGCCGGCCACTTTTCCGCAGGCGGAGCAATGACATGGCCCTGGAGCGCACGTTCTCGATCATCAAGCCGGACGCCACCCGGCGCAACCTCACGGGCAAGATCAACGCCCGGTTCGAGGATGCCGGCTTGCGGATCGTCGCCCAGCGGCGGATCTGGATGACGCAGCAGCAGGCCGAGACCTTCTACGGCGTGCATAAGGCGCGGCCGTTCTTCAAGGACCTGGTGTCGTTCATGACGTCGGGCCCGGTGGTCATCCAGGTGCTCGAGGGCGAGAACGCCATCACCAAGAACCGCGACATCATGGGCGCCACCAACCCGGCCAACGCCGCCGCCGGCACCATCCGCAAGGACTTTGCCGAATCGATCGAGGCCAACTCCGTGCATGGCTCGGATTCGCCGGAAAACGCGGCGATCGAGATCGCCTATTTCTTCGCCGGCAACGAGATCGTCGGCTGAGCGGACTCGCTGGCCCTCAAACGACAAAGCGGCCCTCGCGGGCCGCTTTTCTTTTTCTGGAGCGGCGCGATTGATCAAACGCACCTGTCATCCCGAGCGCAGCGAGGGCTATCGCATGTGGATCGTCGCCCGCCTTCGGGCCGCGCCGCTCCAGCGGCGCTCATGATGCGTCGCTGGAGCGACGCG
>CAYTFW010000024.1:0-47270 GCA_964437145.1 uncultured Rhizobiaceae bacterium
CGCCGGAGCTGGCCAAGCACGCCGATATCGTCGCCGCCAAGTCGGCGGTCGACCTCGCCGAGCAGGCCGCCGACGCCGGCCCGGTGGGCGAGCTGGAGGCCAAGGTCGCCGCCAACGAGAAAGATCACCAGGCGCGCTACGACCTCGCCATGGCGCTCTATGCCAATGGCCGCCGGCAGGAGGCGCTCGACCATCTGCTGACCTCGATCAAGCTCGATCGCAAGTGGAACGACGAGGCCGCGCGCAAGCAGCTGCTGAAGTTCTTCGAGGCGCTGGGCTTCGCCGATCCGCTGAGCGTCGAGGGACGCAAGCGGCTGTCCTCGATCCTGTTCTCCTGAGCGGGCGGAGGCGCGCGGTGATCGGGCGCCGGCCATCGACCAACCCGTTCGATCCGGCCTTCGAGCAACTGCCCGAAGTGCTGCCGATCTTCCCGCTGAGCGGCGTGCTGCTGCTGCCCGGCGGCCGCCTGCCGCTCAATATCTTCGAGCCGCGCTACCTCGCGATGTTCTTCGACGCCCTGGCCGGCGCGCGCATGATCGGCATGCTGCAGCCGACCATGCCCGGCGGCTTCGCCGGCGACGGCCTGCCCGAGGACAGCGGCCCGCCGCCGGTCGAGGGCGTGGGCTGCGCCGGCCGCATCGTCGCCTTCTCCGAGACCGATGACGGGCGCCTGCTGGTTACCCTGGCCGGGCTGATCCGCTTCGAGACCGGCAAGGAGCTGCCGACGCACGCCAACGGCTATCGCCGCGTGATCCCGAACTACGAGCGCTATCGCGGCGACCTCGACGGCGACGACATCGCGATGGAGCTCGATCGTCCCAGATTGATGACAGCGCTGGAGGGCTTCTTCCGGGCGCGCAAGCTGCAAGGCGACTGGAGCGGGCTGAAGCGGGCCAGCGACGACAACCTCGTGACCTCGCTCGCCATGGTCTGCCCCTTCGCACCGACCGAGAAGCAGGCGCTGCTGGAGGCGCCCGACGGCTCGGCGCGGGCGCGCCTGCTGATCGCGCTCCTCGAGATGGCGGCGATGGGCGGCGGCGGGCCGCAGACGCCGTCGCGCCACTGAGCCCGCCGTGCTATAGGGAAGGCCAAGCGTCCGGAGCGTCGCATGTCCCCTCCTGAAACGCCGGCCGGCAAGGTCGGCATCGACCCGAAGCTGCTCGAGATCCTGGTCTGCCCAGTGACCCACGGGCCGCTGGAGTTCGACTCAGCCGCTGGCGAGCTGATCAGCCGCCGCGCCGGGCTGGCCTATCCGATCCGCGACGGCATCCCCATCATGCTGCCGGGCGAGGCGCGCCGGCTGGAGGACACGCCATGAGCCTGGCAGAGGCGTCGGCCGGCGGCACACAACCCTGGCCGGCCGAGATCCGCCTGTTCCGCGACGAGGGACGGCTGGAGGTCGATTTCGAGGGCGGCCGCAAGTTCACCTATTCGGCCGAGTATCTGCGCGTCGAGAGCCCCTCGGCCGAGGTGCAGGGCCACAGCGCCGACCAGAAGAAGATCGTCCCCGGCCGGCGCCACGTGCGCATCGACGCCATCGAGCCGGTCGGCAACTACGCCATCCGTATCCGCTTCGACGATAAGCACGACACCGGCATCTACAGCTGGGCCTACCTCCACGAGCTTGGCAGCAAGCACAAGGAGAAGTGGGACACCTATCTCGCCGCCCTGCTCTACCGCGGGCTGAGCCGCGATCCCTGAGCGCATGCGGGCGATCATCGTCGGTGGCGGCATCGGCGGGCTGAGCGCCGCGCTCTGCCTGCGGGCAGCCGGCCATCAGGTGCGCGTCTACGAAGCGGTGGGCGAGATCCGCGCTTTGGGCGTCGGCATCAATGTGCAGCCCAGCGCCATTCGCATTCTTTCCAAGCTCGGCCTGGTCGACGATCTCGACCGGGTGGCGATTCGTACCGCCGAGCTAGTCTTCGCCAATCGCCACGGCCAGCCGATCTGGCGCGACCCGCGCGGACTCGACGGCGGCTATCCCTGGCCGCAATTCTCGATCCATCGCGGCGATCTGCAGATGGCGTTGCTCAACGCCGCGACAAAGCGGCTGGGTGCCGACAACATCCGCACGGGTCATCGCCTGGCGCGCTTCGAGCAGACGCAAGACGGCGTCACGGCGCACTTCGTCGACCGCGACGGCAGGCCGGTCGGCGACGACAGCGCCGACATCCTGATCGGCGCCGACGGCATCCACTCGACGGTGCGCGCGAGGTTCTACCCCGACGAGGGCCCGCCGCGCTGGCAGGGCGTGATGATGTGGCGCGGCGTCAGCGAGGGCGCGCCCTTCCTCACCGGCCGCTCGATGGTGCAGGCCGGCCACCACCGCCAAAAATTCGTCTGCTATCCGATCTCGCGCCGGCATGCCGAGGGCGGCACGGCGCTGATCAACTGGATCGCCGATCTCTATCTCGGCGACGGCACCACGCCGCCGCGCGAGGACTGGAACAAGCCGGGCGACATCAACGATATCCTGCCGAAGTTCTCGGGCTGGAATTTCGGCTGGCTCGACGTGCCGACAATCATCCGCTCGGCCAGCATGATCTTCGAGTTTCCCATGGTCGACCGCGATCCGCTGCCGCGCTGGAGCCACGATCGAGTCACGCTGTTGGGCGACGCGGCGCATCCGATGTATCCCATCGGCTCCAACGGCGCCACGCAGGCGATCATCGACGGCGAGGCGCTGACCATCGCGCTGTCGGAAGAGTCCGATCCAGTTGCGGCGCTCAAGCTCTACGAGCAGCGCCGCCTGCCGCCCACCGCGCGCATCGTCGAGAGCAACCGCAAGCACGGGCTCGACCGCATGCTCGACCTCGTCGAGGAGCGCGCGCCGGACGGGTTCACCGATCTCGAGAAAGTGCTGCCCGCGGCCGAGCTCGAGAGCATCGTCGGCGACTACAAGCGCATTGCGCTCTACGACAAGGAAAGCCTGCTGAAGCTCGCCGCCGCCACGTCATCCTGAGCAACGCGAAGGATCTCACGGGCGGATCGTTCCGCCGATGTCTGTGACTTAACGGCACCTCGCCAAAATCTCATCCACGACGCGTTCAATTGGCGCAGTGGCGTCGATCACGATGCCGCCGTTTGGAATATCTTCTTTCGTCGCGCGCAATCGCACGATCAGCGCCCGTTCGCTGGGCCTTCCACCAAACTCGTCCTCTGCTCGCCCGGCAAGACGCTGGTTCAACGTGTCGAGATCGACGTCGAGAACGAAAACTTCGTCGAACAAATCGATGAAGCTGGAGAAATTCCTGGAGCCGCCGCAGAAGAATGACGCAGCGTGGCTTTGGTCGGCGGCCAGCGCTCTGACCTTGGCTACGTTCCAGATATGGTTTTCGTGGCTAAGCCCGTCCACGGGTTCCCCTGTCTTTGGATTGCCCCGATGCGCCAACTCGGTGTCGCCATCGACGGCATGGAAACCGCGCCTCCGCAGTTCGCGGCAGACCGACGTCTTGCCGGTGCCAGAAACGCCTTCGATCAAATAGTTCCTGACGCCCATCAACGTGTCGACCCTCCTGGCGGAGCTGGGCGCACCATCACGATGCGCGCGCGGGCGTGCGGGCTGCGTTGCACGCCCAGGCGTCGCACCTCCTCGCGATGCGCCTGGTAGAGATAGCGCGGCATGGCCACGCCGATCGGCCAGCGGCGGAAGCCGACGCTCTCGTACCAGCGGCGGTTCCAGGGCGCGGTGCCGCTGGTCAGGAGCGTCACGCGTGACGCGGCGATCCGCGCGGCGAAAGCCAGCACGCCGTCCATGATCAGCCGGCCGATGCCGCGGCCAGACGCCTCGTAGCGCATGTAGATGTTCTGCAGCTCCAGTTCGTGGCCTTCGCGCACGACGATGACGAAGCCGAGCCGGCGGCCGGCGGCGTTCTCGACGATCAGGATGTGACCACGCCGCGCCTGGTCGCGAAAGAACGCGTGGCCGAGATCGCCGGTGCGGAAGCCCGCCCCGAACAGACGCGCACCGCCGCGCTTGATCGTGAAGCATCCCAGCCAATCGCCGTCGCTGGGCGCGGCGGCGCGCACCAGCAGATCACCGACGGCGAGAGCGCGCCGCTCGCCGCGCGGGCGGGACTCGAACAGCGCGGCGATGGCTGCGGCGGTGCTTAATCGCACTTGGGGTTGGGGAACTCGGTGAGTTCCTTGATCACGGCCTTCATCTCGATGCCCTCGCGCTTGAAGTTCACGCGCGTGATGACACCGCTTTCGTAGATCTCGAACACCGTCTCGCCACGTTCGCCCAGGGTATTGGACGTCTGCTTCAGAACCCAGCGATAGCCCTTGAGCAAGGGTGGCATCTCGCGGACTTGGCCCGGCGCGGCCGGCGCCTTGCCCTTAGGCGGCTTCGGCGCCTTGGGGTCCGGCGGCGCGTCCTTGAGCGTGCCGACGGTGCTGACCGCTTCCCGGAACGCCCCCGGCGCCGTGCGCTCGATCTTCAGGTCGATCGGCATCTGGAAGCGCACCAGGTCGACCGTCGAGACGTACCAGGGACCGGGATGATCGGCGCGCAGCTGCTCCAGCAGCAGGCGGCGGGCCATCACCGGCCCGACATTACCCGGCGGCAGCGCCACCTCGCGCGGCACCCTGCCGGCGCGCACCTGCAGCGTGCCCTTCTTATCCGGCCCACCGAAGAAGGCCGCGCCCTCGGCCGGATCGCCGCGCGAATTGGCCATGTATTGCGCGCGATAGCCCAGCCGATCGCCGTCGAGGCTCTCGGTGAAGTTCAGGCGCTCGTTGTAGATATTGGCCTGGTCGCTGAACGGCTGGTCCTCGCCGCGGCGGCCCTTGATGCCCTTGTCGATGGCGTAATACAGCGCGCCGCCATAGCTCCAGGCGTCGCAGGTGCGCGTCCAGGTCTCCGAAAGCTGCGCCTCGGCGTGGATGTCGCCCGGCGTCTTGTCGATGGTGATGGCGTAGGAAATGGCGTAGCCCGACATCTCCGGCGGCTTGGGCGGCGGCGCGGGAGCGGGTTGCTGCGCCTGGGCCACCAACGCGGTGCCCAGCAGGCCAGCGACACACCATCCGATCGTACGCGTGATCGGCATTCGTTGTTCTTTCCCGACGGCGGCGCGGCGGGGGAAACTCGCCGCAGCGGCCATCTCTCAAATGCCACGCGCAAGCGCGCGGCGCAACGCGGTTACGCGAACGCTTCCTCCCAGGTCCCCCGGGTCGAGGCCTTGGAGTATTCGGTCGCGCGGTTCTCGAAGAAGTTGGTGTGCTCGACGGCGTTGAGCATGGCGTCGATCCAGGGCAGCGGGTTCTTCTCGGTGCGGAAGATCGGCTGCAGGCCGAGCTGGTTCAGGCGACGGTCGGCGATGAAGCGGATGTACTTCTTCACGTCCTCGGCCGTCATGCCCTCGACGCCGCCCATCTCGAAGGCGAGGTCGATGAAGGCGTCCTCGTGGTCGACGATGGTGGCGCAGGCGACGTAGAGCTCGCGCCGCAGCTCCTCGGTCCAGATCTCGGGGTTCTCCGAGATGAAGGTGCGGAACAGGCGGATCATCGAGTTGCAGTGCAGGGTCTCGTCGCGCACCGACCACGAGACGATCTGGCCCATGCCCTTCATCTTGTTGAAGCGCGGGAAGTTCATCAGCATCGCGAAGCTGGCGAAGAGCTGCAGGCCCTCGGTGAAGGCGCCGAACACGGCCAGCGTCTTGGCGATGTCGGCCTTCGAGTCGACGTTGAAGCCCTGCATGTAGTCGTACTTGTCCTTCATCTCCTTGTAGCGGAGGAAGGCCGAGTACTCGCTCTCGGGCATGCCGATGGTGTCGAGCAGATGGCTGTAGGCGGCGATGTGCACCGTCTCCATCGAGGAGAAGGCCGAGAGCATCATCTGCACTTCCGTGGGTTTGAAGACCCGCGAATAGTGCTTCATGTAGCAGTTGTTCACCTCGACATCGGCCTGGGTGAAGAAGCGGAAGATCTGCGTCAGCAGATGCCGCTCGGATTCGCTCAGCTTGTTGCGCCAGTCCTTCACATCGTCGGCCAGCGGCACTTCTTCCGGCAGCCAATGGATGCGCTGCTGGGTGTGCCAGGCCTCATAGGCCCAGGGATAGCGGAACGGCTTGTAGATGGGTTTGGCGTCGAGCAGGGACATGGCGGCGGCCGATACGGACGGAGTGCTGATGACTGTCCGCGCCGCCCTCCTTCAGAAGAAAGATGGCGGCGCGGTCAAGGCTGGTCGGGGCCTCATTGGCAGGCGAGGCATTCCTCGTAGTTGTTGCTGTTCTCTTGGGCCGCCATCGCGGCCAGCGGCAGTTCCGAGGGGGCGTCGGCGCCGTTCTTGTATTGAGGGGGCATCGGAACCGAGGAGCCGGCGATGTCTCCCGACACCGCCTCAGCGCGCTGGATGCTGAGCGAGCGGCAGTAGTAGAGCGTCTTCACGCCCCGCTTCCAGGCCATCATGTGGATCTGGTGCAGGTCGCGTTTGTGTACGTCGCCGGGCAGGAAGATGTTGAGCGACTGCGACTGGCAGATATGCGGCGTGCGGTCGGCGGCGTGCTCGATCAGCCAGCGCTGGTCGAGCTCGAAGGCGGTCTTGAACACCGCCTTCTCGTGGTCGTCGAAGAAGTCGAGATGCTGCACCGAGCCCTGGTTCAGCGTGATCGACGTCCACGTCTCCTCGTCGTCGCGGCCTTTCTGCGCCAGCAGCTTCTGCAGATACGGGTTGCGCACGCTGAACGAACCGCTGAGCGTCTTGTGCATGAAGACGTTGGCCGCCACCGGCTCGATGCCCGGCGAGGCGCCACCGCAGATGATCGAGATCGACGCGGTCGGCGCGATCGCGAGCTTGTTGGAGAAGCGCTCCATGATGCCGAAATCGGCGGCGTCGGGGCAGGCGCCGCGCTGCTCGGCCAAGGCCACCGAGGCGGCGTCGACGCCGGCCTTGATGTGCTTGAACATCTTCTTGTTCCACACCTTGGCCATCACCGACTCGAGCGGGATGTTGTTGGCCTGCAGGAAGGAGTGGAAGCCCATGACGCCCAGGCCGACGCTGCGCTCGCGCATCGCCGAGTATGTGGCGCGCTGGAAGTCGCCGCTGGCGTCCTCGATGAAACCCTGCAGCACGTTGTCGAGGAAGCGCATGACGTCCTCGATGAACATCGGATGCTCGTGCCACTCGAAATAGGTCTCGAGGTTCAGCGAGGAGAGGCAGCACACCGCCGTGCGCTCCTTGCCGAAGCGGTCGATGCCGGTGGGCAGCGTGATCTCGCTGCACAGATTCGAAGTCTTGACCTGCAGGCCGGCGAGCTTCTGGTGCTCGGGCAGGTTCTTGTTCACGTGGTCGATGAAGATGATGTAGGGCTCGCCGGTCTCGATGCGCGCCTGCAGGATGCGGATCCAAAGCCCGCGGGCCGAGATCTTGCGCAGCGGCGCGCCGTCCTTGGGCGAGGTCAGCGCCCATTCCTCGTCATTCTCGACCGCGCGCATGAAGGCGTCGGGGATGAGGATGCCGTGGTGCAGGTTCAGCGCCTTGCGGTTGGGATCGCCGCCATTGGCACGACGGATCTCGATGAACTCCTCGATCTCAGGATGGCTGACCGGGATGTAGACCGCGGCCGAGCCGCGGCGCAGCGAGCCCTGCGAGATCGCCAAGGTCAGCGAATCCATGACGCGGATGAACGGCACGACGCCCGACGTCTTGCCGTTCATGCCGACCTTCTCGCCGATCGAGCGCAGGTTGCCCCAGTAGGAGCCGATGCCGCCGCCGCGCGCCGCCAGCCAGACGTTCTCGTTCCACAGCTTGACGATGCCCTCGAGCGAATCATCGGACTCGTTGAGGAAGCACGAGATCGGCAGGCCGCGCTTGGTGCCGCCGTTGGACAGCACCGGCGTCGCCGGCATGAACCAGAGATTGGAGATGTAGTCGTAGAGGCGTTGGGCATGCGCATCGTCGTCGGCGTAGGCCGAGGCCACGCGCGCGAAGAGATCCTGATAGCTTTCGCCCGGCATCAGATAGCGGTCGGACAAGGTCGCCTTGCCGAACGGGGTGAGCTTGTCATCCCGCGACCGATCGATCACCACCCGGCCGCCGCTCTGAACCTGTACTACATCAAACACTTGGCGCCCCCGTTGCGTCTTCTTTCCACAGCTGTGGACAGGACAGTTTGTGGGTTTTTGCTACATCTTGAGTGGCTGGGCCTCCCAACCACTATTAGTCGATGATACGCCGGCCTCCAGGTCTGTCACTTCGAATCTTTTACCGATCATGTGAATCTCAAAAACAATCCAATAAGACGTTGATGAGACATGGAAAAGTACCGTTTGAAATTACCTTTCTTTGGCCCACCTCGGGCCTTGCTGCGCCGCACCTAAAACAAGAACAAAACGCGCTCCCGCAGGCATTTCCTACGTCGGGGACGAGATTGTCAAGAATTCCGCGCTCGGTCTGCCGTCACTTCTTCTAAGCCCTTGCCGTTCAAGGAAAAATGATCCCCAAAGCTATCCCCAGCGCGGGCGCACCTCCCATCGCCTTGATCGAGGTGCAATAGTGCGGCGCTAGAAGCCCGGTGAAGGCTTCAATGGAGGCGCGTCATGGACGTTCGCTCATCGCCGACAGACCCGGCGATCGCCTCGACGCTCGACGCGGTCGCCGATCTGGCACGCGCTCGCGCCGCCGCGCGCGGCCTCGATCCCGATATGGCCGCGAGCTTCACGCGCGCGCTCTATGGCGGGCTGGCGGCCGACGATCTCGCCGCCGCGTCGATCGCCGATCGCGCCGGCGCGGCGCTGACGGTTCTCGACTTCGCGCGCACGCGTCCCGCCGGTGAAGCCAAGGTGCGGGTCTACGACCCGTCGCTGGAGCGGCACGGCTACGCCGCGCCCTACAGCGTCGTCGAGATCGTCAACGACGACATGCCCTTCCTCGTCGACTCGGTGACGGTGGAGATCACGCGCCGCGAGCTGGCGATCCGTCTGCTGGCCCATCCCGTGATCGGCGCGCGGCGCGACGCGGCCGGCCTTCTGGTCGCGCTCGGCGGCGATGGCGGACGCGAATCGGTGATGCGCATCGAGATCGACCACACCACCGAGCCCGAGGCGCTGGCCGAGGGGCTGCGCGTGGCGCTGGGCGAGGTTCGCCTGGCGGTGGGCGACTGGCTGAAGATGCGCGCCGCGGCGCTCGAAGCGGCGCTCGAGCTTGGCGCCGCATCGGGCCGCGGCGGCGGCGAGCCAAAGGCGCTGGAGGAGGCCGCTTCTTTCCTGCGCTGGGCCGAGGACAATCACTTCACCTTTCTCGGCCATCGCCGCTACCGCTACGCGGCCGACGGCACGCGCGCGCTGATCGACGGCACGGGGCTGGGTATCCTGCGCGATCGCGCCGTGCGCATGTTCGATCCGCATCCCGCCGGTGGCGCGGCGATGACCGCCTTCGCCCGATCGACGGCGCCGATCCTGCTGCTCAAGAGCGATCGACCCTCGCATGTGCATCGCGGCGGCGCCATGGACGTGATCGTCGTCAAGAGCTACGGCGACGACGGCAAGGTCGTGGGCGAGCGCCGCTTCTGCGGCCTGTTCACATCGTCAGCCTATCACGCCTCGCCGCGCGACATCCCGCTGTTGCGCCGCAAGGTGGCGCAGATCGTGGCGCGCGCCGGCTTCGATCCCGCCGGCCACGACGGCAAGGCGCTGCTCAACATCCTCGAGACGCATCCGCGCGACGAGATGTTCCAGAGCGACGACGACACGCTCTACGCGATCGCCACGGGAGTCCTGCGATTGCAGGAGCGCCAGCACGTCGCCCTGTTCACCCGCCGCGATTCGGCGGCGCGTTTCCTCTCCTGTCTCGTCTACGCACCGCGCGACCGTTACGACAGCGATCTGCGGCGACGCTTCATGGCGACCTTGGAGCGCGCCTATGACGGCGCGGTCACCAGCTACTCGGTGGCGATGGGCGACGAGTCGACCTTGGCGCGCGTGCTGTTCACCGTGCGGCCGCGCCACGCCGAGGCGACGCCGCCCGACGACGAGACGGTCGAGCGCCAGCTCGCCGACGTGGCACGCACCTGGGCCGACCGGCTGCGCGATTCACTCACCGAGCGCTACGGCGAGGTCGAGGCGCGTAAGCTGGCGCGGCGCTTCGGCGGCGCCTTCCCGGTCGCCTATCGCGACGCCTTCGACGGCGAGGCGGGCGCGCGCGACCTGGTGCATGTCTCGGCGGCGCTGAGCGAGAAGCCGCTGGGCATCGAGCTCTATCGCCGCGGCGATCGCCAGAAGGGCGCGCTGGGGTTGAAGCTGTTCAACGCCGGTGCGCCGATCGCCTTGTCCGACGTGCTGCCCATGCTCGAGAACATGGATCTGCGCGTGCTGACCGAGACGCCCTATCACATCGTCGTGCCGGGCGAGGATGGCGGCGAGGTCTGGCTGCACGATTTCGGCCTGGACGCCGCCGAAGGCCGCGCGATCGACCCGGCCGAGGCCGGCGAGCGCTTCGAGACGGCGCTGGGCGAGATCTGGACCGGCGCGATGGAGAGCGACGGCATGAACCGCCTGGTGCTGCGCGCCGGGCTCGACGCGCGCGATGTCACCGTGCTGCGCGCCTACACCCGTTTTCTGCGCCAGGCCGGCATCGCCTTCAGCCAGGACTACATGGAGCGCGCGCTGGCAGCGCATCCCGGCATCGCCGCCGAGCTGGTGCGGCTGTTCCACGCCCGCCTCGATCCCAGCCTCGGCGCGGCCGATGCGCCCGCGCGAATCACGGCGGTCGCCGCGGCGCGCGACGCGATCGCCGCCGCCCTGGAGCAAGTCACCAGCCTCGACGAGGACCGTATCCTGCGCCGCCTGCTGAGCGCGGTGAACGCCACGCTGCGCACCAATTTCTGGCGCGCCGCCGACGATGGCGGGCCCAAGCCGTTCCTGTCGTTGAAGATCGACAGCCGCGCGCTCGACGAGCTGCCGGCGCCCAGACCGCTGGTCGAGATCTTCGTCTACAGCCCGCGCGTCGAGGGCACGCATCTGCGCGGCGGCCGCGTAGCGCGCGGCGGCATCCGCTGGTCCGACCGGCGCGAGGATTTCCGCACCGAGATCCTCGGCCTGATGAAAGCGCAGATGGTGAAGAACGCCGTCATCGTGCCGGTCGGCTCCAAGGGCGGCTTCTACTGCAAGCGCGTGCCCTTGGGCGCCACGCGCGAGCAGATCCAGGCCGAGGGCGTGGAGTGCTACAAGACGCTGATCCGCGGCATGCTCGACATCACCGACAATCTCGATGCCGATGGCGCGGTCGAGCCGCCGCCGGATGTGGTACGCCACGATGGCGACGATCCCTATCTCGTGGTCGCCGCCGACAAGGGCACCGCCACCTTCTCCGACATCGCCAATGGCGTGTCGGCGGAATACGATTTCTGGCTGGGCGACGCATTCGCCTCCGGTGGCTCGGCCGGCTACGACCACAAGAAGATGGGCATCACCGCGCGCGGCGCGTGGGAAAACGTCAAGCGCCACTTCCGCGAATTGGGCACCGACATCCAGGCGACCGCCTTCACCGCCGTGGGCGTCGGCGACATGTCGGGCGACGTGTTCGGCAATGGCATGCTGCGCAGCAAGCACACCAGGCTGCTGGCCGCCTTTGACCACCGCCACATCTTCGTCGATCCCGCGCCCGATCCCGCGGCGAGCTTCGCCGAGCGTCAGCGCCTGTTCGACCTGCCGCGCTCGTCCTGGGCCGACTACGACAAGACGCTGCTGTCGCCGGGCGGCTTCGTCGTCGAGCGCGGCGCCAAGTCCGTCGCCATGACGGAGCAGGCGAAAGCGGTGCTCGGCGTCTCGGCCGAGCGCCTCACACCAGTTGAGCTGATGCGCGCCATTCTCAAGGCGCCGGTCGACCTGCTGTTCTTCGGCGGCATCGGCAACTATGTGAAGGCGGCCGGTGAGAGCCACGCCGACGCCGGTGATCGCGCCAACGACGCGCTGCGCATCGACGGCGCGGAGCTGCGCGCGAAGGTCGTCGGCGAGGGCGCCAATCTCGGCGCCACGCAACGCGGCCGCATCGAGGCGGCGCAGCACGGCGTGCGGCTCAACACCGACGCGCTCGACAATTCCGCCGGCGTCGACACCTCGGATCACGAGGTGAACATCAAGATCGCGCTGGGTGACGTGGTGCGCCGCGGCGCGCTGACGGTCGAGGCGCGCGACCGCGTGCTGGCGTCGATGACCGACGATGTCGCCGCCCTGGTGCTGCGCCACAACTACCAGCAGAGCCAGGCGATCACCGTCGCCGCCGCGCAATCCGGCGCCATGCACGAACGCCACGCCCGCATGATGCGCGCGCTGGAGCGCGCCGGCCGGCTCGATCGCGCCGTCGAGTTCCTGCCCGACAATGATTCGATGAAGCGTCGCGCCACGGCGGGCCAGCCGCTCACGCGGGCCGAGCTCAGCGTGCTCTTGGCCTACGGCAAGCTCGCGGCCAGCGACGAGATCCTCGACTCCGACCTGCCCGACGATCCGCTGCTCGAGGCCGAGCTGCTGCGCTACTTCCCGGCGGCGATGCAACAGCGCTATGGCGAGGCGATCCGACGCCACCGGCTGCGGCGCGAGATCGTCACGCTGCAGGTGGTGAACTCGATGGTCAACCGCGTCGGCGGCACCTTCGTGCTCGACATCCGCGAGCGCACCGGCGCCGGCGGCGCCGACATCGCGCGCTGCTTCGCCATCGTGCGCGACAGCTTCGCGCTACGCGACATCTGGGGCGAGATCGAAGCGCTCGATCCCAAGCTGGTGGCCGAGGCGCAGACCGCGATGCTGATCGCCAGCCAGCGGCTGACCGAGCGCGGCACGGTGTGGTGCCTGCGCAACCTGGCGCGGCCGGTCGACATGACGGCGGCGGTGACGCGCTTGAAGGCGGCGATGAGCGCGCTTGACGCCAACCTCGAAAGCCTGCTGCCCGAGGGCGAAAGCCAGCAGCTCAAGGCGCGCGCCGACTCCTTCGCCCGCCTCGGCGCCCCTGAGGCGCTGGCGATGAAGGTCGCGCGGCTCGACACGTTGGCCGCCACCGGCGACCTCGCCCATCTCGCCGAGGGCGCCAGCGTGCCGGTGGCCGAGGTGGCGCGGGTCTACTTCGCGCTGGCGGCGCGGCTAGGGCTGGACTGGCTGCGCGGCGCCGCCGAGCGGCTGCCACGCGACAACCACTGGACGATCATGGCCGGCGCCGCGCTGATCGACGACCTCGCCGCCGCCCAGCGCACGCTTACCGCCTCGGCGCTGCACGCCGCCGCGGGGACCGGCGGCCCGCTCGACGCCACCGCCCTGCTCGACGCCTGGACCGCTGCACGACGCGATCCGCTCGACCGCGCGGCACGGCTGATCGCCGATCTCAAGGCGCAGGCGACCGTCGACGTCGCCATGCTGACCGTGGCGGCGCAGGAGATGCGCTCGCTGGCGTGAGCTATTTCTCCTTCGCGGCGTCGAGCAGCGCGTCGAACAGGCGATCACGCGCGGCCTGCGATGGACGCGGCGTGAACCAGACGAACCACGACAGTCCGCTCTCGTGTTCGACAGCGATCATGCCCACGGTATTTGGCGCCACGCCCCATGAGCCGGTGTGCCAGTAGCGGTACCAGCGGCGCAGATACAGGGCATCGTCGCTGGTGACGTTGACGTGGCGGCGCACCAACGCCGCGTTGCGGCCCAGCCAGTAGAACGGCGCCTCATCGTCCGGCCCAGGCGGCATCGTGCCCAACATCGGCCGTTCGCATCGCTCGCGCTCGTTCCAGTCCGTTACGACGGAAGTTTCCGACGGCGCCGGATCGCGTCCACTCACCAACGATTCGCGACAGGCCGGGAAGCGACGCCGCGCCATCACGCGCAGATACTCCGCGCCGCTCAGCCGCCAGCCGCCGAATGAGGAAAACGCGCGCCAGTCCGGATCGAGTGCGCCGTCGGCGACGCCAGCGGGTTGCAACACGACGCGGGCGCAGAAGCGCTCGTAGTCCTCACCGGTCGCGATCTCGATGATCGCGCCTAACGCGAGGTAGCCGATATTGGAATAGCGGAACGCCTCGCCTGGCGGCGATTGCAACGGGGCCGTCAGGGTGGCGGCCAGCAACTCCCGCAGGCTGGCCGTCGCCGGTGACTTGCGCTTCTGCAATAGCTCCACTGCCGCAGGCGTCATCAGATCGCGCGGCGCGGCAGCGAAGCCGGCGCGATGCTCCAGCAGCTGCGCCACCGTCGCATCCTTGATCCGCGCATCTGCCGGCTCGCCATGTGCCGCGAAGAATGGTTGCAGCGCTTCACCCACGGTCGTCTCGAAACGCAGACGCCCCGTCGCGATCAGTTCGCCGACGCACTGACCGGTGATCGCCTTACTGAGGCTGGCCAACAGCACGCGCTGACTTTGGTTCTGTCGGCCGTAGCCTATCTCGACCACCGTCGCCGGTTCGGCCGAACGCATCACCAGCACGGCCTTCTCGACACCATGCTCCTTTATCCAGGCCTGGAAGGCGTCCAACAGCGCCTCCAGGCGCGCGGGCGCCTGCGCTTGCGCGCCGAGCGGGCTGAGGATCAGCAGGACGAGGACGGCGCATCGAAGCCGTCGCATGCCGTCAAGCCCCCGCCACGCGCCGCGTATGGCCGACCCAGAACGGCTCGCGCAGTTCCTTGCGCTTGATCTTGCCCACCGGCGTCTTGGGCAGCGGATCGGTGCGCAGCACGACCTTGCTCGGCCGCTTGTAGTTGCCGAGCTTCGCCTCGCACAGCGCGATCAGCTCGGCCTCGCTCACTGTCGCATTGGGGCGCACCGTGCAGACCGCGCAGGGCGTCTCGCCCCAGCGCTCGTGGGGGATGCCGAACACCGCGGCCTCGATCACGTCGGGGTGGTCGCACAGCGTGTTCTCGAGCTCGGCGGGATAGATGTTGAAGCCGCCCGACACGATCATGTCGCCGGCGCGGTCGACCATGTAGAGGTAGCCGTTGGCGTCGAGATAGCCGACATCGCCGGTCTTGACCCAGCCATCGACCATGCGCTCGGCCGTCGCTTCCGGGTTGTTCCAGAAGCCGGTCATCTGGCCGTCGGCCTTGCCGACGATCTCGCCCACCGTGCCCGCCGGCACCTTCTTGTTGTCCTCGTCCCAGATCTGGACCTGGATGAAGGGCAACGGCAAGCCGCAGGCGCGCAGCGGCGTCGAGCCCGGCACGTCAGTGGCGAACCATTGCTTGGGTCCCATCATCGCCAGCGGCAGGACCTCAGTCTGGCCGTAGCCCTGGTACATCGCGTGGCCGAAGTATTTCTTCGCCGTGAGCGCCGTGTCGTCGGCGATTGGTGCTGCGGCCACCAGCATGCATTTGAGATACGAGAAGTCGCGCCCCTCCAGGCCGGGCAGGCGGTTCACCGCGTTGAGCATGGTGGGCACCATGAACAGATAGGCGATGCGCTCGCGCTCCAGCAGGTCGAGCACATCGGTGGGATCGAAGCGATCGACCATGATGTTGCGGCCGCCGCCCAGCCACACCGGCACGAACTGGTAACCCGAGGCGTGGCTGATCGGGCCGATATGCAGGCAGGCGTCACCCGGCGCCACCGGCGGGAAGAGATAGAACCAGTCGCGACCGCCGGCGAGCCAGGCGCGGTGCGAGTAGGCCACGCCCTTGGGCCGGCCGGTCGTGCCGCCGGTATGACGGATGATGTAGTTGTCGGTCTCGGCGATCGGCGGATCGGGGTCGACCGCGGATTGCGCCGCGAGCCAGGATTCGTACAGGGCGTCGCGCACGACGATGTGCCGAAGCTCGGGCAGCTGCGCGTGGATCGGCTCGATTTCCGGAAGGTACTTCTCGTCCACCACCAGCGCGCGGCAGTTCGTGTGGCCCATCATGTGGACGTGCGAGTCGGGCGCGTTGCGGGGATAGAGCGGCACGCGCACCAGGTTGGCGATGCCGGCGCCGAGGAAGATGTCCGACGATTCGAGCCGATTGTCCTCGAGCACCGCGACGCGATCCTGCGGCTTCAGCCCAAGCGACAGCAGGCCGTTGGCCATGCGCACGCCGCGCTCCCATGCCTGCGCGAAGCTGAGCCGCCGCGCGCCCATGACCACGGCCTCGCGCTGGGCGTAATACCCGGCCGCGCTGCGCATCTGCGTGCGCACGTCCATGACGGTCCCTCCCCGACGCATGCTTCGACGCAAAGAGTATGCGCCAGTCGCGGGTAGGCCGTGAAGTCGTAGGCCGGAGCTTTGAAGCGTCGCGCGAGATCTCGAGCGCCCGGGCGCCCGATCCTGCCTTGAGATCGAGAAGCCCGCTTGGCCGCTTTACCTCCGCCGCTCGAGTCGGATGTCGATCTCGCGATCGACGTACCGCCACTCGGTTGTGGATCGCAGCGTCGCCACGAGTTCCTCGAACGCGTCGGCGAATTCCGGCGCGAACTCGAACCATGTCAAGAAGTCGAACGGCTGTCCCAGATCCCGGCAGTGATAGAGCTGTCGCGCGATGGCGGGAAGATACTTCAGGCCGACCTCTGTGTGATGCGACTGGTCCTCGAAAATCGCGCGCCGTTCGTCCTGGGCAAGCTCCCACCATGCCGGCGTTTTCCTGATGGGTATCAGCGCCGCGCGCCGCGCTTGCGTTCGACCGAGAGGTTCTTGGCTGGATCTCAGCGCCGTCACTTCGGCGCGCGTCGCATAGCGCACATTGCTGATCTGACCCTTGAGGCACCATGCGGCGCCTGAAGCCGGCACATCACCGCCGGCCGGCCGGACATCGACGTAGTCAACCGGATCGAGCGATGCCCCTCGCACCGCCGCGGCCGACAGCACTCGCCATTTGCCCGCACCACCTCCAACAAAGTCGAAAAGATCGCGCATCGCCCAAACCTCGGAAAAACTGTGAGTCGGTCGGCGCTGTCCACGCAAGAAGCAGGCCGGCTTCCAGTGGCCTGGTGAGCGCTCGACAAGGCAAAAGGCATGGCGCCTGTTCCGATACCGAAGTCCTCGGATCCCCTTGTCGCGGTCGGCCGGACAACAGGCACCGGCCGACCGCGGGTTTCTCAGCCCATGCTTCTCAGCTTCGCCAGCGTATCGGTCGCCTCGGGGCGCACCGTGTAGTCGGGATCGGCATCGACGGAGCGGACGATACCGTGCCGATCGACGACGAACCGCGCGGGAACCGGCAGTTCCCACGCCGGGTGGCCGGTGTTCTTCGGCAGATCGATGCCGAAACCTTGATAGACGACCTTGAGATCGTCCGGCAGGGTGAAGACGAGGCCGAACGCGCGGGCGATCGCGAGCCCCCGGTCGGCGATGATCGGGTAGGCGAGCTTGTGCTTGTCCGCCAAACCTTTCGAGATGTCCGACGTCTCGGCCGAGAAGACGACGATCTCGCCGCCGACCGCACGTACGTCATCATGGATTTCCTGCAGAGCCTCCAGCTCCGTGCGACAGTATGGTCACCAATGCCCGCGGAAGACCGAGACCACCAGCGGCCCGCGCGCCAGTAGCTCGGTCGAGCTGATGGCGCGACCGTCATGTGCCTGGCCGGCGAAGGCCGGCATCGGCTGACCCACCTTCACGATGCGGTCGAGAATGCCCGAAGCCCTCAGATCGGCGGTCGCCCGCTGCATGACGGCCTGCCGGTCGAGCGGGATTCGTTTCGACGACGCCTCCCGTATGGCGTCGAGTTTTTCGCTTAAGGACATCCATCACTCCTGTCTCTTCGGGCCGGCATTGTTCGAGTTCGCGCGCTTGGGCGGCCCGGCCAAACGCAGGTGAGAATCCGCGGCTCAACCGGCGATGTGGCGGAACATGTTGCGTCGTGTCTCCTCGTCGACCTCCGCCTTGAAGGGGTGCCGGTCCTTGAGGGTCGCAGCCTTCTGGGCGGCGGGGCGCGCCGCGATCTCGTCGTGGAACCGCTTCACGTTCGGGTACTTCGCCCAGGCGTCGTCGCCCATGATGAACGAGGCCATGCGCGACCAGCTCCAGAAGCTCATGTCGGCGATGGTGTAGGTGTCGGCCACGAGATAGCGGTGCCGCCCAAGGCGATCGTCGAGAATCTTGAAATGCCGATTGGCTTCGAATTGATAGCGCCTGTCGGCATACGGCACCCGCTCGGGCGCAAAATGCTTGAAGTGCACGGCCTGGCCGCAGAACGGACCGACGCCGGTCGCGATGAACATCAGCCAGGAGAGCAGCTCGGCGCGATTGGCTGCGCCGGCGGGCGGGCCGAACCTGCCCGTCTTCTCGGCGAGATAGAGCAGGATGGCGTTGCTGTCGAAGATCGTGATCCCGTCATCGACGATGGATGGAACCTTGGCGTTGGGATTGATCGCCAGATAGTCCGGCGTGAACTGCTCGCCGCGGCGTGGATCCACTGGAATGGCGTCGTAGGCGAGGCCCATTTCCTCGAGCGCCAGCGCGATCTTGGTCGGGTTGGGCGAACCATTGAAGTAGAACTTGATCATGCGTTGATCCCTTCGGTTGGTCAGGCTACGGGCGTGCCGTCGACGCGGACGCGCTTGAAGCCGGCACGCCGCGTCATCGACGTCTCGCGGGGCGGCGCAACGCGCGGCCGAGATCGGCGCGGACAACGCCGAGCGCCACCAGCAGCGCCGCCGTCACGACGCCGACGCCAACGAGTTGCAGAGCCGTCGGGATCTCGCCGGCGAGCGGAATGCCAAGGACGATCGCAACGGCCGGTACCATGGCTGGGAAGAGAGCGGCGCGCGCCGCGCCCAGGAGCGCGGTCGCCTTGGTGAAGGCAATCACCGCCACGACGCCCGACAGGATGCCTTGAACAACCACCTGCGCCAGGAGCATCGACGCAGTCGCATCGAGCAGTCGGTCGACGCCAACCACGAGCAGATATCCCGGGACGTACACCGCCGCGGAAAGGACGGACACCGCGGCCGTCGCGGCAAGCGGCGCGACCTTCCAGATCTTGGTCAGCAGCGTGAAGACAGCCCACATGCTGCCCGCGACGATGAACATCGCATCGCCAACGGGCGTCAACGTCGTGCCCGTCATGAGGCCTGGGCCGGCGATGATCACCAGGCCCGCGAACATGCCGACGATGCCGAGCACGCGGCCGATTGTCGGCCGATCGTTGAGGATGGTGGCCGCCAGAAGCAGGCTGACAATCGTGAGCGCCGCGGGCTGCATGACGGCGCCGTGCGCGAGCGGCGCAAACCGATAGCCGCCCACGCCGATCAGAATGAACAGCGGGCCGACGAGCAGCGAAAGGATGACGGCTCGTCCCCAGCCGACACCGCCACATGTGCGTACGCCCTTGGCGAGCAGCCAGGGCAGCATGACGAGCCCGGCGACGCCGTAGCGGATGAATGCGATGTCGCTCGGCTCGAGACCGGCGCTCACCCCGGCCTTGGCCATGGCGAGATACGCCCCCCAGATCGCGGCGGCGACAAGGCCGAGGCCGATACCCTTGATCTCCGGGGTGAACAGCGCGGCGGGCAAGGCTGGCGCGGATGGCGCCTGGATGGCGGGCGTGATCATGATCGCATCTCTGGCGGGGCTCATGCTTGGTCGTCGGGCCGTGCCCGACGGCGGTCAGGCGGCCTTCGCGGCCGTGAGGCCGCGAAGCGTCGCAAGCGCCATGCTGGGATCCAGCCGCGTGCGATAGTCGGGGTCGACGTGGGCGAGCATGATCCGCCCGCCCTTCGCGACCACGTAGGTGGCGGGCATCGGCAGCGACCACTTGTCGTCGCCGTTGCGCGCCGGCAGATCGTGGCCGACCTTGACGAAATACGCCTTCATCGCTTCGGACAGCTCGAAGCGGATGCCGAGCGCGTCGGCGAGCAGGCCCTCGCTGTCCGAAAGAACATCGAAAGCGAGGGCATTCTTCTCCGCGGTGGAGAGCGAGTTGTCGGGCGTTTCCGGCGAGATCGCGACCAGGCGCGCGCCCAGGCCTTCGATCTCGGGCAGCAACGTCTGGAAGGCGCGAAGCTCCAGATTGCAGTACGGACACCAGCCTCCGCGATAGAACGTCACCACCACCGGCCCCTCGGCCATGAGAGCGGCGAGGTCGGTCATCCCGCCTTTCTGATCGGGCAGCTTGGCGGCCGGGAACATCACACCGGCCTTGAGCGCGCCGGCGGCGAGCGTCTTCAGCGCCGCGTTGTCGTCCTCGACCATCTTGGCCGTCTCGGCACCGACGCGCTCGAGCCAGCTGGCTTTGAAGGCATCAAGTTCGGATCGCAGGGTCATGATCGGGTCTCCTTTTCGCTGGGTTCGATTGGCCAAGCTTCAGGCCGCGGCGCTCATCTGGTGGACGAGCGCATTGGCGCTGGCACCTTCGAGCGCCAGGCCGTAGCCGACCTCGCGGACGATGCGTTCCTTCAGGGGCTGGATGAAGTGAATGCGCGTATTGCGCCGCGTCACCTCGGGCTGCTTCAGATATTCGGCCGCTAGTCGGCGCGCGGCGGCGACGGCGCCGCCATCATCGGCCAGATAGTTCACGACGCCCCAGGCGGCGGCGGTCTCGGCCGAGATCGGCGCGGGGTTCAGAAGAAATGCCTCGGCGCGGCCGGCACCGGCTCGGTAGGACCAGGTGGTGAAGATGCCGTCGCCCGGGACGATGCCGCCGGCGAAGTGGGGCAGGTCCGTGAAGGTCGCGCCGCGCCCCGCCACGATCACGTTCGCCAGGAGCGCATACTCGGTGTGGATGTGCGCCTTGCCTTCGATCGCGGCGATCATCGGCACGCGGATGTTGGCGATGTTCTCGAGGATCTGCGTCCCCTCGTCATGGACTTTCGACCAGACGGTCGCGTCGCCGACATTGCCGAAGCTCGCGAACTCGATCTCGGACATCCAGTCGCCGACGCCCGAGAGGATGACGACCTTGTTGGCGCGATCACGGCCGATCTCGTAGAAAGCGTCGACGAATTGCTCGTGATCGTTGGCATCGAAGCGGATCGGTCCGCCGTTCGTGTGCATCTCGACGAGCAGAACGCCTGTCGCGTCGCGGCTCATGCGCAGGTGCGCGTAGCGGTCGAAGTACGTGGGAGCGGTGCTGGTTTCGTTGGTCATGTCTGTCTCCGGGCCATCTCGGCTCGGCTCCGTTTCAGCGGTGTCGTTGCGCTCACATTGGCCCATGCTCGCTGCTTGCGGAACGCCGAGTGATTTCATATCATTCATACGAACATCGTATGAGTGACATGGACCTATTGATTCCGATGAAGGCGTTCGTGCGCGTGGTGGAAGCCGGTAGCTTCACCGCCGTCGCGGCCGAGCAGAATACGACCCAGCCGACCATCAGTCGGCAGATCGCGGCGCTCGAGGAGCATCTCGGCGCCCGCCTGCTGACGCGGACCACACGGGCGCTGACGCTGACCGACGACGGCCGCGCCTTCTACGAGCACGCATTGCGCGCGATCGAGGCCGTCGGCGAAGCGGAGAACGCCGTCGGCCGGCGGCAGGCGAAGCCGACCGGCACGCTACGCCTTGCCGTTCCCGTGGTGCTGGGACGCCGTCACATCGTGCCACGACTGGCGCGCTTTCTCAGTCGCTACCCCGATGTCTCGATCGACCTCACGATGAGTGACGGTTTCGTCGACCTCGTGGAGCAGGGAATCGATCTTGCGATTCGTGTCGGCGAGATCACCGACGAGAGCCTGGTGGCGCGCAAGATCGGCATGGTGCGGCGGCTCACGGTCGCCTCGCCGGCCTATCTCAAAGCCAATGGTACGCCGCGCGCGCCGGGCGATCTGCAGCGCCACGATTGCATCGTCTATACGCGTCTGGCCACGGGCAGCCGCTGGCACTTCGAGAGCAAAGACGGCCCGCTATCGGTGACCGTCTCGGGGCGCTACCGCGTCGACAACTCCGAGGCCGTGCGCGAGGGCGTGCTCGCCGGCCTCGGCATCGCTGTGATCCCAGCGTTCGCTTTCTCCGACGAAGTCGCAGCGGGAGCAGTGAAGGTGCTGCTCAAGTCCTACGAACCGAAGCTCCTGCCACTCAACGCGGTCTACGCGTCGCGCCGCTACGTGCCACCGCGCGTACGCGCCATGATCGACTTCCTCTCCCACGAACTGGAGATCGATCCGGTACTCAGCGGATATGGCGCGGGCAGCCGGGATTGACAGCCGACTCGATTGCCGCGCGCCCGCCATCCGGGGTGGGCCCCAACCCTTCCACGCTGGCATTTCGACGAAAGCCCCTTAAGGCTTGTAAACCTGGAAGCCGTAGGCCAGCAGCTTGCGATCGCCGTGCCAGATCTCCAGCGCCCAGGCGCCGGGTACCAGCTCGGCCGGCCGCTCGAAGCGGAAGCCGTGGAAGGTCGTGACGCCCATCCGATAGGCATAGGCGCAGCCATCGTCGCGCCGCGGCCGGCCGGTGACGGCGTCGGGAATGCCCGGATCGGGCGTGCGCCACAGCACGCGGAAGTTGGTCACGCCGTCGGGCGGCGTGCCGACCGGCCGGAACTTCACGCCAAACATCGTGCCCAGCCGCGCCGGGATGCGTGTGGTCTGCTCCAGGGCGGAGATGTTGACGTCGGCGTGATCGGGCTCGCTCAGCGACTCGCAGAGGCCCACGGGAGTGGAGCGCGCACCTTGGGGTACCAGATAAATGCCGGCCTCGACGATCTCGACGTCGCGGACGCCCTTGCCACCCATCGTGTTGGCCCCGCAGGCCGCGAGGCTCACCAGCAGGATCAAGCTTATCCAGCGCATGAAATGCCTCTTGGAATATTAATTGAGTAATCGCTTCTATCTTATAATAAAAATGAGCGCTCGCAACCGGTTTGGTTACCTCGACGGCACGGGGAGGGGTCGCCATGATGCCGGCCGCCCAAGGGGGCGGGCTGGGGGAGCGTGTGATGGCCGGTGCGTTGGCAGGACTGAAGATCGTCGATATGACGGTCGTCGCGCTGGGGCCCTTCGCCACCATGATGCTGGCCGAGCAGGGCGCCGAGGTCATCAAGGTCGAATCGCCGGAGGGCGACACCACGCGCCATGTCGGGCCGTCCAAAGTCGGCCCCGGCATGGGCCCCCACCACCTGTTCGTGAACCGCAACAAGCGCTCGCTGTGCCTCGACCTGAAGCGGCCCGCGGCGCTGTCAGCGCTGCTCCAGGTGATCAAGGGCGCCGACGCGCTGGTCTATTCGATCCGGCCGGCGGCGATGGGCCGGCTGGGCCTGTCTTATGAGGCGGTGCGCCGGGTCAATCCGGAGATCTGCTACGTCGGCGCCTACGGCTACCACGAGGACGGACCATACGGACACCTGCCGGCCTATGACGACGCCATCCAGGCGGCCTCCGGCGTCGCCGCACTGATGGGCGGCAAGGACGGCCCGCCGCGCTACGCGCCTACGGTGCTGGCCGACAAGACGGTCGGCCTGACCCTGGCCTACGCCATCCTGATCGCCCTGATGCACAAGGTGCGCACCGGCCAAGGCCAGAAGGTCGACGTGCCGATGTTCGAGACCATGGTGAACTGGCTGATGCTGGAGCACCTGTGGGAGCGCTCCATCGCCGCCGACGGCACGCTGGGCTACAGCCGGCTGATGACGCCCTCACGCAAGCCCTATCGCGCCAAGGACGGCTACCTGGCGATCCTGCCCTATACCGACCGGCACTGGCGCGCCTTCTTCGAGGTCGCCGGCGAGCCCCAGGTGATGGACGACCCGCGCTACGCCACCATGGGCCAGCGCTCCCGGCACATCGCCGAGATCTACGCCATGGTCGAGCGGCTGACACCCGCGCGCAGCGTGGCGGACTGGATCGAGGCGCTGCAGGCGCGCGAGATCCCCTGCATGCCGGTGAAGTCGCTGGAGCAGCTGTTCGAGGACCCCCACCTCGCCGCCCGCGGCCTGTTCCGCACTGTCGAGCATCACAGCGAGGGCGAGATCATGACCCTGGCGCCGCCGGTCGCCTTCTCGGCGACGCCCAGTGAGCACGTCAGGGGCGCGCCGCGGTTGGGCGAGGATTCTCTGGCGGTACTGCGCGAGGCCGGCCTGCCCGAGGTCGAGATCGAGGCGCTGCGGGTGGCTGGTGCCTTGCGATCAGTCCGCTGACCACCGGCTGATATCGGAGGTGCGCCACATCGCGCAGGTCCGGCGCCTGAGAATCCGCTGGCGGCGTTAGTCCGATCTGGTAAACCGGGCGCCGCCGGTGGAGCTCGGGAAGCCCCGCCGGCCAAGCACTATCGTTGATGTGCGGCTTGCGGGGAGGTCCGGGTGGAAACCCAGCTTCGAGTGATCGGCGGCGCGTTGTGTCTGTTCGCCGTCTACCTGACCTGGCGGATGGGCACGGCGAGCCCCCTGGTATGGACCGCCTGGATCATCGGCGGCACCGCGATCATCGTCTTCTTCCTCGCGCGTTACCTGCTGCCCGTGGCCGAGGTCATCGACTGGGTCAACGAGCAGATCGGCAAGGTCTGCGACTGGCTGATCCTGCTGGCCTGCGTGGTCAGCGCCGGCAACGCCATGGTGCGTTACGCCTACGACACCAGCTCGAACGCCTGGCTCGAGATCCAGTGGTACATGTTCGCGGTGATCGTGATGTTCGGCGCCGCCTACACGCTGAAGAAGAACGAGCATGTGCGCGTCGACATCATCTACGTGATCCTGAAGGAACGCGGCCAGCTCTGGATCGACATCATGGGCACGCTGCTCTTCCTGCTGCCGGCCTGCGTGCTGCTGACCTGGCTGTCGTGGCCGTTCTTCATGCAGTCCTTCAACGTGCTGGAGCATTCGAGTAACGCCGGCGGCTTGCTGCGCTGGCCGATCAAGCTGGTGCTGCCGGTGGGCTTCGCGCTGGTGGCGCTGCAGGGCATCTCCGAGCTGATCAAGCGCGTCGCCACCGTCGAGGGCCTCAAGGTCGCGGTCGAGACCAAGTACGAGAGGCCGCTGCAATGATCCCGCTCGACTGGATGCCGCCGCTGATGTTCGGCGGCCTCGTGCTCTTCATGCTGATCGGCTACCCGGTGAGCTTCTCGCTCGCCGCCGTCGGGCTGGTGTTCGGCTTCCTGTCGATCAACCTCGGCTTCTTCGACCTGAACTTCATGCAGGCGATCCCGGGCCGCGTCTTCGGCAGCATCCTGTCCAACGAATTGCTGTTGGCGATCCCGTTCTTCACCTTCATGGGTGCCATATTGGAGAAATGCGGGCTGGCCGAGGACATGCTCGAATCGATGGGCCAGCTGTTCGGGCCGATCAAGGGCGGCCTGGGCTACTCGACCATCATCGTCGGCTTCATTCTCGGCGCCATCACCGGCACCGTGGCGGCGCAGGTCATCGCCATGGCGCTGATCACCATGCCCGTGATGATGCGCTACAAGTACGACATGCGCTACACGACGGGCGTGCTGGCCGCGTCGGGCACCATCACGCAGCTGGTGCCGCCGTCGCTGGTGCTGATCGTGCTCGCCGACCAGCCCGGCCGCTCGGTCGGCGACATGTATCTCGGCGCCTGGGGCCCCTCGATACTGCAGATCGCACTGTTCGCCCTCTACACCTGGGCCCTGACCCTGGTGCGGCCCAACGCCCTGCCGCCGGTGCCGCGCACCCTGCACGGCTGGCCGCTGTTCACCAAGTGCATGTGGGGCATCATCCCCGCCGGCGTGCTGATCTTCCTCGTGCTGGGCACCATCATGATGGGCCTGGCGACGCCGACGGAGGCCGGCGCCATGGGCACGATCGGCGCCATCGTGCTGGCCGTGGTGCGCAACGCGCCGATGTCGAAGCTCGACAAGATCGCCTTCGGCGGCGGCATCGTCGCCGCGCTGATCGGGTCGGCCATCGGCGTCGTCGCTTTCAAGTCGATCGCGTTCAAGATCGCCTTCACCGTGATGTTCGCCGCGGTGATCTGGCTGTGCTGGCGCGCTTGGCAGGAGCGCGACCTGCGCAACCTGATCGTCCAGGCCTTCCAGGCGACCATGCGCATCACCGCGATGGTGGCCTTCATCATCGTCGGCGCGACCTGCTTCTCGATCACCTTCGCCGGCGTCGACGGCGGTCACTGGGTCGAGCATCTGCTGACCGGCCTGCCGGGCGGCGTCTGGGGTTTCCTGATCGTCGTCAACATCTTCGTGTTCTTCCTGGCGTTCTTCCTCGATTTCTTCGAGATCGCCTTCATCATCGTGCCGATGCTGGCGCCAGTGGCGCAGAAGCTGCTGGCGCCGGTGGTCGGCGCCGACGCGGCGCTGATCTGGTTCGGCGTCATCCTGTGCGTGAACATGCAGACCTCGTTCATGCACCCGCCCTTCGGCTTCGCGCTGTTCTACCTGCGCAGCGTCGCGCCCAAGGAGGTCAAGAGCTCGGACATCTACTGGGGATCGATCCCCTGGGTGCTGCTGCAGCTGGTGATGGTCGGCCTGGTGATCTTCTTCCCCAAGATCGTCACCATCACCCTCGACAAGCCGCACGGCATCGATCCCAACAAGGTGAAGATCGAGCTGCAGGCGCCATCCGACGACGAGCCACCGCCCATCATCATTCCGCCGGCCAAGAACTGAGCCAGCGCGGGACGACGAAAAAGGCCCCGCCGCGAGGCGGGGCCTTCTTCTTTGCGATCGGCGCGATCAGGCCAGCTTGCCGGCCGCCGACATGCGCGCGAGGAAGCTGTCGAAGCCGCCTTCGGCGACGCGCGTCCACAGCACCTGGTCCGCCCGGTAGGGCTTCCAGTGGTCGTAGACCTTCTTGAACTTCGGGTTCTTCGCCGAGATCTCGGTGTAGAGCTCGTTGGCGGCGTTGAAGCAGGCTTCGAGCACGGCGTTGGGGAAGGGCGAGAGCTTCACGCCGCCGGCCACCAGGCGACGCAGCGCCGGCGGGTTGCCGTGGTCGTACTTGCCCAGCATCCACAGGGTGATCTCGTTGGCCGAGACCTCGATCGCCTTCTGGTAGGCCGGCGGCAACGCGGCCCAGGATTTCTGGTTGATATAGGCCGTGCCCATGCCGGTGCCTTCCCACCAGCCCGGGTAGTAGTAGAAGGGCGCGACCTTGTTGAAGCCGAGCTTCTCGTCGTCGTAGGGGCCGACCCATTCGGCGGCGTCGATCGTGCCCTTCTCCAGCGCCGGATAGATCTCGCCGCCGGCGATCTGCTGGGCGACGACGCCGAGCTTGGCGAGGATCTGGCCGGCGAAGCCGCCGACGCGAAACTTCAGGCCCTTCAGATCGTCGGGCGTCTTGATCTCCTTGCGGTACCAGCCGCCCATCTGCGCGCCGGTGCCGCCCATCAGGTGGCCGACGACGCCGTAGTCCTTGTAGAACTCGTCCATCAGCTGCCGGCCGCCGCCATGCATCCACCACGCGACGTGCTGGCGGCTGTTCAGCCCGAAGGGCACGGCGGTGTCGAAGGTGAAGGTGATGTCCTTGCCGATGTAGTAGTAGGCCGCCGTCTGGCCGATCTCGACCGTGGCGTTCTGCACCGCGTCGAGCACCTGCAGCCCGGGCACGATCTCGCCGGCGGCGAAGGGCGTGATCTTGAACTTGCCGTCGGTGAGCTCGCCGACCCGGCGACAGAAATGCTCGGCGCCGCCGTACAGCGTGTCGAGAGACTTGGGAAAGCTCGACGTCAGGCGCCATTTGACTTCCGGCATGCCCTGCGCGATCGCCGGCGCGGCGATCGAGGCGGCCGCGACGGCACCGGCGCCGACCGCACCGGTTCTGACAAACTTGCGACGATTCATTGGCGCTATCCTCCCTGATATATGAACCCGTCTTGTTTCGCGGGATGGAATGACTCTGACATCCGCGTGGCTTTGTTTGCAAGGCCGCCACGAAAAAAGCCCCGCCGAAACGGCGGGGCTTCGCAAGATCCGCGTCGGTCGACGGCTCAGCGGCCGCGCGCCGACATCGAGAAGTTGAAGTTGTCGAAGGTGTTCTCGGCCACCCGGAACCACAGGTTCTGGTCGGCGCGGAACTCCTTGAGGCTGTCGTAGATCTTCTTGAAGCCGGCGTTCTTGGCCGAGACCTCGTCGTAGTACTTGTAGGCCGCGTCGAAGCAGGCCTCGAGCACCGGGCGTGGGAACGGCTTGAGCACCGCGCCGCCGGCGACCAGCCGCTTCAGCGCCGCCGGGTTGCCGGCGTCGTATTTCGGCACCATCCAGCTGGTGACCAGGCCGGACGCGGCCTCGATCATCTTGCGATAGCCGACCGGGATCGACTCCATGGCCTTGGTGTTGACGTACATCGAGCCGACCGAGGCGCCTTCCCACCAGCCCGGGTAGTAGTAGTACTTGGCGACCTTGTTGAAGCCGAGCTTCTCGTCGTCGTACGGGCCGACCCATTCGCAGGCGTCGATCGTGCCCTTCTCGAGCGCCGGGTAGATGTCGCCGCCGGCGATCTGCTGCGGCACGACTCCGAGGTTGGTGAGGATCAGGCCGGCGAAGCCGCCGACGCGGAACTTCAGGCCCTTCAGATCGTCGAGCGAGTTGATCTCCTTGCGGAACCAGCCGCCCATCTGGCAGCCGGTGCCGCCGAAGGGGAAGCTGGTGATGCTGTACTGCTTGTAGAATTCGTTGATCAACGCGCTTCCGCCGCCATGCGTGAGCCACGCGAGATACTGGCGCTGGTTCATCGAGAACGGCAGGCCGGTCTCGAACACGAAGCTCGGATCCTTGCCGAAGTAGTAATAGGCCGCGGTCTGGCCCATCTCGACGGTCGCGTTCTGCACCGCGTCGGCGACCTGCAGGCCGGGCACGATCTCGCCGGCGGCGAAGACGCGGATCTGGAATTTGTTGTCCGACATCTCGCCGATGATCTTGGCGAAGAGCTCGGCGCCGCCGTACAGCGTGTCGAGCGATTTGGGGAAACTCGACGTCAGACGCCACTTCACTTCCGGCATCGATTGCGCGATCGCCGGCGCGGCCACGCTGGCCGTCGCCACAGCCGTCGCGCCGACGCCGGCCTGCTTTACAAACTTACGCCTGTTCATGACTTGAATGCCTCCTGAGCAGCTCCCGAGTGTGCCCAGGCGGCCGTTTCTGTCCGTCCTCCAACCCCGGGCGCGCGGACTTTGCCACGCGCCCGGGCAATCTCAAAGCCGCCTATCGGACGGTCTGGGCGGCGGTGAAGGCGAAATTCTCGTAGGTCAGCTCGGCGACGCGGAACCACAAATACTGGTCGTCGCGGAACTTGCGCCACGGCTCGTAGACGGTCTTGAACTTCGGATTCTTGCCCGAAATTTCATCATAGAGCTCGTGGGTCGCCTTCCAGGCCGCCGCCAGGATCTCGCGCGGATAGGGCCGGAGCTGCGCTCCGGCGGCCACCAGCCGGCGCAGCGCCTGCGGGTTCTGGTGGTCGTAGCGCGCCATCATCTCGCCATTGGTCTCGGCGGCGGCGGCCTCGATCATGGCGCGATAGATCGGCGGCAGGCCGTCCCAGAGGCCTTTGTTGACCATCAGGCTGATCTGGGTGCCGGCCTCCCAGAAGCCCGGGTAGTAGTAGAACGGCGCCACCTTGTGGAAGCCGAGCTTCTCATCGTCGTGCGGGCCGACCCACTCTGCGCCGTCGATCGCGCCGCGCTCCAGCGAGGGGTAGATCTCGCCGCCGGCGATTTGCTGCGGCACGGCGCCGAGCTTGGACCAGACCTGGCCGCCGATGCCGGGGATGCGCATCTTCAGGCCCTTCACGTCGTCGAGCGTCTTGAGCTCCTTGCGGAACCAGCCGCCCATCTGCACGCCGGTGTTGCCGGCCGGCATGGTCACGACGTTGTACTCGGCCATGAAGTCGCGCATCAGCTGGGCGCCGCCGCCCTGCGTGATCCAGGCGTGCTGCTGGCGCGCGGTGAGCCCGAAGGGCACGCCGGCGTCGAAGCCGAAGGTCAGGTCCTTGCCGACGAAGTAGTAGCTCGCGGTGTGGCACATCTCGACCGTGTTGTTCTGCACGGCGTCGAGCGCCTGCAATGCCGGCACCACCTCGCCCGGCGCGAAGACGCGGATCTGGAACTTGTTGTCGCTGAGCTGCGCCACGCGCTTGGCGAAAGACTCGGCGCCGCCATAGAGCGTGTCGAGCGACTTGGGGAAGCTCGAGGTCAGGCGCCACTTGAGCTCCGGCAGGGCCTGCGCGATGGCCGGCGCGGCGAGCGTGCTGGCGGCGGCACCGATCGCCGCGGTCTTCAGAAGTCTCCGTCTGTCCATGAAAGTCTCCCATGTTGGCAGGGGCCGTTGGCCGGCCTTGTCGAACGCGGGGGAACCAGGCGCCCCCAGCGCCGGTGCGTCATGATACACCAGCCCGCACAGAAAAGGCCCCGCCGAAGCGGGGCCTTCCTGCTCGAGCCGAATGGGCTCAGAGCTTGTTCTGCGCCGACATGCGGCCCATGAAGTTGTCGAAGGTGCCCTCGGCGACGCGGAACCACAGAACCTGGTCGTTGCGGAAGGCCTTCCACGAATCGAAGACCTTCTTGAACTTCGGGTTCTTGGCCGAGGTTTCGGCATAGAGCTCGACGGCGGCGTTGTAACAGGCCTCGAGCACCGCCGCCGGATACGGCGCCAGCTTGGTGCCGCCGGCGACCAGCTCGCGCAGCGCCTTGGGGTTCTGCGAGTCGTACTTGGCGACCGACCAGTCGACGGTCTCGGCGCAGGCCGAGGCGATCACTTCCTTGTACATCGGCGGCAAGGCGTCGATCGCCTTCTGGCCGACGAACAGCGTCAGCGCCGCGCCACCTTCCCACCAGCCGGGATAGTAGTAGTGCGGCGCCACCTTGTTGAAGCCCAGCTTCTGGTCGTCATAAGGGCCGACCCATTCGGCGGCATCGATCGTGCCCTTCTCGAGCGACGGATAGATCTCGCCGCCGGCGATCTGCTGCGGCACGACGCCGAGCTTGGTCATCACCTGCCCGGCGAACCCGCCGATGCGCATCTTGATGCCCTTCATGTCCTCGACGGTCTTGATCTCCTTGCGGAACCAGCCGCCCATCTGCGCGCCGGTGTGCGAGACCAGGAACGAGGTGACCTTGTACTCCTTGTAGAACTCGCGCATCAGCTCGAGCCCGCCGCCGTGATAGACCCAGGCATTGTGCTGGCGGGTGTTGAGGCCGAACGGCACAGCGGTGTCGAAGGCGAAGGTCGGGTCCTTGCCGACATAGTAGTACGACGCGGTATGGCCACACTCGACGGTCTCGTTCTGCACCGCGTCGAGCACCTGCAGGCCGGGCACGATCTCGCCGGCGGCGAAGACGCGGATCTGGAACTTGTTGTCGGTCAGCGCCGCGACGCGCTTGGCGAAGAACTCGCCCGAGCCGTAGATGGTGTCGAGGCTCTTGGGGAAGCTCGACGCCAAGCGCCACTTCACCTCGGGCATGGACTGCGCGATCGCCGGTGCCGCGACGAGGGTCGCCGCGGCGACACCCCCGACGCCGGCCCGCTTGACGAACTTGCGACGATTCATCCTGGAAGTCTCCTCTGGTCCAATATGGGGTCGCTGCGGCCCACCGTCCGGGCACGCCCGACTCCCTGTGGGCCGGTCTTCTAACCGGTTCCTGACGCCCCGAACAGGGCCGAACCCGGCCAAGAAAAAGCCCTCTCGCCGTGGGGACGAGAGGGCCGAGGCTGGCGTCCGCCGGCGGAAAACGGGGAAGAGCCGCCGGCGACGCACTACTGCCTTGGCAGGGTGCCGCCCCGACATGACGCACCTGTGTCGGCTATGCGTCAGTTGTGTGACGCAATCCACTGGGCCGCAGCGGCTTCGCGGCGCGTCTCAGGCCTGTTGCACATCGAGCGCGTAGCCCGCCGCCCGCACGGTGCGGATGACGTCGGCATGCTTTTCGCCGTTCAGCGCCACGCGCAGGCGGCGGATATGGACGTCGACGGTGCGCGCCTCGACATAGACGTCGCGCCCCCACACCGCGTCGAGCAGCTGCTCGCGCGAGAAGACACGGCCGGGATGCTCCATGAGGTGGCGCAGCAGGCGGAACTCGGTGGGCCCGAGATGCACCGGCTTGCCGCCGCGCAGGACGCGGTGCTGCACCAGGTCCATGGCGATATCGGCGTATTCCAGCACCTCATCGGCCAGCGCCGGGCGGATACGGCGCAGGACGGCGCGGATGCGCGCCACCAGCTCGCTGGGCGAGAACGGCTTGGAGACGTAGTCGTCGGCGCCGGCGTCCAGCCCGCGGATGCGATCGCCCTCCTCGCCGCGCGCGGTGAGCATGATGATCGGGATGTTCGCGGTGATCGGCTGGCGCCTGAGCTGGCGGCAGACCTCGAGGCCCGACATCAGCGGCAGCATCCAGTCGAGCAGCACGAGATCTGGCCGGTCGTCGGCGACCGAGGTCAGCGCCTCCTCGCCGTTGGTCGCCACCGTCACGCGATAGCCCGACCGCTCGAGGTTGTAACGCATCAGCTCGACGAGCGACTTCTCGTCCTCGACGAGCAGGATGTGGGGTTGAATCGCGTTCATGGGAGCGTGACGCGTTGTCTAGCTAGGGTTGATCAGGCCGGCCGATAGATCTGACCGCCGCCCTTGGGCCGATCCGTCGCGAAGGGCGCGCCGGTGACACGGAAGACGATCAGCTCGGCGATGTTGGTGACGTGATCGCCGATGCGCTCGATGTTCTTGGCCATGAACATCAGGTGGGTGCCGGCCGTGATCGTGCGCGGGTCCTCCATCATGTAGGTCAGCAGCTCGCGGAACAGGCCGTTGTAGACGTCGTCGATCTCCTCGTCGCGCATCCACACCGCCTCGGCCGCCTTGGCGTCGCCCCTGGCGAAGGCGTCGAGCACATCCTTGAGCAGGCTCTGCACCAGCCGGCCGATGCGGTCGATGCCGGTGATCGCCCGCGGCGGTGCCGCGCCTTGCATCAGCACCAGGGAGCGCTTGGCGTTGTTCTTAGCGTAGTCGGCGATCCGCTCGAGCGTGGTCGCCATCTTCACGGAAGACAGAATCTGCCGCAGATCGACGGCCATCGGCTGGCGCAGCGCCAGCATCTGCAGGACATGCTCCTGCACCTCCTTCTCGATGGCGTCGATACGCCCGTCGGCGGCGATCACCGCTTCCGCCAAAGCGCTGTCGCGATCGCGAATCGCCTGCAGCGAGCGCGCGAGCTGGGCCTCGGCCAGGCCGCCCATCTCGCTGATCTTCGAGTCGAGGCGCGCCAGCTCCTCGTCGAAGCGCTTGAACATGTGCTCGTTCGCCATAAGGGGGTCCTCCGAACGCCGATCCCGCTCAGCCGATGCGGCCGGTGATGTAGGATTGGGTTCGCTGCTCCTTGGGGGTGGTGAATATCTGCTTCGTCTCGCCGTACTCGACGAGGTCGCCCAAGTGGAAGAACGCCGTGAATTGCGAGACGCGCGCCGCCTGCTGCATCGAGTGGGTGACCATCACGATGGTGAATTCCTTGCGCAGCTCGTCGATCAGCTCCTCGATCGTGGCTGTCGCGATCGGATCCAGCGCCGAGCACGGCTCGTCCATCAGGATGACTTCCGGATTGACGGCGATCGCCCGCGCGATGCAAAGCCGCTGCTGCTGTCCGCCGGACAGCGCGGTGCCGGACTCGGTCAGGCGATCCTTGACCTCGTTCCACAGACCGGCGCCGCGCAGGCTGGTCTCGACGATGTTGTCGAGTTCCGCCTTGTCGCGCGCCAGCCCGTGAATTTTCGGACCGTACGCCACGTTGTCGTAGATCGGCTTGGGAAACGGATTGGGCTTCTGGAAAACCATTCCGACACGGGCGCGCAGCTGCACGACATCGAGCGACTTGTCGTACACATCGTTGCCGTCGAGCAGGATCTCTCCCGTGACGCGGCAGCCATCGATGGTGTCGTTCATCCGGTTCAGGCAGCGCAGGAATGTCGACTTGCCGCAACCGGATGGACCGATGAACGCGGTCACCATGCGCGAGCCGATGTCGATGGTGACGTCCTTGATGGCGTGCTTGGAACCGTAGTGCACGTTGACGCCAGTGCCGCGCACCTTAACGTCCGTAGGCGACGCGTTGACGATGGTCGGCATGTTACCATTTCCTCTCGAACTTCTTGCGCAGGAAGATGGCGACGGCGTTCATCGCCAGCAGGAAGACAAGCAGCACGAGAATCGCCGCCGACGTCTTCTCGACGAATCCGCGCTCGGGGCTGTCCGCCCACATGAAGATCTGCACCGGCAAGACGGTGGAAGCCTGGGTCGGGCTCGCCGGGATGTCGACGATGAACGCCACCATGCCGATCATCAGCAGCGGCGCGGTCTCACCCAGGGCATGCGCCATCGACAGGATCGTGCCGGTGAGAATGCCCGGCATGGCGAGCGGCAGGACATGGTGGAAAACCGCCTGCGACTTCGACGCGCCAAGGCCGAGCGCCGCTTCACGGATCGACGGCGGCACCGATTTCAGGGCCGCGCGTCCCGCGATGATGATGATCGGCAGGCTCATCAGGCTGAGCACCGCGCCGCCGACCAGAGGGGCCGATCGCGGCAGGCCGAAGGCGTTGAGGAACACCGCCAGGCCCAGCAGGCCGTACACGATCGACGGCACCGCGGCCAGGTTGTTGATGTTGACCTCGATGATCTCGGTGAAGCGATTTTTCGGCGCGAACTCCTCGAGGTACACCGCCGCCGCGACCCCGACCGGGAAGGCGATCAGGAGGCAGATGATCAGCGTGTAGAACGAACCGACGACGCCTCCCCACACGCCCACGAGCTCGGGCTCGCGGCTGTCGGCGGACGTGAAGAAGCGGGTGTTGAACTCGAGCTGCAGCGCCTTGTCCGCCGCCAGTTTCGTCAGCCAGCCCAGCTGACGCTCGTTGAGCTTGCCGGCTTGCTTGCTGGCCGGGTCGACCTCCAGGTATCCCTTGTGGAACATATCGACGTCGCTGCCGGCGAGGAGCGACACAGTCCGCCGCTGGCCGATGAGGCCGGGATCGGCGCGTAACATGTCGCGAAGCTGATACTGGGCGCCGCTGCTGACCAGGCCGGTCAACAGCCGGACGCCGACCCGGTCGGTGACGTCGGGAAACTTCGCCTGCAGCGCGACCCGTATCAGCGCGTTGTAGTCGGCCTGGTCGATCGCGTCTCGATCACGTCGCCCTTGCGGCGCGACCACTTCGGGGTCGAAGAACACCTCGACGCGAAGCGCGGTCTGCTGCACGGCTGTATAGCCCGTCAGAATGATGCTGCCGAGCAGCAGCACGAGCGAGCCGATAGCCACGGCGATGGCCGCGATGCCATAGAACTTGAACCGACGTTCGGCCGCGTAGCGGGCGCGCAGTCTGGCGTTCGCTGCTTGCGTCGTATGGACATTGCGTCGCGACGACGTTGGCTCGGCGCTCGCCGGCACGCCGCCTGATGCGGTGATTTCAGTCATAGCGCTCTCGGTACTTGTTGACCATGCGTTGGGCGAAGATGTTGAGCGACAGCGTCACGGTGAACAGCACGAGGCCCAAGGCGAAGGCCGACAGCGTCTTGGGGCTGTCGAACTCCTGATCGCCGACGAGCAGGGCGGCGATGTGGACGGTCACGGTCGTCACCGCCTGGAGCGGGTTGGCCGTAAGGTTGGCCGCGAGGCCCGCCGCCATCACCACGATCATGGTCTCGCCCAGCGCCCGGCTGAACGCGAGCACAACCGACGCCGCGATGCCGGGCAGGGCCGCCGGCAGCAGGACAAGGCGGATTGTCTCCGCCTGGGTGGCACCCAGCCCGTAGGACCCTTCCCTGAGCGAGCGGGGCACGGCGCTGATCACGTCGTCGGACAACGAGGAGACGAACGGGATGATCATGATTCCCATGACCAGACCGGCGGCCAGCGCGCTCTGCGCGGCGACTTCGATGCCGAGGCTCTCGCCGGCGCTGCGGATCGCCGGGGCGACCACGAGCGCGGCGAAGAAGCCATAGACGACCGTCGGGATGCCGGCGAGGACCTCAAGGGCCGGCTTGGCGACCGAGCGGACGCGGTCGGGGGCGTACTCCGACATATAGACCGCCGCCATCAGGCCGATCGGGACGGCGACGATCATCGCGATGGCGGCGATCAGCAGGGTCCCGGTGAACAGCGGCACGGCGCCGAAAGCGCCGGAGGATCCGACCTGATCGGCGCGGATGGCGGTCTGGGGACTCCAGGTGAGGCCGAAGAGGAACTCGTGGGGCGGGACCTTGGTGAAGAAGACGATCGCCTCGAACACCAGGGAGAGGATGATGCCCAGCGTAACCAGGATGGCGAGGATCGAGCAGACGATCAGGATGACCATCGTCACCTTCTCGACCGAGTTGCGCGCGCGCAGTGTCGGGGCGATGCGGGTGCGGGCGTACCAGGCGCCGCCGATCGCCATGAGCAGCGCGAGGACCGACAACGCCGCGTGGCTGATGCCGATCAGGTGCTTGTAGTGGGCGACCGCGCCTGCGACCGCGGGCGAAGCCCGGTCGGCCGGCGTATTGCCCGCGGCGATATTGCGGATATCGGTGACGACAAGGGAGAGCTTGTCCGCCGGCAAATTGCGGACATCGGCCGGCAGGCCGCCGACGACGATCTGGCGCATGATCCAATCTTCCATCATGCCCCAGATGCCGACGAGCGCGAGCGCGGGAAGGCCGCACCAGACGATGACGTACCACCCATGGTAACTCGGCAACGAATGCAGGCTGCGAAAGGCGCCGCCCGCCGACGCGATCGCCCGCTGGCGACCCATGAAGTAGCCGCCGATCGCCAGAACGGCGAGGACCGCCAAGAGCACAGAGATTGGCATCGTCCATTACCCCCCGAGCCTGGACCGGGGCCGGGTGGCGGCGCCACCCGGCCTCCGCGACCTCACATGCTGAGGTTTTCCAGGTTGGCCGCCGAGGTGCGAACCTTGTCGCGCTCCGCCTTGGACAGCGGGATCAGGCCCTTCTTCTCCAGGTAGCCGTTGTCGCCCATGGCCTTGTCGCTGGTGAACTCGGCGACGAACTCCCGGATGCCGGGGATCACGCCGATATGGGCCTTCTTGACGTAGAAGAACATCGACCGGGCGACCGGGTACTTGCCCGCCGCGATGTTCTCGAAGGTCGGCGGAACGTTGTCGATCGACTTGCCCTCGAGCTTGTCCGTGTTCTCCTCGAGGAAGCTGTAGCCGAAGACGCCGATCAGGCCGGGCTTGCCGGCGGCGAGGCGCTGGACGATCAGGTTGTCGTTCTCGCCGGCCTCGATGAACTTGCCGTCCTCGCGAACCTGCGAGCACACCTTCTTCTGCGCCGCCTTGTCGGTCATGGCTTTGATTTCAGGGACGTTCTTGCAGCCCTCTTCCAGCGCGAGCTCGACGAAGGCGTCGCGCGTGCCCGACGTCGGCGGCGGTCCCATGACCTCGATCGGCAGGTCAGGCAGCGACGCGTCGATCTGCTTCCAGGTCGTATAGGGGTTCTTCGCCAGCTTGCCGTCGACCGGCACCTCGCGCGCGAGGGCCTTCCAGATATGCTCGCGGGTGACGTTGAACTTCACGCCGCCTTTCTTGACGGCGAGGACGATGCCGTCGAAGCCGATCTTGACCTCCAGGATGTCGGTCACGCCGGCCTTCTGGCAGGACTCGAACTCCGTCTTGGTCATGCGGCGCGAGGCGTTGGCGATGTCGGGGTGCTGCGCGCCCACGCCGCCGCAGAACAGCTTGATGCCGCCGCCCGTACCGACGCTCTCGACGATCGGCGTCTTGAACTTGCCGCCCTTGCCGAAGTTTTCGGCCACCAGCGTGCTGAACGGGAAGACGGTCGACGAGCCAGCGATGCGGATTTGGTCCCGCGCCTGCTGGGCATGGGCGCCGCTGACGACCGCGGCGCTGCCGAGGACGGCGACGATGGCGCCGGCGGCGAGCTTGGAATAGATCATGGAGGCTCCCTTCTCGAGCGGACGACGGCCCCAACGGTCGCGCCCTCATGCTGACGGGCGATGCCGTCGTTGGGGGGAGTCCTATGAACGGCGCGCGATCCTTCTATTTCATGTTTGTTACAAATCGATGAAATCGCCCAACAGGTGGATAACTTGTCGAGCGCACGCTCAGGCTGGCGCCGAGCGCACCGGCAATATGACCGTGAACGTCGAGCCGCTGCCGGGCTCGCTGGCGATCTCCAGCCGGCCACGATGGCGGTTCAGCGCATGCTTGACGATGGCCAGACCCAGCCCGGTTCCGCCCATCTCGCGCGATCTCGCCGTATCCACCCGGTAGAAGCGCTCGGTAAGGCGCTCGATATCCGCGGGCGCGATACCTTCGCCCTGGTCGATCACCGACACTTTCAGCGCCTCGGGCGGATCGCCGGTCGAACGGGCCAGGACTTGGACGGTGGTGGCGGCGCCGGTGTACTTCACGGCGTTGTCGGCGAGGTTCTGGAACACCATCGTCAGCTCGTCGGCGTCGCCGATCACAGGCGGAAGATCGTCGGGGATGTCGAACGCGACGTTGACGCCGCGCTGGCGCGCCTTCATGTCGATCAGGTCGCGCACGCCACGCAGCACACCACCGACATCGACCGTCGCCGTCGGCGGCTCGTGCTCGCGCTGCTCGATGCGCGAGAGCGACAGCAGGTCCTCGACCAGCCGGCGCATGCGGTCGGTCTGCTCCGCCATGATGGCGAGGAAGCGCTCCCGCGCCGCGGGGTCGTCGCGCGCCGGGCCGCGCAGGGTCTCGACGAAGCCTATCAACCCGGCCAGCGGCGTGCGCAGCTCGTGGCTGGCGTTGGCGACGAAATCGGCGCGCATGCGCTCGGCGCGGCGCAGCGCGCTGATGTCGTGCAGCACCACCAGCGCCAGCGAGCCGTCGGCGGTGGCGCGTGGCAGGCGCTTGACGTGGGCGGAGAAGATGCGCTCCGGCGGCCCGGCCATCACCAGCTCGACGATCGCGGTGTCGGTCGGCGCCTGCGCCTCCAACGCCGCGTCGATCGCATCGAGCAGCGCTGGGTGCCGCAAGGTCGCGGACAGGTCGCGATTGGCCGTCGGCGTGCCCACGAGATCGCTGGCGGCGCGGTTCCAGCGCACCAGACGGCGCCTGCGATCGACGGCGAAGAGCGGGTCGGGCAGGCCGTCGACGATGGTCTGCGCCGAGGCCTCCAGCCCGGCGATCGCCTCGCGCTGACGCCGCCACATGCCGTCGAGCGCCTGCACGCCGGTGGCCAGCTCCTCGGCGGCCGGCGACAGCACGAAGCGCGGCACGTCGGACTCATCGCCGCGCGCGAGCGTCTCGACGTAACGAGAGAACCGCACGAAGGAATGCAGATAGCGCCGCACGACGATGGCGGTGAGGCAGCCGATCGCCGCCATCGCCGCCATCGCGTGCCAAACCGGCAGCCACCCGGCGACAGCCATCACGGTCAGCACGATCACCGTCGGCGCCAGCACCACGGCATTGGCGATGAGGTGGCGCCGTAACGGCAGGCTGGGTTCGCTGTCGGCCATCGGTTCTGACTATACGCCGGGCGAAAAGACGCCTCGATGACCTTCCTCGCGGAAGGGAAAGGTATGGCCAAGCTCAGCGCGGTGACATCGAATGGTAGGCGGCGAGCGCGGCGTGGGTGACCAGATCGCCCGACGTGGCGCCCATCTGCACGATCTGCACCGGCTTGTGCAGCCCGTCGATCACCGGGCCGAACACCGTCACGCCGCCCAGCATCTGCATCAGGCGCGAGGAGATGTGGGCGGAGTGCAGGCCCGGCATGATCAGGATATTGGCCGGCCCGGTCAGGCGGACGAACGGATAGACGCTCTTCATCAGCTCGAAATCGAGCGCCATGTCGGCCTGCATCTCGCCCTCGAACTCGAAATCGACCTGCGAGCGTTCGAGGATGCGGATCGCCTCGCGGATGCGCGCCGTGCGCTCGATCTCGCGCGAGCCGAAATTGGTGAAGGACAGGAACGCCACGCGCGGCTCGTGGCCCATGTGGCGCGCGTTGCGCGCCATCTGCCGGGCGATCATGGCGAGCTGCTCGGAACTCGGCGTCTCGTTCACCGAGGTGTCGGCGAGGAAGACCGTGCGCCCGCGCGACACCACGATGGAATAGCCGATCGGCACCTTGTCGCGCTCGGCGTCGATGACACGCGTGACGTCGGCGTAGCACTCCGGGAAACGGCGCGTGATGCCGGTGACCAGCCCGTCGGCGTCGCCGGCCGCGACCATGCAGGCGCCGAAGACGTTGCGGCCCTGGTTGACCATGCGCTGCACGTCGCGGCGCAGGAAGCCCTGGCGCTGCAGGCGGGCATAGACCATGTCGGTGTAGGCTTGGTTCTTGGTCGACTTGCGCGCGTTGTGGATCTCCATGCCGCCGGCGTCCTCGACGCCCAGCGATTTCATCGTCTCGCGCACGATCTCCTCGCGGCCGATCAGGATCGGCGTCCCATACCCCGCGTCCCGAAACGCGATGGCGGCGCGGATGGTGCGCTCCTCCTCGCCTTCGGCGAAGGCGATGCGCTTGGGATTGGCGCGCACGTCCTCGAGCACGCCCTGCAGCCAGCTCGATCCCGGGTCGAGGCGCCCGGCGAGCTGCCGGTGATAGGCCTCCATGTCGATGATCGGCTTGCGCGCCACGCCGCTATCCATCGCCGCCTTGGCCACCGCCGAGGAGACCTCGACGATCAGCCGCGGATCAAACGGCACCGGCACGATGTACTCCGGGCCGTAACGCAGCCGGCGGCCGGAATAGGCGCGATCGACCTCGTCGGGCACGTCCTCGCGCGCCAGCTTAGCCAGCGCCTCGGCGGCGGCGATCTTCATCGGCTCGTTGATCGTCGTGGCGCGCACGTCGAGCGCGCCACGGAAGATGTAGGGGAAGCCCAGCACGTTGTTGATCTGGTTGGCGTAGTCGCTGCGCCCCGTGGCCACGATGGCGTCGCCGCGCACCTGGGCGACCTCCTCCGGCGTGATCTCCGGATCGGGATTGGCCATGGCGAAGATGATCGGCTTGGCCGCCATGCTGCGCACCATGTCGGCGGTCACCGCGCCCTTGACCGACAGGCCGAAGAACACGTCGGCGCCCTTCATCGCCTCTTCCAGCGAACGCGCCTTGGTGCGCACGGTATGCGCCGACTTCCACTGGTTCATGCCTTCGCTGCGGCCCTGGTAGAGCACGCCCTTGGTGTCGCAGAGGATGACGTTCTCGTGCGGCACGCCCATCGCCTTGATCAGCTCGACGCAGGCGATCGAGGCGGCGCCGGCGCCGTTGACCACCATCTTGATGTCCTTGATCGAGCGGCCGGTGATGTGCAGCGCGTTGATCAGGCCGGCGGCCGAGACGATGGCGGTGCCGTGCTGGTCGTCGTGGAAGATCGGGATGTCCATCAATTCGCGCAGACGCTGCTCGATGATGAAGCACTCCGGCGCCTTGATGTCCTCGAGGTTGATGCCGCCGAAGCTCGGGCCCAGCAGCTTGACGCAGTTGATGAACTCGTCGGGATCCTTGGTGTCAACCTCCAGATCGATGCCGTCGACATCGGCGAAGCGCTTGAACAGCACCGCCTTGCCTTCCATGACCGGCTTGCCGGCCAGCGCGCCAAGATCGCCCAGGCCCAGCACCGCGGTGCCGTTGGAGATGATGGCGACGATGTTGCCCTTGGCGGTGTAGTCGTAGGCGGTCGAGGGGTCCTTCTGGATCTCCAGGCAGGGCGCGGCGACGCCCGGCGAGTAGGCGAGCGAGAGGTCGCGCTGGGTGACCAGCGGCTTGGTGGCGACGATCTCAAGCTTGCCCGGCCGGCCCTCCGCGTGCATGCGCAGCGAATCGGCGCCTAGGTCGCGATTCTGTTCCGGCTCGTTGGGCTCGGCGGCCATCTGCGCGCTCCTTGGTTTATCCCCGATTCATAGCCGAGTGCCGGTGACGGCGAAACACCGGCCATGCTAGCGTCGCCAGCACAAATCCTTCGCCATTGACTGCTCAAATCGTGCCCGAGGCCCCCACCCCTCCCGACGCGACGGCCGCCGCGCTCGCAGCATCGCCGATGATGCGGCAGTACCTGGAGGTCAAGCGTCGCCATCCCGACCATCTGGTGTTCTACCGGATGGGCGATTTCTTCGAGATGTTCTTCGACGACGCCGTCACGGCGGCGAAGGCGCTCAACATCACATTGACCCGGCGCGGCCAGCACGACGGCGCCGAGATCCCGATGTGCGGCGTGCCGGCGCACAGCCACGAGGCCTATCTCTCGCGGCTGATCCGCCAGGGCTTCAAGGTCGCGATCTGCGACCAGACCGAGGACGCAGCCGAGGCGCGCAAGCGCGGCGGCGGCAAGGCGCTGGTCAACCGCGACGTGGTGCGCGTCATCACGCCCGGCACCCTGACCGAGGATTCACTCCTCGACGCCCGCGCCCACAACTACCTCGCCGGCCTGTCCGAGGCGCAGGGCGAGCTGGGGCTGGCCTGGCTCGACCTGTCGACCGGCGGCTTCGCCACCCAGCCGATCACGGCGGAGGCGCTCGGCGCCGCGCTGGCTCGTCTCGAGCCGGGCGAGCTGCTGCTGCCTGACCGCCTGCTGGCGCGCGACGACATTGCGCTCGCGACGCAGGACTGGAAGACGGCGCTCACCCCCATGCCGTCGAGCCGCTTCGACAGCGACAACGCGCGCAAGCGGCTGGAGCGGCTGTTTGGCGTCGCCGCGCTGGACGCCTTCGGCAGCTTCTCGCGCGCCGAGATCGCCGCCTGCGGCGCGCTGGTCGACTATGTCGAACTCACCCAGGCCGGCAAAGTCCCCGCCCTCTCCCCGCCGGCGCGCGAACGCGACGACGCGGTCATGGCGATCGATCCCGCGACGCGGCGCAACCTGGAGCTCACCCGCGCGCTCGACGGTGGCCGCGACGGCACCCTGCTCGCCACCATCGACCGCACCTTGACCGGCCCCGGCGCGCGGCTGCTCGCCGAACGACTCGCGGCACCGCTGACCGGTCCTGCCGCGATCGCTCGTCGCCTCGATCTCGTGAGCCTGATGGTCGAGGCGGCGGCCTTGCGCGACACCTTGCGCGAGAAGCTGCGCCGGGTGCCCGATATCGAGCGCGCGCTGCAGCGCCTGTCGGTCGGCCGCGGCGGCCCGCGCGATCTGGCGGCGCTGCGCGACGGCCTGCGCCAAGCCGGCGAGATCGCGTCGGTGCTGCGCGACGATGGCGCGCGCATCAAGCCGGCCGATGTGCCCGACCTGATCGCGGCGATGTCCGATCACACGGCGCTGGTCGAGATGCTGGCTGCGGCGTTGGCCGACGATCTGCCGCTGCTGGCGCGCGATGGCGGCTTCATCCGCCAGGGTCATGCGGCGGAGCTCGATGAGCTGCGCGGTCTGCGCGACGACAGCCGCCGTACCATCGCGGCGATGGAGGCGAAGTACCGCGAGAGCACCGGCATCGCCTCGCTGAAGATCCGCCACAACAACGTCATCGGCTATCACATCGAGATCACCCAGGCCAATCTCGGCCGCTTCGAGCCCACCGCGCACGGCTTCATCCATCGCCAGGCCATGGCCAGCGCGACGCGCTACACCACGGGCGAGCTGGCCGACATCGAGGGCAAGATCGGCCGCGCAGCCGACGCCGCGCTGGCGCTGGAGCTGAAGCTGTTCGAGACGCTGGTTGCCGCCGCGAGCGGCGAGGCCCAGCGCATCGCCGCCGCCGGTCGTGCGCTCGCCGCGCTCGATGTCGCCACGGCTTTGGCGGAACTCGCGGTCGAGGAACGCTGGACGCGGCCGGTGATTGTCGAGGGCAGCGACTTCGCGATCACGGGCGGACGCCATCCCGTGGTCGAAGCGGCGTTGCGCAAGCAGCGCGAGGGCGCCTTCGTCGCCAATGATTGCGATCTCGGTGACGGCCGCCGTGTGTGGCTGCTGACCGGCCCCAACATGGCCGGCAAATCGACCTTCCTGCGCCAGAACGCGTTGATCGCCATCCTGGCGCAGATCGGCGGCTACGTGCCGGCCGATAGCGCGCGCATCGGCGTGGTCGACCGTCTGTTCAGCCGTGTCGGCGCCGCCGACGATCTGGCGCGCGGCCGCTCGACCTTCATGGTCGAGATGGTCGAGACGGCGGCGATCCTCAACCAGGCGACGGCGCGCAGCCTCGTGATCCTCGACGAGATCGGCCGCGGCACCGCCACCTTCGATGGCCTCTCCATCGCCTGGGCGACGCTCGAGCATCTGCACGAGGTCAACAAATGCCGCGCGCTCTTCGCCACGCACTATCACGAGCTGGGCGCGCTGGCCGCGCGGCTCGACGCGCTGAAGCCGCACACCATGCGGGTCAAGGAATGGCAGAACGAGGTCGTGTTCCTGCACGAGGTCGCGCCCGGCGCCGCCGACCGCTCCTACGGCATCCATGTCGCCAAGCTCGCCGGCCTGCCGGTGGCGGTCGTCACGCGCGCCGAGGAAGTCCTGGCGGCGCTGGAGAAAGGCGACCAGTCCGGCGCCGTCTCGCGCCTGACCGACGACCTGCCGCTTTTCGCGGCGGCGCCGGCGCGGCCCAAGGGCCTGTCCGAAGCTCCGGCACGCGCCTCATTGATCGAAGCCGAGCTGCGTACGGTCAATCCCGACGAGCTGACGCCGAAGCAGGCGCTCGACCTGCTCTACGCGTTGCGCCAGCGCCTGCCGCCGCGCGATTGAAGCACGTTCCGTCGCATGAACCACGTGTCATCCCGAGCGCAGCGAGGGATCTAGAGACATTGCCTAGATCCCTCGCTGCGCTCGGGATGACAGTCACTGGTCAGCCATCGCCGACCTTCCGCACCAAGGCCCTCTGGCAAAGCCTCGCGGTCGTCGCCATCTGAAGCCCCATGGCGGAGTCCCGTCCCGATCACCACACGGCGCGCGGCTTCCGCAATCCCGCTGGCTCCGCGCCCAAGACGCGCCATCTGAGCACGGTCCTGCGCTTCCTCTGGCGCACGCGCCATGTCGATCGCAGCCCGGTCGCGCCCGACGGCTTCGTGCTGTCCAAGTCGGCGACAGTACGCGGCCTGCAGGCTCATGCCCGCCGCGACAGCGTCACCTGGCTGGGCCACGCCTCGTTCCTGATCAAGCTGGGCGGCCAGACGGTGCTGACCGACCCGTTCCTCTCCGACTACGCCTCGCCCATCGACGGCGTCGGACCGCGCCGCTTCACGCCGCCGGCGCTGCGCGCGCAGGAGCTGCCGCCGATCGACGTGCTGTTGCTGTCGCACAACCACTACGACCATCTCGACACGCGCGCGCTCTCGGCCCTGCGCGACAAGGGAAGCCTGCGTGCGATCGTGCCGCTGGGCCTGGCGACCACCCTGCACGATCTCGGCTTCATCGATGTCGTCGAGGTCGACTGGCGACACGAGATCGGACTCGGCCGCGAGTCCAACGCGCCGCTGCGCATCGTCGCCGAGCCCGTGGTGCATTTCTCCGGCCGCGGGCTGTTCGATCTCAACCGCACCTTGTGGTGTGGCTTTGTGCTCGAGGGCAATGGCAAGCGGCTGTTCTTCGGCGGCGACAGCGCCATCGGGCCGGTCTTCAGCGAGATCGGCCAGCGCCACGCGCCGATCGACCTGGCGATGCTGGGCATCGGCGCCTACGAGCCGCGCGATCTCTTCCGCGTCAGCCACGCCACGCCGGAGGAAGCCGTCGAGATGGCCCGCGCCCTGGGCGCGCGCCGCGTGCTCGGCATGCACTACGGCGCCATCGTGCTGTCGGCCGAACCACCCTTCGAACCGCCCGAACGCTTCCGCGCCGCGGCGCTGAGCGGCGGCTATGTCGACGACGACATCTGGCTGCCGAGGATCGGCGAGACGCGGGCGTTGTAGTCTTTGGAAGCGCCAGCGTCGTGGCGGCACCTTGAAGAAGATGAACCACAGAGACACAGAGGAAGACGAAGAGAGGGCAAAACGCGCGCGAAGCGCGCAGCTCTTGTCTTCTCGTCTTTGTCTTCCTCTGTGCCTCTGTGTCTGAAAGGAAACAGCTCAGGCCACGGTGTTCAAGGGGGTGATCTCGACCTGATAGCCGAGGCTGGCGAGCTGCTTGACGAGGCGGTTGGTGCGGCTCTGCTTGGAGCGCAGGGTGAAGTGGTCGGGGCCAAGGTCGTGGTGGTCGGTGCCGTCCTTGAGCATGTGATAGATGGCCGTGAGCATGGCGGCGGCGACGGCGCAGATCGCCTTCTTCTTGTCCATGCGGGCGGCCAGGCGATGGTACTGGGCGCGGTAGTAGGTGCCCTTGGTGCGCACCGCCGCCCAGGCGCTTTGGATCAAGGTCGTCTTGAGCCAGCGCGAGCCCTTTCTGAGCCGCGCGTGACGGCGCTTGTCGGCGCTCTGGTTGTTGCCGGGGCACAGGCCGGCCCACGCCAGCAGATGGCCGGCGCTGGGGAACAGGCTCATGTCGAAGCCGATCTCGGCCAGGATGGCCGGCGCCGCCAGGGCGCGCACGCCGGGCACCGTGCTCACCTGTGCGACGGCGTCGCGAAAGGGTTCCAGATGGTCCGCGACCTTGTGATCGATCTGCGCGATCAACGCCGCCAGCCCGTCGATCTGCCGCAGATGCAAGCTCAGCAGGAAACGGTGGTTCTCGGTGACCCGACCGTGCAAGGCCGCATGCAGCTCTTCGGGCGACGCGCGGAGCTGGCGATGGGCCAGCGCGGCGAGCGTGTCGGGATCGCTCTCGCCCTCGATCAGCGCCTCGATCATGCGCCGGCCGCTGACGCCGAGGATGTCGCTGACCAGCCCGTCGAGCTTGATGTTGGCGTCCTCCAGCGTCTTCTGCAGCCGCTGCGTATGGCTGGTCTGCTCGCGCACCAGCTGCTTGCGCGTGCGCATCAGCACCCGAAGCTCCTGGACCGCCTCGTCCGGCACGAAGCTCGCCCGGATCAGCCCGTGCGCCAGAAGCTCGGCGATCCACGTCGCGTCGTTCACGTCCGTCTTGCGGCCCGGCACATTCTTGATATGCGCCGCGTTGGCCAGCACCAGCTCGAACTCGCCGTCGCTCAGGATGTGCCAGACCGGCTTCCAGTACACCCCGGTCGCTTCCATCGCGATATGCGTCACGCCATGCTCGGCCAGCCACGCCGACAGCGCCAGCAACTGCGCCGTCGTCGTGCCGAACGTCCGCACCTCGCGCCGGACCTCGCCTTTCTCCACCAGCCGCAGGCAGGCGACCACCGTCGCCTTGTGCACATCCAGACCGGCGCAGCGTCGATGAACGACTTCCATCGCATCCTCCCTCGCTGCCGCCGGCGGAGGGCGCCTCTTGGTAGAAGTCTGAAAGACAGGCTCCGGGGAACGTGCTCAGCACGGACCCTTGGCTCAAATCGTGGTGCTCCAGGCGCCCAGGGCTCAAACTCTGTGACAGGCTCTTCGCGCACCAAGCAACTGATCTGCCTCGGTGCCGGCGGTCCTTCACCCTACCACCCGTTTCTGCCCTGGTGGTCGGCCCTGGCCGATGCAGAACTCTGTGGTTGGCCTCATGATGCCGGGTAGAGTCGAGGACGGGCGGGGTGGCGATGCTGGATCGCTCCGTCTCCCGTCCCCGCTCATCAAACCGGACGTGC
>CAYTFW010000025.1:0-47124 GCA_964437145.1 uncultured Rhizobiaceae bacterium
CAACGCACTGATGAACGACAAGTTCAAGTTCGGCGCCGAGGCCGGGCTGACCTTCGCCCGCGAAGGCGCCGGCGTCGCCGGCGCCACGACCAGCGCGGTGGGCGCCGACATCGTGTCGTTCTCGACCGCGGCGGGCCTGTTCGCCGGCGGTGCGCTGGAGGGTTCGTTCATCGAGCCCGACAACGACTGGAACGCGCTGTATTACGGCCAGGGTGCTTCGCCCCGCGCCATTCTGCTCGACCGACGCTACAGCAATCCGGGTGCCAACGCGTTGCGCCAATATCTCGGCGGTATCTGACAACGAACCGAAACATTTGGTTACGCGTGCGGCGTTGCCCCCGACGCCTGGTAGAGGAGAGTGGCGTCATAGTCCGAGGGCAAGCCGATGACGGTGATCAAGACTCCCTCCGGCCCTCTCGTCGTCGAACCGGTCGACGAGAGCTGGGGGACCGTTGAATGGTTGATGGGCGAGCAGGTGTTTCCCGGCGTGCGCCATAGCGTGGCCCGCATCCTGGTGCGGCCCGGCGCCGAATCACCACGCGAGCGCCACGCCGAAGCGAGCGAGACGGCGGTGCTGCTGTCCGGCGAGATCACCTGCGTTATCGAGGGCAAGCCGGTCGAGCTGTGGCCGGGCGACGTGGCGCTGATCCCGGCCGGCGCGCACCACTACCTACGCAACGAATCTCGCCAGGCGGCCACCGTGCTGCTGAGCTTCTCGGCCGGCGCCGTCGCCGCCGGGTAACTTACTCCCGGCCGCCGGCGGCGCGCAGCAGGCTGGCGATGGCGTGGCGGTTGTTACGCACGGCATGGGACAGCGCCGTGCGGCCGGTGAAATCGGCGATGTTCGGATCGGCCTTGCGCGCCAGCAGCGCGCGCACGATCTCGGCGGAACCGCGCCGCGCGGCGGCGATCAGGGCGGTCACGCCCTGGCGATCCTGCAGGTTGACGCGGGGGTTACGCGCCAGGAGCAGCTGGGCTACGTCGATGTCGTCGCGCTCGGCCGCCCACATCAGGGCGGTGCGCTGATCGGCGTCGACGCCGTCCACCGCCGCGCCGGCCTTCAGCAGCATGTCGACGATCGCGAGATGACCCTTGGCCGCCGCGGTGATCAGCAGGGGGGTACGCCGATCGTCGACCTGGTTGGGGTTCTCACCCTTGAGCAGATCGCGCCGCACCGCCTCGACCTCGCCGCGCGCGACATTGTAGATGATCTGCTTGTCGAACAGGCCTTGGGCGCGCGCCGTCGCGGCCAGCCCCCAAGCGCCAACGACCACCCCCAACAAGCCTCGCCGAGGCATTAGCCGCGATCTCATTCCCACACCATCCGGGCGTCTTTGGCGCCCCGGCCGCGCTAGATGGCCCGGGAACGCGGCGATATCAAGGCCGATGCGGTTCAGCCGCCCCGCCGCCGGGCCTCGACGGCGTCCCAGATCCGCGCCTCCAGGCAGACCCCGTCGAAGCGGTTGATCTGCTGCAGGCCGGTCGGCGAGGTGACGTTGATCTCGGTCAGGAAATCGCCGATCACGTCGATGCCGACGAACACCATGCCGCGTTCACGCAGCGCCGGCCCGATCGTGTCGCAGATCTGCTTGTCGCGCGCCGACATGGTCGACTTGGTCGCCGTGCCGCCGACATGCATGTTGGAGCGCGCCTCGCCCTCGGCCGGCACGCGGTTGATCACGCCCACCGCCTCGCCGTCGATCAGGATGATGCGCTTGTCGCCCTTGCGCACCTCCGGCACGTAGCGCTGCGCGATGATCGGCTCGCGCGACATCTTGGTGAACATCTCCAGCAGCGAGGCGAGGTTCTCGTCGTCCGGCCGGACGCGGAACACGCCGGCGCCGCCATTGCCGTAGAGCGGCTTGATGATGATGTCCTGGTGCACCGCGCGGAAGGCGCGGATCTGCGCCATGTCGCTGGAGATCAGGGTCGGCGGCATCACGTTCTCGAAGGTCGTGACGAACAGCTTCTCCGGCGCGTTGCGCACCTCGCGCGGGTCGTTGACCACCAGGGTCGCCGGATGGATGCGCTCCAGGAGGTGGGTGGTGGTGATGTAGGCCATGTCGAAGGGCGGATCCTGGCGCAGCCACACCACGTCGAAACTCGCCAGCTCGATGATTTCGTGCGGCCCCAGCGTGTGGTGATTGCCCTTCTCGCGACGCACCGACATGGTCTGCGCCCGCGCCTTGACCTTGCCGTCGAGGAAGAACAGGTCGGCCGGCGTGTAGTGATAGACGACATGGCCGCGCTTCTGCGCCTCGAGCGCCAGGACGAACGTCGAATCGCCGTCGATGTCGACGCTCGACACGTGATCCATCTGGAACGCGACACGCAGAGCCATTGGGCTTCCCCTCTCATGATCCTTCTCCCCGCGCAGGCGGGGAGAAGGTGCCGAGCGCGAGCGAGGCGGATGAGGGGCTTCCGGTGCAACGCGCAACGCTGTTGTTGTCGAGACGCCGCGAAGCCCCTCATCCGCCCTTCGGGCACCTTCTCCCCGCCTGCGCGGGGAGAAGGAAGTTCAGTTAAGGCGCCGGCGCAGTTCCCGCAAGTGATCGCTGGCTTGCCGGCGCGCCCGCTCGTGCAGGGCGGCGCGCTCGGGGTCGGGGTGCGGCGTCTCGGTGAGCGCGAGGAAGCGGTCATAGGCGCGGATCGCCGCGCCGACGCTCTCGGCGCGCTCGGCGATGGTGCCCATCTCGTACCAGAGCTCGGCGCGCTCCGGCGCGATCGCCGTCATGCGCTCCATCACCGCCAGCGCGCCCGCGACATCGGCGGCGCGCAGCAGGCGGCCCTTGCTGTTGTTCTCCAGGCGCAACAGCACGTCGCGATCGTCGACCTCGGCGACGTGGTCGGGCGTGAGCTCGGCGTCCTGGCCGGCGGCCGACTTCAGGAGCGCGCGCAGCTCCGGCGGCGAGCGCGAGGCGCCCTCGTCGAAGGGGTCGACGATCTCGGCGCCCGCGCCGGCATCGATGCGCAGCAGGAAATGGCCGGGGAACGACAGGCCCGCGGCGCGCCAGCCCTGGGCGCGCGCGACATGCATCCAGATCACGCTCAGCGCCACCGGCAGGCCCTTGCGCCGGTCGATGACGCGCGCGAGGTCGGCGTTCTGCAGATCGTCGTAGGTCTCGCGATCGCCGCGATAGCCGTAACCCACGGCGAGGATCTGGCGCATCGCCTCGAGCGGCGCGCGGCGGCGGCGCACGAGATCGGCGACCTCGGCGACAAGTGTCGCCAGATGCTGGCGGTAGGGATCGAGATCGAGGCCGGGCTGGCGCGCCGCCGAGAGCAGCAACGCCGCCTCGGCGATATCGACGGGGGTATCCCGGGCGCACAGCGCGCGCAAGCGGTCGAGCGTCTGCGTGCGGGCTTCTGTCATCCCCTCATCCATTCGTCGGCCGCCAGACGTCGGTCATGTGCCTGGGCCAGCCGCGCGGCGTGACCAGCATGGCGTCGAAACGCCAGACGCAGTCGAGCAGCGCGGGATGGCGCGCGGCGAACGCCTCGGCCGCGCGAGCGATGCGCCGAAGCTGGGATTCTGTCAAGGCGAAGGCCGCGATGTCCTGCGTGGCGCGCGCCTTGACCTCGACGAAGGCGACGACGCCGCCACGGCGCGCGATGATGTCGATCTCGCCCGCCGGCGAGCGGAAGCGCCGCGCCAGCACGCGATAGCCGGTGAGTCGCAACCGCCAGACGCAGCGCATCTCGGCCCAGCGGCCGAAGCGGTCGGCGGCGACGCGTTGTGATTGCGCCGATGGCTTCATGGTCTTCGGGTCACGCCGCTCCAGCGGCGCTGTTCGAGGTATCGCTCCATGAGCGCCGCTGGAGCGGCGCGGCCCGAACGGCGCATCATCCCGCTTCCGTCCGCTTCAGCTCCAGCGCCCGCGCATAGATCGCGCGGCGCGGTCGACCGAAACGCGCGGCGATCTCGGCCGCCGCTTCCTTGACGCTGGCGCCGGCCATGGCGGTGCGCAGCGCCGCGTCGATGTCCTCGTCCTTGACGGCGGTGGCGTTCGCATCAGGCGGCGCGACCACGATCACGATCTCGCCACGCGGCGGGCCCTCGGCGCGGTAATGCGCGGCGAGCTGGTCGAGCGGGCCACGACGCGCTTCCTCGAAGCGCTTGGTGAGCTCGCGCGTGACGGCGGCCGGGCGGGGGCCCAGCAACGCTGCGAGGTCCTCGAGCGACTCGACCAGGCGATGCGGGGCTTCGAACAACAGCAGCGTTGCGTCGATCCCGGCCAGCGCCGAGATCGCGCGTCGGCGTTCGCCGGCCTTGGCGGGCAGGAAGCCGGCGAACAGAAACCGGTCGTTGGGCAGCCCGGACAGCGCCAGGGCGGCCAGCGGCGCCGACGGGCCCGGCACGATGGTGACGGGATGGCCGGCGTCGATCGCCGCGCGCACGACGCGGTGGCCGGGATCGGAAACCAGCGGCATGCCGGCGTCGGAGATCAACGCCACAACCTTGCCGTCTTCCAGCGCCGCAATGATGGTGCGCGCCGCCTCGGCCTCGTTGTGGTCGTGGCAGGCGAGCAACGAAACGGCAATGCCGAAGCCGTGCAGGAACGGGCGCGACACGCGCGTGTCCTCGCAAGCGATCAGGTCGGCGCCGCGCAGCGTGTCGAGCGCGCGCAGCGTGATGTCGCGGGCATTGCCGATCGGCGTGCCGACGACGTACAGACCGGGCCGCGGTTTACTTGGCGGGGCCGCGTCGGTAGCGTCTGGTACCGTCGTCGGCTGCATCGAGGAGGCCTTTCATGTCGCATTCGGTCGGGACGGCGCCGCGCCGACGAATCGCCACCCTGTTGACCTGCGCGGCGATGGCGATGATCGCCCTAGCCGGCTGCGAGACCAAGCCGAAACCTGCTGTTCAGGCCGCTCCACGGCCGGTAACGGCCGCGCCGCCGCCTGAGCCGGTCCCGCCCACGCCGGTCGCGCCCATGGTGACGCCGAGCGGCAAGCCCAAGATCGCCCTGCTGCTGCCGCTGACGGGTCGCGCGCGCGAGATCGGTCAGGCGTTGCAGGACGCCGCCGAGCTGGCGCTGTTCGACGGCGCCGGCAAGGACATCGCACTGGTGCCCATCGACACCGGCGACACGCCCGATGGCGCCGTCGCGGCCACCGAGCGCGCCATTCGCGAAGGCGCCAACCTGATCCTTGGACCGTTGTTCAGCGCCTCCGCCGCCGTCGCCGGCCCGGTCGCCAAGCAGGCGAATCTGGAGATGATCAGCTTCTCCAACGACGAAGGCACGGCGCAGCCCGGGCTCTATGTCATGGGGCTGGCGGTGGACCCGCAGGTCCGCCGCGTCGTCGACTACGCCCAGCGCAAGGGCGTGAAACGCGTCGTGGCGCTGGCGCCGGCCACCGCCTATGGCGGCCAGGCGATGCAGTCGCTGCGCGACGCGGCCCAGCGCGCGAACATCAATGTCGGCGCCAGCGAAACCGTACCGGCGGCCGGCGATCCCGACGCGCCGGTCAAGCGCGCGCTGGCGGCGGTTGGCGCCGATGGCTCGACCACCGCGATGTTCGTGCCCATCGGCGCGCCGCGCGTGAACGCGGTGGCGTCGTCGCTGACCGAAGCCGACGTCGCGTCGCGCAAGGTGCAGCTGATCGGCACCGGCGTGTGGGACGCGACCGGCATCGGCGGCGAGAAAGCGCTGGTCGGCGCCTGGTTCGCCGGCCCCGATCCGGCGCGTCGCGCCGCCTTCGAGCGCAAGTTCCAGGGCGTGCACGGCAAGGCGCCGCCGCGCATCGCCACCCTGGCCTACGACGCTGTGATGGTCGCGGCGCAGCTGGCGCGGCTGAAGGCCGGCGGCGATTTCTCGGCCGGCGCGATCACCGACGGTGGCGGCTATAACGGCCTCGACGGCCGCTTTCGTTTCCGGACCGATGGCCGTGTCGAGCGCTCGCTGTCGATCCTGGAGATCGAGGGCGACCGGCTGAAGGTGATCGATCCGGCGCCTGGCACCTTCACGTCGGTGGTCAACTGAGGCGGTGATGTTCGATCCGCATCTGCTCTGGCTCTACACCGGCGCCGCCGCGCTGCTGATCCTGACGCCTGGCCCGGACACCTTCCTGGTCGCCGCCACCAGCGCCGCCGACGGCGCGCGGGCCGGCGTGCTGGCGTCGCTGGGCGTCTTTGTCGGATGCCTGTTCCATATTCTGCTGGTGGCGGTTGGCGTCTCGGCGCTGATCGCCGCCACGCCATGGGCCTTCGGTGCCATCAAGATCGCCGGCGCGATCTATCTAGTGTGGATCGGCTTTCAAGCGCTGCGCTCGGCCTGGTACGGCCATGACGGCGAGGCGGCGCACGCCGCGCTACGCGAGCGCGCCAGCGGCACGGCCCTTTTTCTGCGCGGCGCGCTCACCAACGCGCTCAATCCCAAGGTGGCGGTGTTTTTCATCGCTTTTCTGCCGCAATTCGTCGACCCGGCCCGCGGCTATGTCGCGGTCCAGTTCATCGTGCTGGGGCTGATCTTCAATGTGCCGGGCACGCTCTACCTGATGGCGGTGGCGCTGATCAGCGGCCGTGCCACCTCGGCGCTGCGCCGCCGACCCTGGGTACGCCGCGCCCTGGATGCGCTCACGGGTCTGTTTTTCATTGGCCTCGCGGCCCATCTCGCCCGCACCCAAGCCAAGGGTTAGGCGTGATTCCAAAGGATTAAAGCATTTTCCTCACTTGTAATGTAGGAAATCCTTTGATACGTTTGTCAGAACTGCGGCTTCGTATGTCCGGCGGCCGTTCTCCTCCGTCCGCTGGTCGATTCACCGGCCGATATCCCCCGGTCGGCCGGAGGGGGTTCGGAAGCCGCCAAGAACGAGTCTGGAAACGAGTCTGGATAGGCAAGGTGCATGGGCGCACAGCTTCGCGGCGTGGAAGTGTATTTTTCGTATCGGGACGAACGCTTCCACATTCATATCCCTGCGGCGCTGTCGCCCATCATCGGCAAGCATGGCGTGCTGCGGTGTCGGCTCGATGGCGTGCGCCGTCGTGGCGCGGCGGAAGCGGCTAGCCGCGATGAAACTTTCGAGGCCGGCTTCGGCGTCGATCGCCAACTGGTGATCCCGTCGCGGCTGGCCAATCATTGCGGCATATCGGGCGGCTCGGCGCTCGACCTCACCATTCTTGAGCGCCTGAACCTGAAGCGCGGCTGGTTCTTTCGCGGTCCGAAGTACTTGCCGATCTATCCAAACGACACCGTGGTTTTCGATCACGGCGACGGCGCCTTGTCGCATTTCGCCGCTCAGCCCGGCGACGGCGCGCATTCGCGTGTGTCGCCCCGGCAGCTGGCGCGCTCGATCGAGCGGGACCTGGTCAGGCCGATGGCGGCCGCTCCGTCGCCGGCGGCGGCGCCGACTCCGCCCGCCGACGCTTCAGCGCCAATCGACGACGAGGCGGCCGGCCACCGGCGCCGGCTGGAGGTTCTCGATCGCCATCCCGCCGCCAAGGGCGGCACGGTCGTCGACAACACGCGCGGGATCGGTATCGTGCCGCCCGAGCAGCCGGTCCGCCAGGCGAGCGGCTGACGCGCCGACCCCGGCGGCGGCGCCGGAGGTTGGTGATGAGCTACGATCGCAACAACGTCTTCGCACGGATCCTGCGCGGCGAATTACCGTGCAAGAAGGTCTACGAGGACGAATTCGCGCTCGCCTTCCACGACATCAACCCGCTGGCGCCGGTGCATGTGCTGGTGGTCCCCAAGGGCGAATATGTGTCGAACGTCGATTTCGCCGCCTCGGCGCCGGACGCGATGGTGGTGGGCTTCTGGCGCGCTGTCGGCGCCACGGCGCGGCAACTGGGGCTCGACCCGCTCGGCTACCGCATCGTCGCCAATCACGGCCCCAATGGCGGCCAAATCGTCTTCCATTTTCACGTCCACATCTTCGGCGGTCGTCAGATGAGCCACCGTATGGGCAACATGCCGCGACCGAACGAGAGCTAGAGCCTTTCGGGCCAACGCCTTCACGCCTTCGGAGTCCGCCATGCCTCTTTTCGCCCGCCTCGCCTCAGCCTCCGCCTTCGCGCTCGTCGCCTCGGCGGCATCGGCGCAGGTGCCGCTGCCATTCCCGACCGTCGACTTCCTGCTCGAAGGCCGCATCGTCGCCGCGCAGGCCGGCTCGGCACAGGGCCTGGCCACGACCATGCGTCACAAGGGCGGCAAGTTGCGTATGGATGTCGAGAACATGGGCATGAAGGGCTTCATGCTGTTCGCGCGCGACGGCAAGACCGCGACCGTGGTGATGGAGCCATCGCCGGGCATGAAGGTCGCCATGGAGCTCGATCTCGCCCAGGCCACCGCGAGCGCCACGAATTCCGGCCCGATCGACATCTGGAACATGAAGGGCATGCGCGTCGGCACTGACCGCATCCTGGGCGAGTCCTGCGACTGGTGGCAGGCCGAGCACAACGGCCACAAGTCCAAGGTTTGCGCCACGCCCGACGGCATCCCGTTGAAGGCCGTCGACCCCCAGACCAACCAGCCTGTGTGGGAGGGTGTGCGGGTGGAGCGGCGCGCCCAGGACCCCGCGCTGTTCGTCGTGCCCGCCGATGCGCAGCGCATGCAGATGCCGGGCATGCCGCGCCGGCAATAAGCGATATCGCGGCAAGGCGCGGATAGCGGCGCTGGCGGCGCTGTCTTAATTCTGGAGCATGAGCGACACCGCCCCCATGGCCCAGGCCATCGCCACCCCGCGCCAGTCGACCGCTTCGGTGCTGGCGTTCCCGCCCACCAACGCCGGCATGCCCGACGCCGAGACGGCGTGGCGCGCCGTGCAGGCGCGCGATCGCGCCTTCAACGGCCGCTTCTTCTTCTCGGTGAAGTCGACCGGCGTGTATTGCCTGCCGTCCTGCGCCGCGCGCCCGCCGCTGCGCAAGAACGTCGACTTCCACGCCACGTGCGAGGCGGCCGAGGTCGCCGGCTTCCGCGCCTGCAAGCGCTGCCGGCCGCGCGACTGGCAGCAGGAGGCGGGGTTGAGCCGCGCCGTCGCGCAGGCGTGCAAGTTGCTCGACGCCGAGACCGAGGACAGGCCGTCGCTGGAGCGCATCGCGCGCCAGGTCGGGCTGACCGGCTCGACGCTCACCCGCCGCTTCCAGCGCGAGCTGGGCGTGGCGCCGCGCGACTGGCTGGCGGCGCGCAAGACCAGCCGCTTCAAGGCAGCGCTGAAGGCTGGCGACAACGTGACCGCGGCGCTGTACGGCGCCGGCTACGGATCCTCCAGCCGGGTCTACGAGAAATCCGACCAGGTGCTGGGCATGACGCCCGCGACCTACCGCAAGGGCGGCGCCGGCGCGCGCATCGCCTGGACCGCGGTCGACAGCGACTATGGCCGCGTGCTGGTCGCTGCCACCGCCAAGGGCATCGCCGCGGTGCGCCTGGGCGATAATGACAAGGCGCTGCTGTCGGATCTGCGCAGCGATTTCCCGGCGGCCGAGATCGTGCCGGATACGGGCGCGCTCGCACCGAAGGTGAAGGCCGTGCTGGCCCGCCTCGAGGGTCGCAAGCCGACGGCGATCGACGCGCCCGATGTGCCGCTCGATATCGTCGGCACCGCCTTCCAGTGGCGCGTGTGGAAGGCGCTGACCGAGATTCCGGCGGGCGAGACCGCGACCTATGGCGAGATCGCCCGGCGCATCGGCGAGCCCGGCGCGGCGCGCGCCGTGGGCCGAGCCTGCGCCACCAACCCGGTGGCGCTGGTCGTGCCCTGCCACCGCGCCGTGGGATCGAGCGGCGCGCTCACCGGCTATCGCTGGGGCGTCGAGCGCAAGAAGCGCATCCTGGCGGCCGAGAAGCGGCGCGCGGCCGGCTGAACTATCGCGGCTTGCGTAGCAGCACGTAGAACGCCCCGCCACCGCCGTGCCGCGGACTGGCGGGGCGCACGCCGATCACACGGCCGCGATTCTCCGGCCGGTTCAGCCAGTGCGGGAACTCGGCGTGGATGCGGCCGCCGACGGGGCGATTGGTGTCGTCCTGTCGCGCCGGCTTGCCGGTGACCACCAGCGCCACGCGCGCGCCGCTGGCCTGGGCTCGTTCGAGGAACCGCGCCAGCGCCCGCTCGGCCTCGGCCAGGGTATGACCGTGCAGGTCGATCGACGCGTCGGGGCCGAGCTTGCCGCGCCGCAGGCTCTCCTCCGTGGCTCGGTCCAGACCGGTGGCGCTGCGCGGATCGAGGTCGGGCAGGGGCGATGCCGAGGGGCCCGGCGCGACCGCTCGGGCGGTGGCGACGGGCGGCTTCGGCGCTGGCTTGGTCGGCGGTGGCGTGACAGCCCGGCGACCGCGCAGGGGCCGCGCGTCCTTCATCGCGCGATGGAAGAGATCGTCGTCAGGCATGACGACGACGATAACACAGGGTGCAAGACGACGGCCGGAGGGCCTGCGTTAGTAAACGTGGCCGAGGCGCCGAAAAACCACCGGATGGTATCTCCCCGAGAGTCAATAAGTATTGGAAATATATAGTTATTTTCTGTGTTCTCGAGTCGCACGTCGGCCGCCAACTCAATTCGCTGGACCATCTCAAACCATCTCATTCTTGACGCCCTATCGGGTTAGCCGGCGCGTTGCCGGTGCGGTCCCTGTGGGCTACAACCCGCGCGCATTCGCTCCACTACCCATGAGTCCGCAATGGCCGCGCCGCCCGTGCCTGCCCGCGATCCCGCCGCCGAGGCTGCCTTGCGCCAGGGCATCGACCTGCTGCAGCTGGGCCGCGCCAGCGAGGCGGAGGCGCCGCTGCGCATGGCCTATGCGAGCATCGGCGACCGGCCCGACATGCTGCACTTCCTCGCGGTCTCGGCCATGCAGCGCAACGATGCGCGCGAGGCCGAGCAGCTGTGGAAGCGCGCCATCGGCCGCGATCCCAAGGAGCCGATGCTGCGCTACAACTACGGCATCGCGCTGCAGGGCCTGGGTCGGCTCGACGACGCGATCCGCGAATGGCGCCACGCGCTGCGCCTGCATCCCGACAACATCGATGCCCGGCTGCGCGTCGCCGCCGCGCTCAGCGCGAACAACCGCCTGGCGGCGGCCGAGCGCGAATACGCCGAGCTGATACAGCTCTGCGACCGACCGGAGACGGCGCAGCGCATCCTGCCGGAGGCGCTGCGCCAGGCGCGCGTCATGGCACGCTCGGCGCTGGGCTACCTGCTCTATCGGCTGGGCCGCAACGACGACGCCGTCGTCGTGCTCGACGCCGCGCTCGCGGATCTGCCCGACAACGATCCGATGCGGCCACCGGTGCTGGGCGATCGCGCGCTGGTGCTCGACATGGTCGGCCGCACCGACGAGGCGATCGCCGGCTTCGACGGCGCGATCCAGCTGGCGCCGGGCAATTCCAAGCTGCACAACGGCATGGGCCATGTGCTGCTGCGTGCTGGCCGTGCCGCCGAGGCCGAGGCCGCGTTCCGCCGCGCGATCGAGATCGAGCCCGGCTTCGCCGAGGCGACGCGCAACCTGGCCCGCGCGCGCGGGGAACAGGGCGACACCGCGGGCGCGCTCGATCATCTGTCGCTGGCGCATCAGACGGCGCCCGACGACACCGAAACGCTCTACGACATGACCACCTTGGCGCTCGAGCTGGGCGAGCCGCAGCGCGCCACGGCGGCGCTCGAGCCGTTCCTGCAGCGCCATCCCGACGACGCGCGCGCGCTCAACAATCTCGGCATCGCCTATCTCATGCTCGACCGGGCGGGCGACGCGCACGCGACCATGCGCAAGGCCTACAAGCTGGCGCCCGACGAGCCGCTGGTGCTGACCAATCTCGGCCGCGCGCTGGTGGCGCTGGGCCGCGCGCAGGAAGCCGAGCCGCTGCATCGCAAGGCGCTCAAGCTGCAGCCCGGCGATCCGCGCCTGCTGGGCCATTTCGGGACGTGCCAGCTCGCGCTCGGCAATATCGAACAGGCGCGCGAGCTCTATGTCGCGGCGCAGACCGGTCATCCCGACAATGTCGATGCACGCCGGGGCCTGGAGCACATCGAGGCGATGCGGGTGATGAGCGGCGAGAGCCCGGCATGAGCGCCGCGCTCGCCGAGGTCCAGGCGCGTATCGCCGCCGCTGCGCGCGCCGCCGCGCGCGATCCCGCCGCCGTGACCCTGGTCGCGGTGTCCAAGACCCATGGCGCGGAGCGCGTCGAGGAGCTGCTGCGCGCGGGCCAGCGTGTGTTCGGCGAGAACCGCGTGCAGGAGGCGCAGGCGAAGTTCCCCGACCTGAAGACGCGCTATCCTGATCTCGAGCTGCATCTCATCGGTCCGCTGCAGACCAACAAGGCGCGCGACGCCGTGGCCCTGTTCGATGTCATCGAGAGTGTCGACCGGCACAAGCTGGCGGCCGAGCTGGCGCGCGAAATGGCCAGGCAGGGCAGGCGGCCGGCCTGCTTCGTGCAGATCAACACCGGCGAGGAAGAGCAGAAGGCCGGCGTCGCGCCGGGCGAGGCCGACGCCTTCATCCGTGCCTGTATCGAGGAGCACAAGCTGCCGGTGGTCGGCGTGATGTGCATCCCGCCGGCCGACGAGGAGCCGACGCTGCATTTCGCGCTGCTGGCCAAGATCGCCGCGCGCAACGGGCTCAGGCAGGTCAGCATGGGCATGAGCGCCGACTACGAGACGGCGGTGCGCTTTGGCGCCACCCATGTGCGCGTCGGTAGCGCCCTGTTCGGCGCGCGCGGCGCGGCGCCGGTCTGATTTCCGGTTTCGGTCGTGGTTCGGCCGGCCAGCGGCTACAAGCCGGCGCCATGACCGGCACAAACCGCCCGCCGCGTGACAAGGTCGATGGCTGGCTCAACCTCGACAAGCCCGTGGGCCTGGGCTCGACCCCGGCCGTCGGCAAGGTGCGCCGCCTGTTCAACGCGCTGAAGGTCGGCCATGGCGGCACGCTCGACCCGCTGGCCAGCGGCGTGCTGCCGATCGCGCTGGGCGAGGCGACCAAGACCGTCCAGTGGGTGATGGACGGGCGCAAGGTCTACCGCTTCACCATCGCCTTCGGCCGGGCCACCACGACCGACGACCTGGAGGGCCAGGTGGTCGAGGAGGCGGCCGCCCGTCCGTCGGACGCCGCCCTGCGCGCGGCGCTTGACGGCTTCATGGGCGAGATCGAGCAGGTGCCGCCGGCCTTCTCGGCCCTGAAGATCGATGGCGCGCGGGCCTATGACCTGGCCCGGCGGGGCGAGATGGTGGACTTGGCCAGCCGGCGGGTCCGGGTCGACCGGCTGGTGCTGCTCGCCCGGCCGTCGGCCGATCTGGCGGAGCTGGAGGTCGAATGCGGCAAGGGCACCTATGTCCGCTCGCTGGCCCGCGATATCGCCCGAGCCGTGGGCACGGTGGGCCATGTCGCCGCCCTGCGCCGGACCGTCTGCGGTCCATTTTGCATTGACGACGCGATAACCATGACCGCGCTCGAAGAGACGGCGGCGAATTCGCTTTCCAACCCAGGGGCTTTCGGGCATAAGCCCGCCCTTCTTGGCTATTTGCGGCCCGTCGTGACCGCGCTGGACGACATCCCGGCGCTGGCCTTGACGGACCGGCAGGCCGACCGCCTCTCTGGAGGCGTCGCCTTGCCGATGGCCGAGATTGCCGGCGCCGGGGCGCCGACGATCGGGACGATGTCGCCCGCCGAGGGATCGGCCGAGCCTGCGCTAGTGGTGCGGGCGATGGCCGGGGCGCGGTTGGTGGCGATCGCCCGTGTCGACGGTGATCTGCTGCGGCCGGTACGCGTCCTCAACCTCTGAAACGGGAGTCCCCGATGTCGGTCACGGCCGAGCGCAAAGCTGAGATCCTCAAGACCTACGCCATCAAGGAAAACGACACCGGTTCGCCGGAGGTCCAGGTCGCGCTGCTCAGCGAGCGCATCAATAACCTCACCGAGCATTTCAAGGGCCACGTGAAGGATCATCATTCGCGTCGCGGCCTGTTGAAGATGGTGAGTCAGCGTCGTCGGCTGCTCGACTACCTCAAGGATCGCGACACCAAGCGCTATGACACGCTGATCGAGCGTCTGGGTCTGCGTCGCTAGTTGGTACCGGCCCCGTCATTGTGGCGGGGCCGTTTCGCGTCGAGGCACCGGTTACCCGCGCGGTAACGCGACCGGCGCTTCGACTTCGCAGGACAACCGTCGGACCAGGGGCGAGAGCGAACGGTTCCGGCGGTCCCGTCATCGCATAGGGCGATCGGCGGGCGGCGCGCGTCGCGGGACGTGGCGTCGATTGGGAAAGGACTGACCGTTATGTTCGACGTATTCCGAAAAGAGATCGAGTGGGCCGGCCGCAAGCTGGTGTTCGAGACCGGCAAGATCGCCCGCCAGGCCGACGGTGCCGTGATGTGCACCTATGGCGGCACCACCGTGCTGGCCGCCGTGGTCGGCGAGAAGCAGCCCAAGCCGGGCCTCGACTTCTTCCCCCTCACCGTCAACTACCAGGAGAAGGCCTTCGCCGCCGGCAAGATCCCGGGCGGCTTCTTCAAGCGTGAGGGACGGCCGAGCGAGAAGGAGACGCTGACCTCGCGCCTGATCGACCGGCCGATCCGGCCGCTGTTCCACGAGAGCTACCGCAACGAGACGCTGGTCGTCATCACGACCTTGGCGCACGACATGGAGAACGATCCCGACATCGTCGCCATGGTCGCCACCTCCGCCGCGCTGACCATCAGCGGCATCCCGTTCCTGGGCCCGATCGGCGGTGCGCGCGTCGGCTACATCAACGGCCAGTACGTCATCAACCCGACCCTGGACGAGCTCGAGAAGAGCGACCTCGACCTCGTCGTCGCCGGCACCCAGGAAGGCGTGCTGATGGTCGAGTCCGAGGCCAAGGAGCTGCCCGAGGACGTGATGCTGGGCGCCGTGATGGCCGGCCACAAGTCGATGCAGGCGGTGATCCAGGCGATCATCCAGCTCGCCGAGCATTGCGCCAAGGAGCCGTGGCCGCTGGGCGAGCCGTCGGCCGCCGCTGTCGCGGTCAAGGCCAAGCTCAACGCCGAGATGCGCACGCCGCTGATCGCCGCCTATGGCGAGGTCGCCAAGCAGGCGCGCCAGGAGAAGATCAATGCCGTGCGCACCGCCGCCAAGGCGGCGCTCGGCGACGATGCCGCCGCGCAGGCCGCGCTGAAGGAGCAGTTCCACGACCTCGAGGCCGATGTCGTGCGCAAGGCCATCCTCGACACCGGCAAGCGCATCGACGGCCGCGACACCAAGACCGTGCGGCCGATCGTGGCCGAGGTCGGCGTGCTGCCGCGCGCCCACGGCTCCGCCCTGTTCACCCGCGGCGAGACGCAGGCGCTGGTCGTCGCCACCTTGGGCACCGGCCAGGACGAGCAGATCATCGACGCGCTCGAGGGCGAGTACCGCGAAAACTTCATGCTGCACTACAACTTCCCGCCGTACTCGACGGGCGAGGTGAAGCGCATGGGTTCGCCCGGCCGCCGCGAGATCGGCCACGGCAAGCTGGCGTGGCGTGCGCTGCGCCCGGTGCTGCCCACCAAGGAGAAGTTCCCCTACACGATCCGCGTCGTGTCGGAGATCACCGAGAGCAACGGCTCCTCGTCGATGGCCTCGGTCTGCGGCGGCGCGCTGTCGCTGATGGATGCCGGCGTGCCGCTGGCGCGGCCGGTGGCGGGCATCGCCATGGGCCTGATCAAGGAAGGCGATCGCTACGCCGTGCTGTCCGACATTCTCGGCGACGAGGATCATCTCGGCGACATGGACTTCAAGGTCGCCGGCTCGGAGAAGGGCGTCACCTCGCTGCAGATGGACCTGAAGATCACCTCGATCACCGAGGAGATCATGAAGGTAGCGCTGGCGCAGGCCAAGGACGGGCGCCTGCACATCCTGGGCGAGATGGCCAAGGGCCTGGGCGGCGCGCGCGAGTCGGTGAGCCAGAACGCGCCGCGCATCACCGTGATCAACATCCCCAAGGACAAGATCCGCGAAGTGATCGGCACCGGCGGCAAGGTGATCCGCGAGATCACCGAGCAGACCGGCGCCAAGATCGACATCGAGGACGACGGCACGGTCAAGGTCGCCGCCGTCGACAACAAGTCGGCGCAGGCCGCGCTCGACTGGATCAAGGGCATCGTCGCCGAGCCTGAGGTCGGCGTGATCTACAACGGCAAGGTCGTGAAGGTCGTCGAGTTCGGCGCCTTCGTGAACTTCCTCGGCGCCCGCGACGGCTTGGTGCACATCTCCGAACTGGCGCCGCGGCGCGTCGCCAAGGTCGGCGACGTGGTCAAGGAAGGCGACCAGGTCAAGGTCAAGGTTCTGGGCGTCGATGACCGCGGCAAGGTCAAGCTCAGCATGAAGGTCGTCGACCAGGCGACCGGCGAGGACATCTCCGAGAAGCTGCGGGCCGAGCGCGACCAGCGCGACGCCGAGCGCGCCCCGCGCCGCGATCCGGCCGACGCGCCGCAACCCTGATTTTTGCGACACGTCGCAGAATCGAACGGCGGCCTGCGGGCCGCCGTTTTCGTTTGTGCTAGGGTCGCGGCGGGGAGACTGGAGAGGAGAGCGCCATGGCCACCACGCCGGAGTTCCGCGGCCGGATCTACGACAGCATCGTCGACACGATCGGCGCCACGCCGCTGGTGCGGCTGTCCAAGCTGGCGGCCAAGCGCGGCGTGAAGGCCGACATCATCGGCAAGCTGGAGTTCTTCAATCCGCTGAGCTCGGTGAAGGATCGCATCGGCTTCTCGATGATCGATGCCGCCGAGAAAGCCGGCCGCATCACGCCGGGCAAGTCGACCTTGATCGAGCCGACCTCGGGCAACACCGGCATCGGCCTCGCCTTTGTCGCTGCGGCGCGCGGCTACCGGTTGATCCTCACCATGCCGGAATCGATGTCGATCGAGCGGCGCAAGATGTTGAAGTTCCTCGGCGCCGAGCTCGACCTGACGCCGCGCGAGAAGGGCATGAAAGGCGCCATCGCGCGCGCCGAGGAATTGGCGAAGACCATTCCCGACAGCTTCATCCCGCAGCAATTCCAGAATCCGTCCAACCCGGCGATCCATCGCCAGACCACCGCCGAGGAGATCTGGAAGGACACCGGCGGGCAGCTCGACATCTTCGTGTCGGGCGTGGGCACCGGCGGCACGATCACCGGCGTCGGCGAGGTGCTCAAGCCGCGCCTGCCCAACCTCAAGATCTACGCCGTCGAGCCCGAGGACAGCGCCGTGATCTCCGGCGGCCCGCCCGGCCCGCATCCCATCCAGGGCATCGGCGCCGGCTTCATCCCCGACATCCTCAACAAGGGCGTGATCGATGGCGTGATCCGCATCGCCAACGCCAACGCCTTCGCCACGTCGCGCGAGGTCGCCGCGGTCGAGGGCCTACCGGTGGGCATCTCCTCCGGCGCCGCCATCGCCGCCGCGCTCGAGCTCGGCGCCAAGAAGGAGAACGAGGGCAAGCGCATCGTCGTCATCGTGCCCTCCTTCGCCGAACGCTACCTCTCGACCGCGCTGTTCGATGGGTATTGAGGCGGCACGCTGTCATTCCGAGCGCAGCGAGGAATCCAGGGAAGACGCCTGGATTCCTCGCTGCGCTCGGAATGACAGGAGAATTCCACCCACGCGCAATACGCTCTAGGCTCCGCTTCGTTCAACGCCATCAGGAGGAAACACCATGATCTTCGACATGCGCACCTATGTCTGCCGCCCGGGCACGATCAACGCCCATCTCAAGCTCTACGAGGAGTACGGCAAGGCGCCGCAGACCAAGCATCTCGGCCAGCCGGTGTTCTACGCCGTCACCGAGACCGGGCTGGTCAATAGCTTCGTGCACATCTGGGCCTATGACGACGCCGGCGACCGCGCCAAGAAGCGCGCGGCGATGATGGCCGACCCCGACTGGCAGACCTACCTGAAGAAGAGCAGCGAGCTCGGCGCGCTGATCCAGCAGAACAACTCGATCATGAACGAGGTGCCGTTCTTCAAGGTCAAGCGCTAGGCCTTCGGACAGGATGTGGCGTGCTATAAGCGCCGGCATGGACTTCACCGAGGCCCAGCTCCAGCGCTACGCGCGCCACATCATCCTGCCGGAGATCGGCGGTATCGGGCAGGCCAAGCTGCGCCAGGCCAAGGTGCTGGTGGTCGGCGCCGGCGGCTTGGGCGCGCCGTTGCTGCAATACCTCGCCGCCGCCGGCATCGGCACCTTGGGCGTGATCGACCACGACACGGTCAGCCTGTCGAACCTGCAGCGCCAGGTGATCCATCGCACCGCCGATCTTGGCGTGCGCAAGGTCGACAGCGCGCGCCGCGCGCTGGCCGAGATCAATCCCGAGTGCGAAGTCATCACCATCGCCGAGCGGCTGACCGCCGACAACGCGATGGCGCTGGTGCAGGGCTATGACATCGTCGCCGACGGCTCGGACAATTTCGCCACCCGCTACCTGCTGACCGATGCGTGCTTTCTTGCGCGCCGCACCTTGGTGGCCGCCGCGATATTGCGCTTCGAGGCGCAGCTCTCGACCTGGAAGGCGCATCTCGGCGCGCCGCATCCCTGCTATCGCTGCTTGTTCCCCGAACCGCCGCCGCCCGACTCGGTGCCGAGCTGCGCCGCCGCCGGCGTGCTGGGCGCGATGGCCGGCACCATCGGCGCCTGGCAGGCGACGGAGGTGGTGAAGGAGATCCTCGGCGTCGGCGACTCGCTCTCCGGCACGCTGCTGCTCTACGACGCGCTCGGCGCGCAGGTCGAACGCCTGGAGATCCAGAAGCGCGACGACTGCCCGCTGTGCGGCGCGCATCCGAAGATCACATCGCTCGACGCGCCGCTGGCGCGCGCCAGCTACGACGAGGTCTATTGTGGCTGACACCCAGCCGGCGCTGTCGATCATCGCGCTCTCGGGCGATTACGAGCGCGTGCACTACGCGCTGGCGATGGCGGCGGCCGCGCGCGCGGTCGGCCGGCCGACCACGCTCTTCTTCACCCAGAAGGCGATCGCGGCGCTGACGCATGCGAAATCCGGCGAGCCGCTGTGGCACCGCCTGCCGGCCGAAGCCGGCGCGTCGTCGGACGGCCGCGCCGGCTTCGCCGATGCGCTCGACGCCGGCATCACGCGCGACAACGCCTACAAGGCGCGCGGCGTCGGTGACTTCGAGACCTTGCTGTCGGCCTGCGTCGAGATGGGCGTGCGCGTCATCGTCTGCGAGATGGGCCTGCGCGCGCAGAACATCGATCGCGCCGCCCTGCGCCAGGACGTACCGCACGAGATCGCCGGCATCGTCACCCTGCTTGAGGCGACGCCAGCGGGTAGCCAGCTCGTGACGCTCTGAGGCGCGCACTCTTTACCTTCCCCCGGAGGGGCAGGGCGATCGCATATGGCTTGCCAAGGTCTTCCTTCTCCCCGCGAAGGCGGGGAGAAGGTGCCCGAAGGGCGGATGAGGGGCTTCGCGGAGTCTCAACGACGCAGACGCGAGTCGTGGCGCGAGAAGCCCCTCATCCGCCTCGCTATCGCTCGGCACCTTCTCCCCGCCTTCGCGGGGAGAAGGGAAGAAGTTCATATGCGATAGACCCGCCTTCGGGGGGACGGAATCGCTTCTGCTCTATGCGTTCGCCGTCACGCCCGTGCCGATCGGGCACGACACGCCGGTGCCGCCTAGGCCGCAATAGCCGTTGGGCACCTTCGCCAGATACTGCTGGTGATAGTCCTCGGCGTAGTAGAACTCCGGCGCGTCGAGGATCTCGGTCGTGATCGCACCGAAGCCCCGTTGGCCGAGCGCCGCCTGGAACAGCGTCTTTGATGCCTCGGCCGCCGCGCGCTGCGCCGGCGTCTCGACATAGATACCGGAGCGGTACTGGGTGCCGACATCGTTGCCCTGGCGCATGCCCTGGGTCGGATCGTGGTTCTCCCAGAACACCTTGAGCATCGCCTCGAAGCTGGTCTTCTTGGGATCCCACCAGACCTTCACCACCTCGTTGTGGCCGGTCTGGCCCGAGCAGAGCTCCTCGTAGGTCGGGTGCGGCGTGTAGCCGGCGGCGTAGCCCACGGCGGTGCTGTAGATGCCCGGCGCCTGCCAGAACTTGCGTTCCGCGCCCCAGAAGCAGCCCATGCCGAACACCGCCGATTCCAGGCCGGCGGGGAAGGGCGGCCGGATGCGGTTGCCGTTGACGAAATGGATATCGGGAATCTCGAAGACATAGGCCGCGCGGCCACGCAGCGCCTGGTCGGGCGCCGGCATCCTGGCCTTCTTCGACAGCATCGACAGAAACATCGGTGATCTCCCTCGAACCCGCCGCCCCCCAAGGTGGGCGCGAAGCGGCCCGCCGTCAACGCGGACGCGCGGGGATGTGAAGTCAATACCGCAGCCTGGCCCGGATATCGACGCGCCTCGCCAGTATCAAGGGCCTGGCCGCTTCACTCGATGATCCGGTCGGCGCGTGCGAGGACCGGAGCCGGGATTGTGATGGCGAGCGCCTTCGCGGTCTTCAGATTGACCACCAGCTCGAATTTCGTCGGCCGTTCCATCGGCAGGTCGGCGGGCTTCGCGCCTTTCAAGACCCGCTCGACGATCGCCGCCACGCGCCGGTACTGGGCTACGGGGTCCGACGCGTAGGCCATAAGACCACCATCGTCGGCGAAAGGGATGGACGAATAGATCGCCGGCAGGCGCGCCGCGGCGGCGAGGTTGACGATCCGCGATCGCTGGGTCTGCATCTGGCCCACGTGGATCACCGACATCGCATCGGCGCCGGCCTGTCGCGCGGCTTTGAACGACCGATCAATCGCCTCGGGATCGGGTGCTTCCAGTAGTTGAAGCTGGATGCCCAGCTTAAGCGCGCCGGATTGGGTTCCTTCGACATGCGCGTGCCCCGCGTTGGTACGCGGGTCGAACAAGACGGCTATTCGTTGCGCCCTCGGCGCGACTTCTTTGAGAATCTGAAGGCGCTTTTCCGCCAGTTCCCACTGGATTCCCATCATGCCCGTGATGTTTCCGCCCGGGCGGGCCAGGCTAGTGATCAGTCCTTCCTTCACCGGATCAGCGTCGATATTGGAGATGACGATAGGGATCGTCTTGGTCAGCTGGCTGAATGCGAGCGCCGCGGGCAAGCCCATGGCGATGATGCAATCCGGGCGGAGGCCGATCAGCTCGCCGGCATGAGCGGGTTGTATACCCACGTCGCCGTCAGCGAAGCGGAAGTCGATCGTAAAGTCGCGGTCTTCTACGTACCCGAGTTCTCGCAAGCCCTGCTTGAAGGCTCCGATCTGTATCGCGGAGGATGCCGGTGTGCCCGCGTCCAAATAAGCGAGACGCACCGCCTTCTGCCGAGCTTGCGCCAGCCCCAATCGCGGAAGCATGAGCGTGCCGCTCAATATCGCAATCGCCGCGCGCCGTCGTTTCATTCGCATACTCCGAGTCGAACATCAGGAGTGCATGCTGGTGACCTAAGTACGATCGCTCGCTGCCGTGCACAGCGGGAAGCCGAATGGCAGGCCGAGTGGTAGAGGGGTTGATCTTCGGGCCCCCTACGGAGGCATGCCCGTCTTCCGCCCCTGCGTTCAGTCAACGCGCGAACGCTAGCACACAGTCGAAATTGGACAAGAATCAACTGCCCGGCGCGATCTCGTCCGCGCTCTCGTGGTGCTGGGCATGGACATCATCCGGATAAGTCACGGTTGAGCATTTGTCGGGCGGCATCGGAGATGATTGACTGCTGAGCAAGACGGCGATGACCGTCGTCCGGGAGGATCCGCATGGCCCATGGCGCGCCCGATCACCCGCTCGCCACCGAGCAGGCGCCGGCCTGCGCGCCGCCGCGACCGGAGATGCGCGCGCCGCCCTGGCCGGTGCCCTTCGGCGCCGTCTGCTCGCACGCCCATGTCATCGGCGACGGCTATGAGCATCCGCTCGTGGCGACGCGCGGCTACACGCCGCCGCCAGCCACCGAGAAGCAGTACCTGCACATGCTCGACGGGCTGGGGCTGACGCATGGCGTGCTGGTGCAGATCAGCGTGCACGGCACCGACAACAGCCTGATGGTCGAGGTGCTGCGCGATCATCCCAAACGGCTGCGTGGCATCGCCGTCTGCGCGCCCGACGTCGCCGACGCCGAACTGCGGGCGCTCAACGAAGCCGGCGTGCGTGGCTTGCGCTTCAACGTCACGACCGGCGGCGGCATCGGCTTCGAGGCGCTGGAGATCCTGGCGAGCCGAATCGCGCCCATGGGCTGGCACGTCCAGTTGTTGACCACGCCCGAGCGGCTGATCGAGGTCGCGCCGCGCCTGCCGGCGCTGCCGGTCGATGTCGTGATCGACCACATGGCCTATATCAAGCCGCCCGACGGCGCCCGGCATCCCGCCTATCAGGTGATGCTCGACCTGCTGAAGAACGGCCGCACCTGGGTGAAGATCTCCGGCGCCTATCGCAACAGCCTGCAGCACCACGACTGGACCGATGTCGACGACGTCGCCACGGGCCTGATCGCGGCGCGGCCCGACCGGCTGGTGTGGGGCACCGACTGGCCGCACACCCACCTCGGCAAGGTACCGTTCGGCACGGGCGAGACGCTGGACATCCTCGGCCGCTGGATGCCCGACGCGGCGTTGCGCAAGCGCGTGCTGGTCGACAATCCCGCCAAGCTCTACGGCTTCTGATCGGCGACGAAGCGCGGCACGGTGCGATCGCCGAAGGTGACGAAGCTCACCCGCACCCGCGCACCGATCGCCAGGTTGGGATCGGCGTGCGCCATCATGCGGAAGCCCTCGTCGAGATCGACCAGCGCGATGCCGTAGGGCGCGTATTTGCGCAGCGCGTCCGAGGGCGGGCGGTGCACGACCGTGATCGAGAAGATCGTGCCGGTGCCGGCCGCCTGCCGCATCTCCAGCCGGTCGCTGTCGCAGACATCGCAGCGCGGCTTGGGTGGGAATTGCGGCGCGCCGCAGTGATCGGCGCAGCAGCGCGAGAAGATGATGCGGCCCTCCTGGGCGTGCTGCCAGAAGGCCTGGGCGTGCGGATTGGCGCTGAAGCTCATGCTCACACCCGTTCCAGGATCATCGCGACATGCGAGGACATCACGCCGCCATCGCCGTGCACGTAGGCGGTCGTCGGCGCGCCGGCCTGGCGGTCGCCGGCGCGGCCGCTCAGCTGCCGTTGCGCTTCGACCAGATGCGCCATGCCGCCACCGACACCGCAATGGCCGAAGGACAGTAGGCCACCATGCAGGTTCAGCGGCAGGTCGCCGCCGATCTCGAAGCGCCCGGCGCGCGCCGCTTCGCCTGATTTGCCGCGCGCGATGAAGCCGATCTCCTCCAGCAGCATGGCCAGTGTGATGGTGAAGGAATCGTAGACCGCGAGGTGCTGGATGTCCTTCAGGCCCATGCGCGCCTCGGCGAAGGCCGCGTCGGCGGCGCGCTTGGCGCCCATGTCGGCCCAGTCGCGCGCCATCGAGATGTGCTGATGCAGATGCGCCTGGCCCGCGCCGCGCACTTTCACGCGCGTGGCACTGGTGGGATCGCGGGTGATCACCATGGCGACGCCGCCGTCGGAGATTGGGCAGCAATCGAGCAGGCGCAGCGGCAGCGCGATCGGCTTGGACGCCATCGCCTGCTCGAAGGTGAAGGGCTCGCGCAGATGCGCTTCGGGATGCCGCGCGGCGTGGCGGCGCATGACCACGGCGAGCGACGCGAGGTCTTCCTGCGTCAGGCCGAACTGATGCATGTAGCGCGCCGCCAGCAGGCCGTAATAGGCGGGGATGGTGGCGCCGTAGGGCACCTCGTAGTCGGGGTGGCCGGCCTGCGCGAGCGTCTGGATCGACTGGTCGCGCGTCTGGCCCGACGCGCGGTTCTCGGCGCCGACAATCAGCACCGCCTTGCAGCGCCCCGAATCGACCAGGATCGAGGCCAGCATCGCCATCGCCACGCCGGTCGCGCCGCCGGCCTGCATGGCGTGCGCGTAGGCCGGCTTCAGCCCGAAGCTCTCGGCGAACACCGTCGCCAGCATGATGTGCGGCATGGTGGTGGCGTAGCCGCACAGCACGCCGTCGATATCGCGCCGCGCCAGCCCGGCATCCTCCATCGCCAGACGCGCGGCGTCGGCCATCAGGCCCGGCGTGGTGCTGCCGGGATGCTGGCCGAAGCGCGTGGTGCCGACGCCGGCGATATAGGCCATCCGCTCCTCCCTTGGGGCCGCGACGGTAGCTACCTTCCTCCGGAGGGGGAAGGTGTCGCGCAGCGACGGATGGGGGATGCCTCAACACGTTCGGTGTTCGTCTTGGACATCCCCCTTCCGCCCTTCGGGCACCTCCCCCTCCGGGGGAAGGTAAGACCAAGTCGAACCGGTCATCGGCGAAAGCCCCGCCGTAGGGGAGAAGGAAATGTCGATGCCGCAGCGACCAAGGCCACCAATAGCGCACTCGTAGCGGCGGAAATAGGAGCGGCCCCCCGGGGCGCGGTACAATCGCGGCGACTGTCCCTTCAGGAGCCGCCCCGATGGCCCGCGACCGCGGGATGTCCGCCGATTTCCCGACCCGCGAAGCCATCGTCGAGCACGCGGCGGCGACGCGGCGCGCGACGATCGACGGGTCGGCGGCGCGACGACCGGCGCGCAGCATCGCGAACCATAGTAATGGCGACGCGCCGCCATGTGGCGAGGCCGGCGCGTGGGCGGCGTGCACCATCGCAAACCATAGAAACGGCGAAGTGCCGCCATGTGGCGAGGCTGGCGCGTGGGCGGCGCGCAGCATCGCAAACCATAGAAACGGCGACGCGCCGCCATGTGGCGAGGCCGGCGCGTGGGTGGCGAGCACCATCGCAAACCATAGCAATGGTGAAATGCCATCATGTGGTGAGGCCGGCGCGTGGCCGTCCCGCACCATCGCAAACCATAGAAACGGCGACGGGCCACCATGTGGCGAGGCTGGCGCGTGGGTGGCGCGCACCATCGCAAACCATAGCAATGATTTGCCGCTTGATAGACGGTGGGGAGTCCTTCCGCCTTCGGGGGAAGGTCGCTACGGTTGGAAAAAGGGGAGGGTGAAACGGGGATGACCGAGCCGGTTTCGGTTCCGCTCTGGCTGTTCGCGGCGCTCGCCGTCTTCGCGGCCTGGTCGCTGCTCGACCGCCTGCTGATTCCGTCGGGCCGCTGGTTCCTGCGCCGTCGCGTCAATCGGCTGATCGACAGCGTCAATCGCCGGCTGCGCATCGAGATCAAGCCGTTCCAGCTCACCCGCCGCCAGGTGCTGGTCGACCGCCTGCTCTACGACGCACAGGTCGTCGCCGCCGCCACCGAGAAGGCCAAGGCCGAGAACATCCCGCGCGAGGTGGCGATGACCGAGGCGCATCGCTACGCCAGCGAGATCGTGCCGGCCTTCAACGCCTATATCTATTTCCGCGTCGGCTACGCGCTGGCCCGCTCGCTGGCGCGCGCGCTCTATCGCGTGCGCCTGGGTTATGTCGACGATCTGGCGCATGCGCAGGTGCCGGACGACGCCACCATCGTCTTCGTCATGAACCACCGCAGCAACATGGACTATGTGCTGGTGGCCTTCCTCGCCGCCGAGCGCACGGCGCTCAGCTACGCGGTGGGCGAGTGGGCGCGCATCTGGCCGCTGCAGCAGCTGATCCGCTCGATGGGTGCGTACTTCGTGCGCCGCAACTCCAACAACCCGCTCTATCGCCGCGTGCTGGAGCGCTACGTGCACATGGCGACCGAGGCCGGCGTGGCGCAGGCGATGTATCCGGAAGGCGGGCTGACCAAGGACGGCAAGCTCAGGCCGCCGCGCCTGGGCCTGGTCGACTACGCGCTGAAGTCGTTCGACCCGCAGGGCGCGCGCGACGTCGTCTTCGTGCCCGTCGGTATCAACTACGACCGCGTGCTGGAGGATCGCACTCAGTTGCGCGCCGGCGATTCCGAGGCGCCGCGACTGGGCGCCGGCTTCGCCTTCAAGACAACGGCGCGCTTCGTCGCGCGCAACATCGGCCAGATGCTGCGTGGGCGCTGGTATAGCTTCGGCTATGCCTGCGTGAATTTCGGCACGCCGATCTCGGCGCGCGAATGGCTGGCGCGTACCGCCGATCGCTTCGGCGGCGATCTGCGCAAGCTCGACAAGGACCGGCGCTTCGAGGCCGTGGGCGCGCTGGCGGCCGACATCATGGATGGTATCGGCAAGGTCGTGCCGGTGCTGTCGGTGTCGCTGGTGTCGACCGTGCTGCTCGAGGCGGAGGAGCCGATCGACGAGCTGGAGCTGAAAGGCCGCTGCGCCGATCTGATGGACGAACTCGGCGCCGCCGGGGCCAAGATCTACCTGCCGCGCGGCGATCGCGACTACGCCATCCATGTCGGCCTGCGCATGCTGACCCTGCGCCGGCTGGCCGCCGTCAGCGAGGACGGGCTCTACACCGCGGTCGCGGCTGAGCGTCCGTTGCTGACCTACTACGCCAATTCCATCGCCCATCTGCCGCGCATCGATTCGAAGGCGGCGTGATAGGCTGGCGTCATGTCGTGGCGGCGCACCAGGGATCTGTTTGCGACGATCTGGCGGAGGGGCGTCGAGAACGGCCTGCCGAGGCTGCTGCTCGACATCCTGCTCGCCACCTATCGCGGCTTCGTCGACAACCGGCTGACCTCGATGGCCGCGGCGATCGCCTTCTACACGATCTTCTCACTCGGGCCGGTGCTGATCTTCAGCGTCGCCATCGCCGAGCCGGTGGTCGGCCGGCTGATGGCGCAGCAGCATATCCTCGACGCCATCGCCACCGTGATCGGCCCGGAGAACCTCGACATCCTGCGCCGCTTCGCCGGCACCGACCTGTTCAGCGGCCGCGGCTGGGTGGCGGCGGTCGGCCTGGCGCTGCTGCTCTATTCCGGCTCCTCGGTCTTCGTCGAGCTCGACAGCGCGCTCGATCACATCTGGAAGCCGGCGGGCGGCTGGCGGCGCAACGTGGTGCTGGCGGAGGTGCGCACCCGCCTGCTGGCGCTGGTCATGATGACGGCCATCGGCGTGCTGTTCCTGCTGGTGCTACTGGCCGGCCTGCTGCTCAGCGCCTATTCGGACGCGCTGAAGACCTTTCCGGTGCTGGGCGAATGGATCGGCCCGGCGGTCTCGGGCGCCCTGCAATTCGCCGCCGTCGGGCTGTTCTTCACCGTCATCTACAAGGCGCTGCCCGACGTCACCGTGCCCTGGCCCTACGCGCTCTATGGCGGGCTGATCGTCGCCGTCCTGTTCACCTTGGGCAACGCGGCGGTCGTCTACTATTTCAGCGTCACCCACATGGCCAGCGCCTTCGGCGCCGCCGGCGGCGTCGCCGCCGTGATGGTGTGGATCTACTACACCGCGATCATCGTGCTGCTCGGCGCCCAGGTCAGTCGCGCCACCCGCGACGTGCTGGAGTCGCGAACCTCGCTGCCGGGGACCGTGGAGTAAGGCTCAGAACATCGCCGCCAGCACGCGATCGGGCGGCCGATGGCCGTCGACGAAGGTCTTGATGTTGATGATGACCTTCTCGCCCATCTCGATGCGGCCCTCGAGCGTGGCCGAGCCCATGTGCGGCAGCAGCACGACCTTGTCGAGCTCGACCAGCTTGGGGTTGATCGCCGGCTCGTGCTCGAACACGTCCAGCCCGGCGCCGGCCAGCTCGCCGGCGCGCAGCATGCGGGTGAGCGCGTTCTCGTCGACCACCTCGCCGCGCGCGGTGTTCACCAGGATGGCCGTGGGACGCATCAGCTTCAGCCGGCGGGCCGAGAGCAGGTGATAGGTCGCGGGCGTGTGCGGGCAGTTGATGGACACGATGTCCATGCGCGCCAGCATCTGGTCGAGGCTTTCCCAGTAGGTCGCCTCGAGCGGCTTCTCGATGTCGGCGTGCAGGCGGCGGCGATTGTGGTAGTGCACCGCCATGCCGAAGCCGCGGGCACGGCGCGCCAGGGCCTGGCCGATGCGGCCCATGCCGATGATGCCCAGCCGCTTGCCCCAGATGCGCGCGCCCAGCATCGCGGTGGGCGCCCAACCGGTCCATTTGGCGGCGCGCACCAGGCGTTCGCCCTCGCCGATCCGGCGGGCCACGGCGAGGATCAGCGCCATGCTCATGTCGGCGGTGTCCTCGGTCAGCACGCCCGGCGTGTTGGTGACGACCACGCCACGCTGGCGGGCGGTGTCGAGATCGATGTGGTCGACGCCGGTGCCGAAGGAGGCGATCAGGCGCAGCTTGGGCCCGGCCTGCGACAGCACGCGCGCGTCGATGCGGTCGGTCACGGTCGGCACCAGCACATCGGCGGTCTTGGCCGCCTCGATCAGCTGGGCCTGGGTCATCGGCTTGTCGTCGGCGTTCAGACGGGTGTCGAACAGCTCCATCATGCGCGTCTCGATCGCATCCGGCAGCTTGCGCGTGACGATGACGAGCGGCTTCTTTGGCGATACGGCCATGATGGCTCCAGTGACCCCCGAAGTCGGGGCAATAGCAAAGCCTCGCGCGCCTTGTCCAGTTTGGCACCCGGATCATGCCAATCCGCAAAAACCATGCCGAATCCGCCTCTTATCGCGGCTTTGACAGGTGGATTGAAAGCTGGCGTTGCGATATATGTTGGAAATGGGTCGTGGCGTGTGGATCAGACCGTCGGCGTGGGCTTTGGCCCTGGCCGCGCTATTGGCGATCACCAGCCCCGCCGCCTTCGCCCAGGCTGTGGCCACGTCAGGTGGCGCCAACCCGCCGCCATTGCGCAAGGGCACCGGCTTGCCGGTACCGCGCTTCGCCACGGTGCGCGCGGACGAGACGAACGTGCGCACCGGCCCCGGCCCGCGCTATCCCATCGACTGGGTGTTCAAGCGCAAGGGCATGCCGATCGAGATCGTCGGCGAGTACGAAAACTACCGCAAGATCCGTGACTGGCAGGGCGCCGGCGGCTGGGTGCATGCGAGCCTGCTGACCGGCAAGCGCTACGTCATCGTCACCACGGCCAACGCGCCGCTGCGCAAGACGCCGGCGACCAACGCCGCCGAGGTCGCGCGCATGGAGGTCGAAGTCGTCGCCCAGGTGAAATCCTGCTCGGGCGACTGGTGCCGGGTGCAGGCCAGCGGCCATATCGGCTGGATCGAGCGCCGCCACGTCTGGGGGGTCTACAGGGGCGAAGTCGTCAATTAGGCAGGGCGACGTAGACGGCGTCGAAGCGCCGCGCCAGCTCCGGATCGGCCGCCAGCGCCGCGCGCGTCGCGCCCAACGCCAGATTCTGCTTGGTGAGCTTGGCCAGCGCGCCGATATCGGCGCGCGCCATGGCGATGATCGGCGGCCCGGCGGCGCGTTGCGCCTGCGGCGGCAACGCCTCCCAATGGCGCATCGCCATGTCGACCCGCGCGTCGCGACGCCTGGGATCGTACGGCGCCACCTGCAGCGCCCGCGCGAGTGGCTCGATCACCGATGGATCGCCCGGCGCCAGCACCTCGAGCGCCTCGGCGAGCGCGGTCCACGCCGCCGGGTGCGCCGGCGCGCGGCGCACCGCGACCTTCGCCGCGTCGACGCTTTGCTGGGCATGCTCGACGGCGAGCTTGTTGTCGGTGGCGCGCCGGGCCTGCCACAGCCGGAGATCGGCCAGCATCAGCGCCGTATCGGCGTCCGGCGCCAGGCTCAGCGCGAACTCCAGCCGCTCGCCGGCGTAGGCGACATCCGAGGCGTAGAGGCCGCGCTCCCCGGCGATATAGCGCTCGGCGGTCGACTGCGCCTGGAGCACGGCGATGGCCGCGAAGACGTGCGGCAACGCCACCGCGCCCAACGCCACGCCGCCGACGATGGCGATGATGCCCAGCGCTAGCGCGAGCTTGTGGCGTGGGTGCTCGGGCCCGGCGCCGCGCCGGCCGCGCCGCGACCGGCGGTCGGGTCGGATGTCGGTGACCAGCGAGACACGGTTCGTGGGCGTCGCCATGACGGAGCGCGTCGAGGGGTTCGGCTATTCGCCGTAGTACTTCTTGTAGCCGCGATAGTAGTACACGCCGCTGTCGGTGTAGTCGTACTGGGCGTGGCGCCGCAGATCGACCTGGGTGAGCACGATGCCCGACAGGCGCGCGCCGGCCTCGTAGACCATCTTCACGCCGGTCGAGGCGATGTCGCGCCGCGTCTTCTCCCAGCGCACGACGAAGATCGTCGTATCGGCCTGGCGCACCAGCAACAGCGCGTCCGACACGGCCAGCACCGGCGGCGTGTCGAGCACGATCAGGTCGAAGGCGTCGCCTAGCTGCTGCAGCAGGCGGCGCATGCGCAGCGAGCCCAGCAGGTCGGTGGGCGAGGGCGGGCGCTTGCCGGCGAGGATGTAGTAGAGGCCGGTGCGCGGCTCGACATGCACCAGCTCCTCGAGGTTGCGCTGGCCCGACAGGAACTCGGACAGGCCGGCCTCGTTCTCGACGCCGAGGTTCTTGTGCGCCGAGGGCTGGCGCAGGTCGGCGTCGATCATCAGGGTGCGCGCGCCCGACGCGGCCGAGGCGGCGGCCAGCGACAGCGAGGTCGTCGTCTTGCCCTCACCGGGCACCGACGACGTCACCACGACGGTGCGCTGCGGATGGTCGGCGCTCGAAAGCTGGATGCCGGTACGGATCGTGCGCAGCGCCTCGGAGTAGGCCGAGTTCGGCTTGTCGACGATGTTCATCCACGGCTTGGCGTTGCGCCGCAGGCGGCCGGATTGGAACGGCACCATGCCGAGCGCGGCGACGCCGGTCATCTGCTCGAGCTGGTGGATCGAGCGGAAGCCGGAGTCCATGAGCTCGATGATGATGGCGACCGCGACGCCCAGCGCCAGCGAGGCGACGAAGGCCATCAGCACGATCAGATCCTTGCGCGGCGCCACCGGGAAGCTGGGCGCCTCGGCCTCGTTCAAGGGCCGGGCCATCGACTTGCGCTGCTGCTGGCCGGTGAGACTGACTTCCTGGAAGCGCGACAGCAGCGCCTGATAGTACTGCTTGCGGGTGTCGAGCTCGGTCTGCAGCGTGCGCAGCTGCGCCAGATTCACGGTCTGGCGCTTGATCTGCTCCTCGAGGCGGTTGACCTCGACGCGTAGCTTCTCGACGGAGATGCGCGTGGCCTCGAGCTCGCGGCGCTGGTTGCCGATCACGCGGCTGCGCTCGGCCTCGACGCGGGCCTGCACGGCGCCCAGCTGCTGGCGCGCGCGTACCATGTCGGGATGCGCCGGGCCCAATTGCGCCGACAGCTCGGCGACGCGCTTCTCGGCGCTGGCCAGCTCGCCCAGCAGGGTGGTGTCGTTGGGCAACGAGCCGTTGTCGGCGCGCGCCGTCTTCTCGCGCAGCTCCTTCTCGGCCGACAGCAGCTGCGCCTGCAGCTCGATCAGCTGCCGGGACAGGGTCGAGGCGTCGCCGGTGTCGTAGATCTGATTGGCGGCACGGAACTCGGCGAGCTTGCCCTCGGCCTCCACCACCGCCTTGCGCGCCGTCTCGGTCTGGGTGCTGAGAAAGCGCATCAGTTCCAGCGCGTCCTGCTTCTTGTCGGACGTCTGCTGGTCCATGTAGGTGCGGACCGCCTGGTTCACCGATTGCGCGGCGAGCTGCGGATCGGACGAGCGATAGCGCACGCTGACGACGCGCGAGTACAACGGGATCGCGGTCGACAGGCCGGCGGCCCAGCCCCCGGCGATCTGGTTGTAGAAGGGATCCTTCTGATCCGGCGGCATCGCCTCGAGGCGCCGGCGGACTTCGTCGGCCGGCAGGCGTGATGGCGGCGCCGCGCCGCCGGCGCCGACCAGCTTCAGCACCGGCGCGAAGAGCGCCTTGAGCTTGCCCTGCTGGGGCGGCGCGAGATCGGGATTGAAGTTCGGGTGCTCGATCAGGTTCAGCGCCCGCACGGAGATGCGCGCGTTGGCCTCGCTCTTCAGCTTGGCCGCCTCGGCCTCCATGTTCACGTCGACCGGGCCGGAGCCCTGGTTCGGGTTGATGATCGGCGTATCGGCGCTGCCCTCGATGACGATGTCGGCCTGGGCCTGATAGACCGGGGTCAGCTGGTTGGCGACCAGCCAGGCGATCGTCGTGCCGATCAGCGCCACGCCGCCGATCAGCAGCTTGTGGCGCCGCAGCATGCCCAGGATGTTGCGGACAGATACCGACGGCGAGGGTTCGGCCTGCGGCTGCTGCTGTGCGATAAGCGGCGGCGCCTCGACCGGGAGGTTGCTGTACGCCGTTTGCAGGCGCGTGACATTCGCCATGAACTAGGACCACCCCGCAGCCGGCGCGCCCGGCGGATCAGAATAACACGAATTAGTAAATATCACGCCGTAAGCTATTCTAAAACAAAGAAATTTCAAATACCCGTCACTTCTAGATGAACTCATGACGGCCACTACCTATAGGGATCGCAATCAGTTTCGCCGCAATCCGTGGCAAGAAGATGAAGGTTGTTCATCGTTCTTTCATGGCTTCGCCGACGGTTGAGAACACGCGGTCGGTGAAATACTCCATGATCGTGCGGCGGCCGACATGCAGATCGACCATCGCGGTCATGCCTGGTGTCACACGGTTACGCCGCGGGTCGTCGCCCAGATAGTCGCGCTCCACCGAGGCGAGGACGATGAAGTAGGGTTGCGTCGTCGCGGCGGCCTGGGGATTGACGGCCGGGTCGGGCGCCGTGGCGTCGGCGGCGATGTGGGTGACCTTGCAGTCCAACGCGCCGTAGCGGATCCAGTCATAGGTCTGCAGCTTCACGACGCAGGCTTGGCCGGGCGTGATCATGCCGATATCGCTGTTGGTGACCCGGATCTCGACCTCGATCCGTCGCGCCTCGCCGGCCGGCACGACACCGACGACCGGCTCGCCGGGTCGCACGGCCTGGCCGGGATTGGTCAGACGCAGGCCGTTGACGATGCCGTCGGTCGGCGCGCGCAAGGTCAGGTTGCGCTTGAACGTGAGCTGTTGCTCGACGCTGCCCAGGGCGCGGTCGCGCTCGGCACGCGCTTCGCCCAGCCGCTTCAGCGCCGCCGAGGACCACTCTCGATCGACGATGGCGCGCCGCTCGGTGGCCTCGTTGTAGGTCTGCTGGGCGGTCTTCAGGTCTTCGCGCGCCGCCGCCAGGTCGCCTTGGGCGACGACGAGGTCGCGCTTGACCCCGAGATACTGAAGCTCGGGGAAGTATTGCTGGCCGACCAGGCCGCGCAACGCCTGCTCGCGCCGCGACAGGATGGCGACGCTCTCCTCCAGCGTCTTGATCCGGCCCTCCAGCCCCAGCATCTTGGACCGCGTCTGCTCGATCACCGAGTCGGCCGCGGTGCGCCGCGCCTGCAATTCGGACTGGCGCGCGCGCCACAGGTTGAGCTGGTCGGCGATGACCGAGGGGGCGTCCGACAGCGCCGCTGGAAAGGCCGGCGTCATGGCCAGATCGGCGGTTTCCGCCTCGAGCCGCGCCACCTCGCCGGACAGCGCGAGATAGACCGCGCGCGTCTTGCTGATCTCCTGATCGACCTGGTCGCCGTCCAGCGCGACGAGCTCCTGGCCCTCGCGCACCTGGTCGCCGTCCTTGACGAAGATGCGCGCCACGCGTCCGCCCTCGGGGTGGCTGACCGTCTTGGCCTTGCCGGCCGGCCGGACGACGCCCTGAGCCGTCGCCACCTGGTCGATCTTGGAGAGCGACATCCACAGGATCGCCGCGGCGAGGAAACCGGCCACGGCATAGATCGTCCAGGTGATGTACGGCGAATGCCGCCGCTCGGTGATCGCCTCGATATCGGGCAGGAAGTCCTCGATCCTCGAGCGCGGCGTGCCCGGCAGGCGGGCCTCGGCGAAGACGCGGGTCACCGCGTTCTCGGCCGGCTTGGCCGGCGCCGCTGGCGCGGCCGCGCGCGGCTCCTCGGGCGCCGCTCGCAAGGCGCCCTTCGACGGTCCCGCGCCACCGGCCATCGCGCGTTCCTCCTCAGACACCAGCCAGCGGGCCGCCACCGGCGACCAGACTGGCGACGTTGGAGCCGGAGCTCATCGGCGACTGGGCGCCGGGCTGGGAGCGGCTGGCCTCGGCCATGCGGATGCGGGCATAGGCCATCACCTCCGTGGGCGGCCCTATGCGCTCGATGCGTCCGTCGATCACCAGCGCCACCGTGTCGGCGATGGCCAGCGGCGCCAGGCGATGCGTGACCATGACGATGGTGCGGCCGCGCGCGTTGGTGCGCAGCGTGCGCAGGAGCTGCTCCTCGGTCGCCGGATCAAGCGCGCTGGTCGCCTCGTCGAGCACGATGACGCGCGGGTTGCGGATCAGCGCGCGGGCGATGCACAGCAGCTGCTTCTGGCCCTGCGACAGGCCGCCGCCGCGCTCGCTCAGCACGGTATTGTAGCCGTGCGGCAGCTTCTGGATGAAGTTGTGCGCGCCGACGAACTTGGCGACGGCGACGATGCGACCGGGATCCTTGTCGGCGACGCCCATGGCGATGTTCTCGCGCACGGTGCCGGAGAACAGCTGGACTTCCTGCGGCACCGAGCCGGTCTGCGCGCGCAATTGCGCCGGCGAGATATGGGCGATGTCGGTGCGATCGATCAGCACGCGGCCGGAGGTCGGCGTGTAGAGACCCTGCAGCAGGTTGGAGATCGTCGTCTTGCCCGAGCCGGAGGGGCCGATGATGCCGAGCACCGTGCCGGGCTCGATGCGCAGGTCGACCTCGTGCAGGATCGGCGGGCCGTCGTCGTACTTGAACGACACGCGCTCGAAGATGATCTCGCCCTGCAGCGGCGGCATCGGCGCCAGCGCGCCCGGCTCGATCTCCGGCGCCACCGACATCATCTCGTCGATGCGCCTGAAGGCGGCGAAGACCGCCTGCACGCTGTGCCAGGCGGTGATCACCTGACGCATCGGCGCCAACGCGCGGCCGGCCAGCATGTTGATCGCGATCAGCGCGCCGATGCTCATCAGCTGGTTGGTGATCTCCCAGGTGCCGATCAGGATCACGCCCAGCGACACGAACATCTGCAGCGCGCCGGTGAAGGAGCCGACGACGTTGGCCAGATTGTTGGCCTTGAAGCTGGTCCACGACGAGCGCGCCACGCGCTCGCGCCAGCGCCGCTCGATCTCGCTCTCCAGCCCCAGCGCCTTGATCGTGCCGGCGTTGTTGACGGTCTCGTTGAGCGCCGAGCCCTTGGCGGCCAGCGCGTTGAAGTTCTCGTCGATGTAGCGCTTCTGCGCCCGATGGGTGCTCCATGAGATGATGAGGAACACCGGAATCATCAGGGTGACGAAGACGCCGATGATGACGTTGATGAAGTAGATCGCCGCGAGATAGAGGAGGACGAAGGCGAGATCGATGATCAACGCCGGCATCTGGCCGGTGAAGAAGGCGCGCAGCGTGTCGAGCTGGCGCAGCCGCTCGGCGATCACGCCCGACGGGGTCTTCTCGAAATGCTGATAGGGCAGGTGCACGAGATGGCGCACGACCTCGCCCGACATCAGCGCGTCGATGCGCGCGCCCGTGTTGCTCGAGACGTAGCCCCTGAGAATGCGCAGCAGCGTGTCGAAGACGTATACGATCGACATGCCGATGATCAGCACGACCATCGTCGTCGCCAGCGTATCGGCGCTGCCCTGGCCGATGACCTTGTTGAAGATCACCATCATGAACAGCGGCGTGGCCAGCGCCAGCACGTTGATGGCGCAGGACGAGACCAGCAGCTCGCCAAGCACCGGCTTGACGCGATCGAAGAGCAGCGCCTTCCAGTCGCGCCGGCGCGCTTCGCGCGCCACTTCCTTCAGCACGATGGCGCGGCCGGTGATCGAGGCGATGGCGCGCGCGTCGAGCATGCGCACCTTGCCCTCGACGACGTCGAGCGTGTTGAAGCGCTCGCCGTCCCGCGTCGTCACCACCATCGACGGCTCATCGCCGCGGCCGACAAGGATGAAGGGCGTCGGCAGGCGCGCGAGCGTCGCGACGTCCGTCGTCACCGGCCCCGCTTTGAAGCCCAGCCGGGAACAGGCGAGCAACACGCTCGGCTCGTCGAGGCCGCTTTCCGGGATCGGGCAGAGCGCACGCAGCTCGGCCTCGCTGATCGGCCGGCCCATCTGCTGGGCGACGTAGAGCAGGCAGCGTAGCAGGGTATCGACGCGCCGCTGCGGCTGCGGCGCGACCGCCGCCGGCCCGCTCGGTCGGGTCGGTGCCGCGGCGACCCGCCGTGCCGGATCCTGGGAATCCGGAGTACGGCCGTTCGTTTGGTCAGGCGGCGGAGCCATATGCGGTGGCGACCTCAGCGACGTAGCGGGACGGGCGACTGACCAGTGCCGGCCACCGTCGCGTTCGCGCTGTTCCCGGTGTCCATGCAACGTCCTGTCCGGGGTGCGACGAGACGGTTGACGGGATCATTGCCGAACGATCCATAGTGGCAAGAAACTTGACTGTTATCAATAGCCTGCGGAATCAGGTGGAAGTTCTGCGGCGCACCACCATCGTCGGAACGCGACGCCGGGTCGCACGGTGCGGATTCATCACGCTGGATTGACGATTTTTCAGCTCTTGATCCTGTTTCGTTCGAGATCTCGTGCCTCGTTGTGCAAAATTCAGTGTCCTTAGGGGGCCCGTTTTGCTATAAAACTCCAAAATCGTTTGGCGGATTTGGCCCAAAGAATTTTCAGGAAGCGATTTAATGAAGGCCTCTCTGCGCCACATTCTCTCAGGTTGGACGACCGGATTGTTGGTTCCTGCCTTGCTGTGCGGCCAGGTGTCGGCCCAGTCACAGCTGGTTGACCGCATCGCGCGCAACGACGGTGATTGGCGATCCCAGGTTCGCGACTACCTGATTGGCTCTGGCGGCGCCGCCGATCGTACCCAGATCACCGATCGGGCGGTCGAGTTGATCAAGCAGTTGCATGATCGGTGCCGCAGCGGCGGCTGTGGATCGGCCGGCGGCCCGGGCGCGCCCGCCGGCCCGACCCCAGCCGGCGGCCCAGGCGCACCCAGCAGCCCCGCCGGCCCGGTGCAGGAAGTCGCCAAGATCGCCAGCGGCGCGGTGTGCGCGGCCTACCCGATCGACACGGTCTGCGTGCGCCGCTGGACGGTGCCGCGCAATATCCAGGCCTACGACTTCGATCCGCCACGCGCGCCGGTGTATCCCGGCATGACGCCGATCCGCCCGGGCGACGCGCGCATGACTGGCGGCGAGCGCGGCGTGCGCTACAACGACGCCTATCCGGCCTCGGGCGACTCGCTGCTCGACATACGCTCCTTCAAGGTGCCGGCGCCCAACGGCCTGTTGCGTGTCTCGTTGATCAGCGGCAAGCGGCCGCTGGCCCAGGCGCTGTCCTCGCCGTTCGGCCGAACCATGACCGCCAATGGCCAACCCTTCGACCTCGTCGCCGCCGGTCCGGACCGCTGGATCCCGCGTGGGGCCCTGGCCACCGGCACGCCGGAGCAGGTCTTCGTCGCCAACAACATCCTGCCCGGCAGCGCGCCCGCGATCATCTTCGAGGTCGAGAACACCCAGGGTGCGCTCGAGCTGGTCTTCCCGCAGGGCGCCGAGATCGGAGCCCTGCTGATCGAACCGGCCAATGTGCCCTCGACGCTGGTGCTCGACTCGACGGCGCGCGCGACCGGCGTGTTGACCAACGAAACCTGCCTGCGCGAGCGCGAGAAGCTCGACAAGGTGCTGGCCGCCCTGCCGCTCCGCGTACCGCCGCCCCCTCCACCCCCGCCACCTCCGCCGCCCCCGCCCCCGCCACCGGTGAGCAGGAACTAGCGTCATGCGTTCGATATCCCAGCGGTCGCGCGGTCTGCCGATCATTCCGGGCGTGGCGCTCGTCGCTCTCGGCCTCACGACGGCGATGTGGTCGGCCACGGCGGTGGCGCAGACGACCACCACGACACCCACCACGACCACGACCTCGACGTTGCCGGGCACCCAGCCGGGCGTCCGGTCCGGCACGCCGCAGCCGACGGTGCCGGGTGCGCGCAGCACCACGCCCAGTGGCCGGACCCAGGAGCTTTCGGCCCGCGAAGCCTCCGTGCTGCGCGGCCCGCGCAGCGACCAGCTCGACGGCATCCCGCTCGGCACCTTCGTCGTCCATCCGCGGCTGGCCGTCGACCTGGAGTACGACGACAACATCTTCCGTACCGAGACCAACCGCGTTGGCGACTTCGTTTTCCGGGTGCGGCCCGGCGTCACCGTCGACAGCGAATGGGATCAGCACGCTTTGCAGTTCTACGCGCAGGCCGAGCTGGCGCGGCTGGCGTCGAATAGCAGCGAGAGCTACGAGTCCTTCCTGGTCGGCGCGCGTGGTCGCTTCGATATCACCGACGAGCTGGCGCTCAACGGCGATGCCGAGTTCGCGCGCATCCGCCTGGGCCGCGGCCAGCCCGGCTCGATCGGGTCGGGCTTCACCTCGGTCGTCCACCAGATCACGACGGGCATGTCGGTCAGCTACAATGGCGATCCGTTCTACGTCCGCTTCGGACCGCGCTTCCAGCGCGTGACGTATGTCGAGGGCAGCGGCGGCGTCAATCAGGACTACAACGTCTTCGAGCTCGGCGGCCGCCTCGGCTACAAGGTCACGCCGGAGCTGTCGGTCTTCATCGATCCGTCCTACCAGTGGGTACGCTACGACCGGCAGATCGACGCGTTCGGTTTCTCGCGCAATTCATCGGGCTTCGACATCCGCGCCGGTGTCGCCTACGACATCACGCGCACCATCACCGCCGAGCTGGGCCTGGGCTATTTCCGCCGCACGTTCAGCGACGCGCGCCTGGCGCCGGTCTCCGGCCTGTCGGCGCTCGCCCGCTTGTACTGGAACCCGACCGACCAGATCTCGGTCGAGCTGGAAGGCCGTCGCGGTGTCACCGAGTACCGCACCGCGCTCGCCGGCGTATCCTCGGGCAACGCGATCAATACCGGCGCGCAGATCCGCATCGGTTACTTGCCGATCGATCCGCTGCTGATCGACGCCGGTTTCTCGTGGCAGCGGTACGACTACACGAGCCCGCTCAGCCGCACCGACAACTACTACACGTTCGATATCGGCGCGAAGTACTACATCATCCCGCAAGTCTTCATCGGGCCGCGCTATATCCACGAGCGCCGCAGCTCGAGCACCGCCGGCTTCAACTACCGCGACAACCGCTACATGCTAACGCTTGGCGGACAACTGTGATACCGTCCCGCACGGCATGAAAACCGCTGCGGGATGGTTTCATCGTGACACGTCAGTATGGGTACGCGCGTTTCGGCCGCGCCTTCCGATCCTTTCTGAACCTGTTGCTCGGCGGCCTCGTCGTCTTCGCCATGGCGGCGTGCGACTCCTCTTCGGGTTCCGGCGGCTGCTCCAGTGATCGCTCGGCGGCGCGCCAGACGGGCGTGGTGGGCGGCCTCGAATATCGGCTGGGCGTCGGCGACAAGGTCAGGGTGGTGGTGCTGGGCCAGTCCGAACTCGGTGGTGAACTCGAGGTCGACGCCGGCGGCAAGATCGTTGTGGCGCTGATCGGCGAGATCTCCGCGGCCGGGCGCTCGGTCGGCCAGGTCCAGGACGAGATCCGATCCAAGCTCTCGCAAGGCATTCTGCGCGAGCCCAAGGTTACGGTGCAGGTGGTCGGTTACCGACCGATCACGGTGCTGGGCCAGGTCCGCGCGCCTGGGCGCTACCCCTTCTCCTTCGGCATGGATGTGCGCGGCGCGGCCGCCATGGCGGGCGGCTACGAGCGTCGCGGCAGCACCGACAACGCCGTGATCTTCCGCCAGGGCCAGAAGCTCGACGCCTGCGCGGACACACTGCTGCTGCCGGGCGATACGGTCGAGGTTCTGCGCAAGCTCTTCTGATCGTTCCAGGCATCCTCCAGGACCCAGCGGGCCGGCATTCTGTCGGCCCGTTTTGGTTTGGGCGGATCCGAGGTTGATCCGAGGCGGTGGGTCCACATGGAAGAGTCGACGTAGCCCATTGATATATGGGGCTTAATGCATTGATGATTATTTGACGATAGATTAACTGACTGATATTCAATGATATCAATAGGATGGAATCTCATATTGAAGTGAAATTCCATCCAAATGCGTTTTCCCGCTCTTTTCTTGGCTTGTTCCGCTCTTGTCGTCGTCGCGTTCGGCGCCGCTGCGCAGTCACCGCAGCTGGCGACCGCGTCGCTCGATCAGGACGGCCGCGAGATCCGCGACATCGTCGAGGCGGCCGCGCGCAACGACGCGGGATGGCGCAAGCGGGCCGACGACTACATCCGTGGCGAGCAGAGACCGACCTTCGGCAATCGCGCGCTTGCCAGTGATAGGGCGATCCGCCTGCTGGAAGCGATCGACGAACGCTGTCGTCTCGGCGACTGCCAGACCGGCCGGCAGGCTGTTGGTGCCGGGTCGGTGGCGCAGTCGCCGGCGCGCGATGTGGCGCGCATGGGCAAGACCAATGTCTGCTCGGCCTATCCGATCGACGCTGTGGGCGTGAAGCGCTGGAACGTGCCGGCGGGATCGATGGCCTTCGACTTCCAGCCGCGCGGCTCGCGGCCCCCCGCCGGCGCTATCCCGATCGTCCCGGGCGATAACCGGCTGACCGGCGGCCCGCGCGGCGAACGCCATGCCGACGACTACGTGTTGACCGGCGACTCGCTGCTCGACGTGCGCGGCTTCAGGACGGCGGTACCGTCGGGACGACTGCGCGTCATCCTGCTGGGCTCGACCCGGCAGCGCGCCCAAGGGACGCGCCTGCCCTTCGGCTCCAGTCTCGAGGTCAACGGCCGTGTCCTCGAAGTGCTCGGCGTGGCGCCCGATCGCTGGCTGCAGCGCGGTGTGCTGATCGGCAATGACCGCAACGAATCGACGGCCGGCACCAACCTGCTGCCCGGCGGCGCGCCGGCGATCGTCTTCGAGGCCGACAGCGATCGGGGTCAGCTGACCCTGGGCTTCCCCACCGGCATCGAAGTCGGCGCCGTGATCATCGAGCCGGTCAACCAGCCGTCTTCCTTCCTGCTCGACGCCGGCGCGCCCAACGCCGTCGCCTCGGACGCGACCTGTCTGGGCGAGCAGGAGAAGATCGATCGTGCGCTGGCCAGGCTGCCATCGGGCCGTTCGACGCCGCCGCGCACGCCGGCGGTCGATACGTCGCCCAGGCCACCGAGCCCGACTCCGTCGCCGCTCAGCCCGAGCTGACGGCCGCGACGCCGTCATCCTGCGCGAGAGCGACGGATCCGGCGGTCGAGCGAGGCTCCTCGCTTGGCTCAGGTCGACGCGTGGCCGTCACTGCTCGCGCGGCGCGTGCTTGCCGAGGATGCGCTGCAAGGTGCGGCGATGCATGTTGAGGCGCCGCGCGGTCTCCGAGACGTTGCGATCGCATTGCTCGAAAACACGCTGGATGTGCTCCCAGCGCACGCGGTCCGCCGACATCGGATTGGACGGCGGCGGCGGCAGCTTCTTGCCGTGCGCCAGCAGCGCCTGCTCGATGGCGTCGGCGTCGGCCGGCTTCGACAGATAGTCGACCGCGCCCTCCTTCACGGCGGCGACGGCCGTGGCGATGTTGCCATAGCCGGTCAGCACGACGATGCGCATGTCGGGGCGCGCTTTGCGCAGCGGGCCGACGATCTCCAGCCCGTTGCCGTCGCCCAGTCGCAGATCGATCACCGCGTAGGCCGGCGGCGCCGCCAACTGGGCGAGGGCCTCAGCGACCGAGCCCACCGAGGTCACCACATAGCCGCGCTGTTCCATGGCGCGGGCCAGACGGGCGCGAAACGCCTGATCGTCGTCGGCGATCAGCAGGCTGCGCTCTGTGTCGTCACCGGCATCCGCCGCTGATGCGGCCGCGCCGGGCTTGTCGTCGCGGTTGGCCACGATTCGTCCCCTGCTACGCCTTCATACGCTGCCGTCGGGCGAATGCCCGCTTGCTTTAAGTAGACCGGAACACCGGGTTCTTCCAGCGCGCCGTGACCCGGGCGCCGCCGCCCGCGGAAAGCGGGCGGTTGTCGAAGCGCACGACGGCGCCCGTACGTTCCAGCAAGGTCTTGGCGATGAACGCGCCTAAACCCATGTGGCCGTCGGTGCCGTCGCGCGTCGACAGAAATGGAGCGCCCAGCTCGTCCAGCAAGGTCTCGGGGAAGCCCGGCCCGTCGTCCTCGACGGCGATCTCGACCCAGGCCGCCGTCCAGCGCGTGGTAATCAGCACCGTCGACTGCGCGAAACCGCAGGCGTTCTGCACCAGATTGCCGACGCCCTGCAAGAACTCGGGGCCGCGCACCATGACCGGCGCCGCTTGCGGGGCGGCGGGCGCGGCCGGCGTCGCCGCAAAGGTGATCTCGACGCGGCCATCGTTCCACGGCTCGGCGGCGGCCTCGACCAACGCCGGAACCGGCACGACGGTATAGGCGTCCGACACATCGCCCACCGGATCGACGCTCAGCCGCGCGAGGATCGCGCGGCAACGCTCGGCCTGGTCGACCAGCAGGTCGACGTCCTCGCGCAACGGATCGTCGGCCTCGACCTCGCGCTGCATCTCGCGGCTGACCACGGAGATGGTCGACAGCGGGCTGCCCAGCTCGTGCGCCGCGGCCGCCGCCAACGCGCCCAGGGCGGAGATGCGTTGCTCGTGTGCGAGGGTGGCGGCGACAGCGGCGAGGGCGTCGCCCATGCGCCGGCTCTCGTCGGCCAGTCGCCACGTATAGAGGGCGATCAGCACGATGGAGAGCGTCACCGCCAGCCACAGCGCGACGACGAAGATCGGTGGCAGCACGGGCGGCGGGCCATCCCAGGGCAGTGGCAGGTGGAACAGCGTCACCATCCCGGCGCACAGCACGGCGAGCCCGGTGAGCACCGTGACGCTGCCGCGCGACAGGTTCGAGCCGGCGACCGCGACCGGCGCCAACAGCAGCAGCACGAAGGGATTGGAGATGCCGCCGGTAAGGTAGAGCAGCAGGGTGAGCTGCAGCACGTCGAAGCCGAGGAAGACGGCGGCTTCGCGGTCGCGCAGCTGCGTGCTGGTGGGCCGACTGATCTCGAAGATCAGGTTGAGCAGCGCCGACATGCCGATGGCGCCGAACACCCAGAGCACCGGCAGCTTGAAGTCGAGGACCCAGGCGACGATCGCGGCGGTCACCGCCTGGCCGGCGACGGCGATCCACCGGATCTGCACCAGCGAGCGCATGCGCACGCCGCCGCGCCCCTCGAGGAAGGATGTCGCCTCCTCGAAGCTCGGGCGCGAACGCCGCGCGGCGGCGGCGGCCTGGGCGGCCGCCGCTGGCGCGGATCGCGCCGGCATCATCGCCTCGCTGTCGCTCACCTCGGCTCGTCCCGGGCCGCTCGCTCACGGCCCCGTCGTTCTTACTCGTCGCCGCCGCCGCCCGCGGCGGATGGCGGCGCCATGCCCATCACATGGTAGCCGGCGTCGACGTGGTGCACCTCGCCGGTGACACCGGCCGACAGATCCGACAGCAGATAGAGCGCGGCACCGCCGACATCGGCCTGGTCGATGTTGCGGCGAAGCGGCGCCACTTCGCGCGTCGTGCGGTAGACGTAGCGGCCATCGCCGATCACGGCGGCGGCGAGTGTGCGCATCGGGCCGGCGGAGATGGCGTTGACGCGGATCCTGTGCGGGCCGAGGTCGGCGGCGAGGTAGCGCACGCTGGCCTCGAGCGCCGCCTTGGCCACGCCCATCACGTTGTAGCTCGGCATCACGTGGCGCGCGCCGCTATAGGTCAGCGTGATCAGGCTGCCGCCATTGGTCATCAGCGGCTGCGCTCGCCGCGCCAGATCGGTGAGCGAGAAGCACGAGATATTCAGGCTGCGCTGGAAGTTGGCGCGGCTGGTGTCGACGTAGCGGCCCTTGAGCTCTTCCTTGTCGGAATAGGCGATGGCGTGCACGACGAAGTCGAGACGGCCCCATTCCTTCTTCAGCGTGTCGAACAGGGCGTCGAGGCTGGAATCGTCCTCGACATCGGCCGGCAGCACCAGCTTGGCGCCCAGCTTGCCGACCAGCGGCTTGACGCGTTGGCCGAAGACGTCGCCCTGGTAGGTGAAGGCGAGCTCGGCGCCGGCGGCATGGCAGGCCTTGGCGATGCCCCAGGCGATCGAACGGTCGTTGGCAACGCCCATGATCAGGCCGCGACGGCCGGTCATCAGGCCGGAGGCTCGGCTGGCGGCGTCCGACGCCGACGGGCCGCTCATGGAATCGGGGCTCATGCGCCGACCCTCTGGAACAGCAGCACCGCGTTGGTGCCGCCAAAGCCGAAGCTGTTGGACATCACGCGCTCCAGCCCGGCGTCGTCGACACGGCTGCGCGCGATCGGGTAGTCGGCGGCGCCGGGATCGATATTGTCGATGTTGATCGACGGCGCGATGAAGTCGTGGTGCAGCATCAAGAGCGTGTAGATCGCCTCGTGTGCGCCGGTGGCGCCCTGGCTATGGCCGGTCATCGACTTGGTCGAGCTCACCATCGGCAGGCGGTCCTTGAAGACCTCGCGGATGGCGTCGAGCTCGGTGATGTCGCCCACCGGCGTGCTGGTGCCGTGCGTGTTGATGTAATCGACCGGCCGGTTGTGACCCGAGCCGCCCAACGCCATACGCATGCAACGCACCGCGCCTTCGCCGGAGGGCGCGACCATATCGGCGCCGTCGGCGGTGGCGCCGTAGCCGACGATCTCGCCATAGATCTTGGCACCACGGGCGCGCGCGCGCTCGTAGTCCTCGAGCACGACGATGCCGCCGCCGCCCGAGATCACGAAGCCGTCGCGGTCCTTGTCATAAGCGCGCGAAGCGCGCGTCGGCTGGTCGTTGAAACCCGCCGACATCGCCGGCATGGCGTCGAACAGCACCGACAGGCGCCAGTCGAGTTCCTCGCCGCCGCCGGCGAAGGCGACGTCGGCCTTGCCCAGCAGGATGGTCTCGTAGGCGTTGCCGATGCAGTGCGCCGAGGTCGAGCAGGCCGAGCTGATCGAATAGCTGGGGCCGCGCACGCCGAAGGCGGTGCCGAGATTGGCCGAGACGGTGCTCGACATGGCCTTGGGCACGACGAACGGGCCGACGCGCTTGGGGCCCTTTTCGCGCGCCGTGTCGGCGGCATCGACGATCGCCTTGGTGCTGGGGCCGCCGGAGCCGGCGATCAGCGCCGTGCGCTCGGACTTGACGGTGGCCTCGTCGAGGCCGGCATCGGCGATGGCCTCCTTCATGGCCAGCCAGGCGAACGCGGCGCCATCGCCCATGAAGCGGCGCAGGCGACGGTCGACCAGCTTCTCGACGTCGATCTTGAGCGTGCCGGCGACCTGGCTGCGGAAGCCGCGCTCCTTGTACTCGGGCATGAACTCGATACCCGAGCGGCCGGCCTTTAGGCTCTCGGTGACCTCGGCGGCGTTGTTGCCGATGCTCGAGACGATACCCAGGCCGGTGACGACGACGCGGCGCATCTCAGCTGGCCGCCTGCGGAACGAACAATCCCACTTTCATGTCGCTGACCTCGAACGCGGTTTGTCCATCGACCTCGAGGACGCCGTCGGCGATGCCCAGCACCAGCCGGCGCAGCATCACGCGCTTCATGCTGACGCGGTAGGTTACGCGCTTGTTGGCCGGCGTTACCATGCCGCTGAACTTGACCTCGCCGACACCCAGCGCGCGGCCTCTGCCCGGGGCTTTCATCCAGCCGAGGAAGAAGCCGACCATCTGCCACATGGCGTCCAGCCCGAGGCAGCCCGGCATGACCGGATCGCCCTCGAAATGCACCGGGAAGAACCAGAGGTCCGGCTTCACGTCGAGCTCGGCGATGACCTCGCCCTTGCCATACTTGCCGCCCTTGTCGTCGATGTGGGTGATGCGGTCGAACATCAGCATGGGCGGCAGCGGCAGCTGCGCGTTGCCCGGGCCGAAGAGGAGCCCCTTGGCGCACTTGATCAGATCCTCGTAGCCGTAGCTGTTCTGGGTAACGGTCACGTCCACGTCGATCTCGCGCTGTCCTGGGAATCGTCGCCGGGTCGACTTCGCGGCCCTTGTGGCTTCTAACAAATAGGACCGCGACGGCAAATGACAATTCCTTGCCGGTCAAAGGCTTGCGAGCGTGCGCGGCGACAATTCGCGGCCGCTCCACTAGGCATCGGCGCCTTGTGGTGGCATATGACGGGGTGATGACCGTGTCGCCCCAGACCGCCGTTTCGGCCCGCCTGCGCAGCGCGGGGCTCAGGCCCACGCGCCAGCGTCTGGCGCTGGCGACCCTGCTGTTCGGCGACGGTCTGGACCGGCACGTCACGGCTGAACAACTGCATGCCCAGGCGCGGCGCGACGGCGCCAAGGTCTCGCTGGCGACGGTCTACAACACGCTCAACCAGTTCACCGCCGCCGGCCTGCTGCGCGAGGTCTCGGCCGGCCCGGGCCGTATTTACTTCGACACCAACGTCTCGGCCCACCACCATTTTCTCATCGAGGACGACAGCGTTCTGCTCGACATCCCGGCCGAGCAAGTGGTGCTGGCCAAGCTGCCGGCCGCGCCGGACGGTCTGCGCATCGAGCGCGTGGACGTGGTGGTGCGCGTACGCAAGTGATGGGCGATCAAGGCCGCTCGGCGTTGTTCACTTAGAATAATTCTAAAATCCGTTGACCGTGTCGACGGCCGTTTCTATATCGGGCGGGACGGCGCCCTGTCGGCGCATGCACGAGGGAGAGGATCATGGCGAAGCTTGGTGGGTCGAAGACCGAGGGCAACCTGAAGGCGGCGTTCGCTGGCGAGAGCCAGGCCAACCGGCGCTACCTGTACTTCGCGCAGAAGGCCGACGTTGAGGGCTACAACGACGTCGCCGCCGTGTTCCGCTCGACCGCGGAAGGCGAGACCGGCCATGCCCACGGCCACCTGGAGTTCCTCGAGGCTGTCGGCGATCCGGCCACCGGCCTGCCGATCGGCGAGACCGGCGCCAACCTGAAGGCCGCCATCGCCGGCGAGACGCACGAGTACACCGACATGTACCCGGGCATGGCGCGCACCGCGCGCGAAGAGGGCTTCGGCGAGATCGCCGACTGGTTCGAGACGCTCGCCAAGGCCGAGAAGAGCCACGCTGGCCGTTTCCAGAAGGCGCTCGACACCCTGTCGTAGTCGTCGCATGAACGACGGGGGCCTGACCGGCTCCCGTCGCGATTGAGCGCCGGCACCAGCCGGCGCTTGGCGTTGCGTACGGAGGTTCGATGCGCGAGGGCAGCCTCGAAGCGCCGACCCGGCATCCGCTTGGTTGGCAGGACGCCGATTTCTGGGACGAGGCGAAGCTCCACAAGGAAATGGAGCGGGTCTTCGACATCTGTCACGGCTGCCGCCGCTGCTTCAATCTCTGCGATTCCTTCC
>CAYTFW010000026.1:0-44627 GCA_964437145.1 uncultured Rhizobiaceae bacterium
ACCGCCGGCGTCCCGCCGGCTCATGAAGATGCCGGCGGGACGCCGGCGGTCCCAAGGAGATCCCTCGCTGCGCTCGGGATGACGGGGGCAGGCTAATCGCTCGGCCAGCGTTGGTCGACAGCCTCGCGCAGAGGAGAGTGGATTTCCGGCGGAGCCTTGCGGACGTAGCGCAGCGCAACCCCGAGGTGCGGTCCGTCAAGCGTGGCGAGATAGGCGAGGGCAGCGTCGATCGAGAATGGCGCGTCCGCGCCATCGGGCTCGTGGAAATTACTCGCCAGCGCTGTCCAGATCACGGCGCGATAGCCCGAACGCATCGCCCAGCTCTCGATGGTGGCCACCGCGCGGGGATGACGCCGCCAAGCGGTGTCGCTGCGCCTGCCGTCATGGATATCGACGAAGCCGATGCCGGCTCGATCGGGCATGCCTTCGCGCAGGCGCAGATTGTCGATCGCCTGGTCGAGGTCACTGAACATGCTGGGCGCGACATAGGTTGTGCAGGGCGCGCCGCGCGCCTCGTCGATCACCAATGTCAGGCGCCGATCGCGCGAGACGCGACTGAATTCCAGCGGCAGTGATGGTCCTGTCGGCTCGAACGCCCCAGCCAGCATCAGGTCGCGCGGGTCCCAGATCAGCGAGCCCCAGCCGAGAACGGCTATCCTCATGGCAACCCGTCGCGACCGTCACTCGATCAGCTCGTCGGCACGCACGAGGATCGACAGTGGGATTTCATGGCCCAGGGCGCGCGCGGCTTTGACGTTGACGACCAGCGTAAACTCGGTCGGCTGCTGCACCGGCAGGTCCGCCGGCTTCGCTCCTTTGAGGATCCGGTCGACGTACTCCGCGAGCGTGCGCCGCAGCTCGGCGCCGCTGGCTGCATAGGCGAGCACGCCGCCTTCCGCCGCGAACGGCCCGATGGGCGAGGCGGTGGGTAGCCGTTGGGCGTTGGCGAGCGCGATCGCACGCTCGCGCCGCAGGCTCGGCTGCACGATCACCGCCTGGACGCGATGGCGCTCGAACGCCGCGAAGGCGTCGCGATACGCGTCGTCTGGCGGCACGCGCTCGACCTGCAGCGACACGCCCGCCCCGCGTTGGGCGCCCTCCAGCAGCTCGAGGAAGGGCGCCGTGAACGGATCGGTGGCGTTGGCGAGCACGCCGACGCGATCGGTGCGCGGGAACGCCTCGCGGATCAGGGCGAGCAGCTTGCCGCCGAGATCGGCGTTGGACCCCGACATGCCGGTGACATTGCCGCCAGGCCGCGCCAGCGACTCGACGAGGCCGGTGCGCACGGGGTCGCCCGACGACACGACGATCGGGATCGAGCGGGTGGCCTCCTTGGCGGCATGTGCCGCCGGCGTCTGGTTGGCGACGATCACGTCGACCGGCAGACGCACGAGCTCGGCGGCAAGCGCCGGCAGGCGATCGAGCTGACCCTCCGCGCTGCGGACCTCGAGGCTGATGTTGCGGCCCTCGACATAGCCCAACCGGCGTAGGCTCTCGCGCATGCCGCGGATGAACGCCTCGGCATGCGAGGGCAGCAGGAAGCCGATGCGATGCGATGCCGTTCGCTGCGCCCGGCCGACAGATGGCAGCGATACGAGCACAGCGGTCAGGATGGCGCGACGACGCATTCGATTGTCCTCTCCGAGATCGCCCTTTCTCGCAAAGCCGCCGCTAGACCAACTTGGGGCCCGTCACTTCAGCAATCCTCGGCAGCATCGCGCCGGTCGCGGCACCGTTGCCGCGGGCGATCAGCATCGGCTTGCCCGCCTGTGCCCACGCGACGCCAGTCGCGCATGGAGCGACTGCCGCCGCTCGGCCGCCCGACACGAAAGATCGCCCGATAATCATGTCGCCCGCAATAGCCCGGAGCTAACCGACTATGCGCCCCTTGTGTGGAGCAAGGAAGACGCCCCGCCACGCGTGATCGCGCTTCGCCTCCCGGGGGCCGCGCTGTGGATAGGTGCCGCCGTAGGATTCGAGGAAAGTTCGATGCCATCGGCACTCTTGCCCCCGATAGCGCCGCCGTAGCCGCGGAAATAGGAGATCGCGGGTGACGGGCGTACACCGGTGCCAGTGTTTCCAACCGGAGTCCGCCCATGGCCCGCGACCGCAAGCTTTCTTCCGATTTCTGGACCTGGGAGGCCGTCATCGACTGCGCGCCGATGACCCGCCTCTTGTTCCTCGGCCTGCAGAATTTCGCCGACGATTTCGGCGTGCAGCCTCTGCGACCGCGTACCATCAGGATGCAGGTGTTTCCCGGCGATCCGATCGACAACGACCAGGTGCGCGCCATGATCGACGAGCTGGTGGCGCGCGGGCTGGTGCGGATCTACACGGTCGAGGGTCAGGAATACCTCGCGATTGTCGATTGGGAGCGGCTCCATCGCATCGGCAAGCGCGCCCGGCGCCGCTATCCGGCCGCCCCCGACGCGGCGCCGAGCGCCGGCGTGGCGGAGGAGGGGAGACCCACACCGACATCGGCGGCCGGCGCCGACGATGCCGCGCGAAGTTCGCCGGGGCTGGCGGCGACTCCTGGCGGCCCTGGCGAGGCGGAGGCGCGGCAGCGCGTGGCCTGGCCGAATGGCCCGCCCGACGGCGGCGGCGCCAATCCCGCGAACCGGCTGGCGGTGCCGGAGACGGCGTAGGACACTCGGCCATGGTCGCCAGTGACGGCTTCGCCGAATTCCTGAAGGAGCAGCTCGAGCCGCTGGGCCGCGTGTCGATGCGGCGCATGTTCGGCAAGACCGGCGTGTTCTGCGACGGCGTGATGCTGGGCATGGTGAGCGACGACACGTTCTACGTCCGCGTCGATGACCAGAACCGCGCCCTCTTCGCCGAGGCCGCCACGTCGCCGCCGCTCAACTACGCGAAGGGCGGCGCGTTGATCGATCTCGCCTTCTGGCGCGTGCCGGAGCGGCTGATCGACGAGCCCGACGAGTTGCTGGATTGGGCGCGCGCCGCGCTCGATGCGGCGCGACGGGTGGCGGTGAAGCGCAAGAAGCCTTCCGTCCCTTCTTCCCGCAAGCGGGGACAGTGAGATCAGAGGTGCTGGACCTTGTTCTCGGTGCCCAGCAGGTGGCGGCCGACCATCTCAAGGTGCGGCGGCAGGGCCTGGAGGTGCTGGCTGGCGCTCATGGCGTCGCGGAAGCGGCGCTCGAAGGGATTGGCGTCGAGGATCGCCGTGGTGCCGGCGGCGCGGTAGGAGGCGATCGACACATCGGAGGCGGCGTTCATGCCCCAGGTGGTCGCCAGCCGCAGGCGCATGCGGTGGTCGAGGGTGAGCGTGCCTGAAGCGGCCGCGTCGTAGATGGCGACCACCGCCTCATGCAGGAAGGCGCGCGCGGCCGAGAGCTTGGCCTCGAGGTTGGCGATCTCGCGTTGGATGGCATCGTTGCGCGCCATGATGCTGGTCGCGGCGCGGCTCTGCTTGCCGCGCGCCAGCTCGATATAGGTTTCCAGCATGCGCCGGCCGACGCCCAGCGTGACGGCGCAGAAGCCGGTGGCGTAGAGCAGGGTCGACATGATGGTGTAGAGCGGCCCTTTCTCCTGCCGCTCCTCCAGCGCCTCGCGTGCCGGTGCCCAGCCGTCGGGGATGAAGAGGTCGGTGACGGTGTAGGTGTCGGAGCCGGTGCCGCGCAGGCCCAGCACGTACCAGTCGTCGGTGATCTTGGCGTCGCTGCGCTTGAAGACGAAGCTGCGATCGTCGGGCCGGCCGTGGCGCATATGCGGCGTGCCGTCGGGGTTCTGCACCGCGCTGTGCGCGCCGAGATAGTTGGTGTGGCGCCCGCCGCTGGCGAAGCTCCAGGTGCCAGTCAGGCGATAGCCGCCCTCGACACGGATCGCCTTGCTGTTGTTGTGCCGCGAGCCCCAGGCCAGGCCTTCGCGCGCGCTGCCGAAGGCGGTCATCGCCCCCTCGCGCGACATCGCCGCCGCCGAGGTCGCCGACGAGACGTTGGACTGGTTGACGAACCAGGCGACGCTGGCGTCGGCCCAGGCGAGCTGCTCGCAGGCCTTGCAGTAGTCGAGCAGGTGGATCTCCTGGCCGCCCAGGCTCTTGGGCAGCAGCAGGCGCAGCATGTCCTTGTCGAACAGCGCCTCGACCACCTCCGGTGTCAGCTCGCGGCGGCGGTCCATTTCGGCGCCATGCGCGTCCAGCAACGGCTGCAGGTCGCGCGCGCGCGCCTCGGCGGTCTTCATGCTCTCTCCCCTACTCCTGCCGCGCATACTGTAGGATGGCGCGGCGGGATCATAGCGGGAGGAGGGCCACGAGCATGCCCATCGCGACAAAGTACCTCTTCATTGTCAGCATGGATGTGAAGCCGGAGAAGGAGGCGCTGTTCAACGAGGTCTACGACGAGCACGTCGACTTCATCAAAGCCGTGCCCGGCGTGCGCGGCGTGACGCGGCTGAAGACCGAGCCGGCCGCCTTCGTCATCGCCGGCGAGATCAAGCCGATCGATGGCGCCGGCATGGCGCACTACACCGCGCTCTACGAGATCGACAGCCCCGACATCCTGGTCAGCAAGGCCTGGGGCGAAGCGTCGGAGAAAGGCCGCTGGGCCGCCGAGATCCGCCCGCACACCTTCAACAGGAGCCACGTGGTGCGCAAGGCGGTCTGACTCTTCACTCCCTCTCCCCGCGAGCGGGGAGAGGGTTGGGGTGAGGGGCTGCATCAAGTGGCGCACGACGATCTTGCGCAACCTGCGGCTCCCCCTCACCCCGACCCTCTCCCCGCAGGCGGGGAGAGGGAGGTCAGATGAACATGTCGCGCTGGTTGTAATTGCGCAGCAGCGTGCGGCGCGTCGTCTCGTTGAAGCGGTTTTCGTCCTCGCGGCCGGCGAGCGGCTTGTAGACGTACGGCGTCTCGCGCGGGAAGCGCTGCCGGCGCGCGTCGATGGCGAGCAGCAGAATGCGGCAGCGCTCGTCGATGCGCGCCTGGTCGTAGGTCTCCATCACGCCGTGCAGGCGGCGCGCGGTGACGTTGAGCACGCGCTTGCGCGGGAAGAAGCCGGCGTTGAGCGTGATGCGTCGGTCGGGCGAGGTGTTGGCGAAGGAGCCGTGCAGCAGCTGGCGGTTGGTGACGATCGTGTCGCCGGCCGCGCACAGCATCGGCACCGCGCCCTCGATGCGCTCGGAGCCTGATACGGCGACCTTGCGGCGGATATCGGCCTTGCCGAGCTTATGGCTGCCCGGCAGCACCCACACGCCGTTGCCCGCGGTGCTGGGGTAGAGCTGGGTCATGAAGTTGAAGCCATGCGCGCCCTGGTCCCAGTCCGGCGCGGTCCAGTGCGTCGTGCCGTCCTGGTGCCAGGCGACCGACGGGCCGAGCCCCGGCTCCTTGACGAAGGTGACCTCGTTGTAAGGCACGAAGTCGTCGCCGAGGATCGAGGCGGCGACGCCCAGCAGGCCGGGATGGCCGTAGAGCCTGAGGCACTCGTCCATCAGGTGCAGGTTGCCGTCGAGCAGCTCGACGACCCACTCGGGATCGTCCTTGCCGGGCTCGGGCTGCGCCATTTGCACCGGGTGGCGGCCATTGTTCTTGTCGGTGCCGCCGACGGGGTCGGAAAGCGGTCGCGCTATCTTGAACGGCGGCTTGATGATGCCCTCGCCCAACGCCGGCCGGCCGAAACGATCGAGCTTCGCGCCCGGCGCGACCGGCGCCCGTGCCAGCACGCCATCGACGGCGGCACGCAGCTCGGCCAGCTCCTCGGCGCCGATCGTGCCCTCGAAGACGTAGAAGCCATGCGTCCAATACGACTCGACGATCTCCGGCAACAACTTACCATCAGCGCCGAAGCGGATCGGCCCGCGATTGCCCAACGCCCGCGCCCGCGCTTCGCCGGCCCGGCTATAGGCCGCCATCGTCCGCGCGTGCTCAACCGCGGTCAGCGGCGCGGACTCGGTCATCGCCATGGCGAAGTCTCCTTGTCTTTGGGCCGCGCCGCTCCAGCGGCGCTCATGATGCGTCGCGGGAGCGACGTGGCCCGAACGGCGTCAGCCGCGCAGCACCTTGCCGGCCTTGGCGTCGCGCAGCTGGCCCTGCTCCCAGGTCACGGCGCCGTTGACGATGGTGTACTCGACGCCCTTGGACGGCATGACGATGCGCTTGGCGCCGCCGGGCAGGTCGTAGCGGCGCTCGCCGTGGTTGGTCGAGCCGATGCGGCCGGCGTCGAAGATCGCCACGTCGGCCGGCGCGCCCTTGGTCAGGCGGCCGCGATCCTTCAAGCCGAAGAGGTCGGCCGGGTCGGAGGTCAGCTTGCGCACGCCTTCCTCGAGCGTGATCGCCTGCTTCTCGCGCACCCAGGTGCCCAGCAGGTAGGTCGGGTAGCCGGCGTCGCACAGCATGTCGACATGCGCGCCGCCGTCGCCCAGCGCCATCAGGATCGACTTGTCGTTCAGGAGCTCGCGCGTCCTGTCCTCGCGCGTGTTCCACGAGGAGATGGTGAACTCGACGTCGAGATTGTCGGCCAGCACGAGGTCGAGGAAGGCGTCGACGTCGTCCTTACCCTGGAGCTTCGCCACCTCGGCGATCGACTTGCGCTCGAAAGGCTTCAGCGCCGGATTCTTGACCTCGTTCACCACGACGCGGCGCCAGTCGCTGAAACCCGTGGGGTTCCTGAGGTCGTCTCGGAAGGCGTTGCGGAAGGCCGGATCGGCGTAGACCTTCTTCTGCGCTTCCTTGTTGGTGTCGGCGAACACGCGCTTCCACGACGGGAAGGCCGCGAAAGCGAAGGGATTGTCCATGTTGCATTCGCGCGTCAGCGGCAGCGGCGAGGTCTGCGGCCTGGCACCCTTGGCGATCTGCGGGGCGGCGAGCCGCAACGTGTTGCGCACCGCCTCGGGAATGTCGTCGCGGTCGAACAGGGCGATGAAGGTCACCGGCCGACCGCTCTCCTCAAGCAGGAAGTCGAGCAGTTCGCACTGGTCCTGCTCCAGCACGCCGACCTGGCGCGTCAGCGCGATCTCGATGGCGCCCTTGCCGCGCTTCTTGAGCTGGTTGGCGTAGGCCTTCATCTCCTCGCGGCTGGCGTTGCGGCAGGCCAGTGGCTTGCCCTCGAAGCCCATGTGCTGGTTGAGCGTCGTGCTCGAGAAGCCCAGCGCGCCGGCGTCGACCGCCTCGCCGATCAGCCGGGCGATCTCGGCGGTCTCCTGGGCGTTGGCGGCGCGCTCCATCGAGGCCTCGCCCATGACGTAGTGCCGGAAGGGCGTCAGCGGCGCGATGAAGGCGAGGTTGAGCGACGGCTGGCGCGCGGCGGCGGCGTCCATGAATTGCGGGAAGGTCTCCCAGTCCCAGGTGATGCCCTTGTTGAGCACGTCGAAGGGAATGCCCTCGACGTTCACCAGGTCCTTCATCGCGATCTCGCGGGTCTGCGGCTTGCACGGCGCGATGCCGACGCCGCAATTGCCCATCACCACCGACGTCACGCCGTGCCACGATGAGGGCGTCACCGCGCCGTCCCAGCAGATCTGCGCGTCGTAGTGGGTGTGTGGATCGACGAAGCCCGGCGCCACCACAAGGCCGTGCGCGTCGATGGTGCGCTTGGCACCTTCGCTGACCTTGCCGATCTCCGCGACCTTGCCATTGGCGATGGCGACATCGGCCTGGTAGCGCGCCGCGCCCGTGCCGTCGACCACGGTGCCGTTCTTGATGACGACGTCGTAGCTCATGGTGTCCTCCCTAAGGAACCGCGGCCGCAGCGTATCACCCTGACGCGGCGGGGCTACCGCAACTCTGCATAGCGCCCTCCCTGTTACCTTGTCGACGCCGCGGCGGCCCCCTAGACCTGTGGCATGGAGTCCACAGAGATACGCGACGCGACGCCCGACGATCGCGCCTTCATCGACAGCCTGTCGCCACGCCTCGCCGGTGTGCCGCATCCGCCGTGGCACGACGGCGCCGCCATGCGGGGCTTTCAGGACCGATTCATGGCCGCGACCCTCGACGACGCCGAGGATGGCGCGCGCACCCTGATCGCCTGCGCGGCCGATGGTCGTCGGCTGGGCTTCATCCACATGCGGCCGGGCAAGGACGGCGTGACCGACGAGCCCTGCGGGTACGTGTCGCTGCTGGCGCTCGTCCCTGAGGCGGAGGGCCGGGGCATCGCCCATCGCCTGATGGAGGAGACCGAGGCCTGGGCGCGCGGTCGCGGCCACCGGCTGCTCAGCCTCGATGTCTTTGCCGACAACCGACATGCGGTCAACTTCTATCATCGGCGCGGGTTCGTCACGGAAAGCCTGCGGCTGGTCAAGCCGCTTTGACCCAAGCAACCGTTCTGCCATGCGGTTCCGGTCGGGAAGCCCGGCGTAGAGCGGCCGGGTCGGGCCTGCATCAATGTTTTACACCGGCGAAACGAGTCGCCAGTATAGGGGTGTGGTTTTGGGCCCGTTAGGGAGAGGCCCAACAATTTCCAAGCGGGACCGAACGATGAACGACGTAAGGTATAGCGCGCCGAGTAGCCTGGACGAGGCGTCGAAGGCCATGCTTGCCGCCGGCGGTGCCGGGCGCATCCTGGCCGGCGGCACGGATCTTCTGGTGCAGATGCGCTCGGGCATGCAGAAGCCCGGCGTGATCGTCGATATCAAGAAGATCGACGAGATGATGAGCATCCAGGATCTGGGCGGCGGCTCGTTCCGGATCGGCGCGGCGGTCAGCGGCGCGGTCATCGGCGAGCACAAGGCGCTGAAGAAGGCGTGGCCCGGCGTGGTCGAGGCCATCAACCTGATTGGCTCGAAGCAGATCCAAGGCCGCGCCTCGGCCGGCGGCAATCTGTGCAACGCCTCGCCAGCGGCCGATAGCGGCCCGGCGCTGGTCGCCGCGGGCGCCATGCTCACCATCCATGGCCCCAACGCGCGGCGCGAGATCCCGGTCGAGAAGCTGCATAGCGGCCCCGGCCGCACCACTCTGGCGCCGGGCGAGATCCTGGTCAGCTTCACCCTGCCGGCGCGGCCGAAGGGCTCGAGCGACGCCTACCTTCGCCTGATCCCGAGGACCGAGATGGACATCGCGGTCGTCGGCGTCGGCGTCAACCTCACGATCGCCGGCGGCAAGTGCACCGCCGCGCGTGTCGGCCTGGGCGCCGTGGCGCCCACCGTGCTGCTGGTCGAGGACGCCGCCAAGGCGCTGATCGGCTCGTCGCTCGACGAGGCGGCGCTGGAGAAGGCGGCCGCCGCCTGCCGCGCGGCCTGCAAGCCGATCAACGACAAGCGGGGCACCATCGAATACCGCACCAAGATCGCCGGCGTGCTGCTCAAGCGCAGCGCCGCGATCGCTATCGAGCGCGCGAAGGGGAATTGAGCACCATGGCCAAGATGCACATCACCACCACGATCAACGGGGAGCCGACCGAGTTCCTCTGTGATCCCTCGCAGTCGATGCTCGACGTCCTGCGCGACAATCTCGGGCTGACCGGCAGCAAGGAAGGCTGCGGCTCGGGTGACTGTGGCGCCTGCTCGATCACGCTCGACGGCCGCCTGGTCTGCTCCTGCCTGATGCTGGCGCCGGAGGCCGAGGGCAAGAAGATCGAGACGGTCGAGGGCATCGCCAAGGGCGATCAGCTGCATCCGCTGCAGAAGAAGTTCGTCGAGTTCGCCGCCCTGCAGTGCGGCATCTGCACGCCGGGCTTCCTGGTCGCCTCGAAGGCGCTGCTGGAGAAGAACCCCAATCCGACGGAGACCGAGGTGCGCTTCTGGCTCGCCGGCAATCTCTGTCGCTGCACCGGTTACGACAAGATCATCCGCGCGGTCATGGAAGTGGCCGCCGACATGAGAGGAGCCGCACGATGAGCACCGGTAAATACAAGTGGATCGGCACTCGCGTCGATCGTCCCGACGGCGCCGACAAGGTGACCGGCCGCGCCCGCTTCGGCGCCGACTTCAACATGCCGGGCCAGCTGATCGGCCGTGTGCTGCGTAGCCCGCACGCCCACGCCCGGATCAAGTCGGTCGACATCTCGGCGGCCGAGAAGCTGCCGGGCGTCAAGGCGGTGGTGACCGCCAAGGACCTGCCCGAGCAACCCAACGTCATCGTGCCGGCGGGCGAGATGCAGGTGAACCTGCGCGACATCACCCGCAACATCCTGGCGCGCGAGAAGGTGCTGTTCGAAGGCCATCCGATCGCCGCCGTCGCCGCGACCACCGACGCCATCGCCAAGCAGGCGGTCGAGCTGATCAAGGTCGAGTACGAGATCCTGCCGCACGTCATCGACGTCGCCGAGGCGATGAAGCCCGACGCGCCGGTGCTGCATGACCACCTGATCACCGAAGGCGTGAAGCCGGCGCCGACCAAGGCGTCGAACATCGCCAAGCGCATGGACAACAACAAGGGCGACATCGAGGCCGGCTGGAAGCAGGCCGAGGTCGTCATCGAGCGCGAGTACACGACCCAGGCCGTGCACCAGGGCTACATCGAGCCGCACGCGACGCTCGCCAGCGCCGCCGAGGACGGCCAGGTGCAGCTGTGGTCGACCACGCAGGGTCACTTCCAGGTGCGCGGCTTCGTCAGCCGCCTGCTGGGCATCGAGACCTCGCAGATCCGCGTCACGCCCAGCGAGATCGGCGGCGGCTTCGGCGGCAAGACGGTGGTCTACCTCGAGCCGATCGCCGTGCGCCTGTCACAGAAGTCGGGCAAGCCGGTGAAGATGGTGATGACCCGCGAAGAGGTGTTCCGCGCCTCCGGGCCGGCGCCGGGCGGCACCGTGCGCGTCAAGCTCGGCGCCAAGAAGGACGGCACCATCGTCGCGGCCGAGTGCGAGATCGCGCTGCAGGCCGGCGCCTTCCCGGGCTCGCCGCTCGGGCCGGCGTGCTGGACCAGCTTCGCCTGCTACGACATCCCCAACATCAAGGTCATCGGCTTCGACGTGGTGAGCAACCGGCCCAAGGTCGCCGCTTACCGCGCCCCGGGCGCGCCGATCTCGGCTTGGGGCGTCGAGTCGACGCTCGACGTGCTGGCGCTCGAGCTGGGCATGGATCCTATCGACCTGCGTCTGAAGAACGCGGCGAAGAAGGGCACCAAGACCAGCTACGGCCCGACCTTCGACACCATCGGCTTCGTCGAGACGCTCGAGGCGGTGAAGAAGTCGGCGCACTACAAGACGCCGCCCAAGCCGGGCTATGCGCGCGGCGTGGCGGCCGGCTTCTGGTTCAACGTCGGTGCGGACTCCAGCGCCGCCTCGCACGTCGCCGAGGACGGCACGGTCACGGTGATCTCGGGCAACCCCGATATCGGTGGCTCGCGCGCCTCGCTCGCCTTGATGGCGGCCGAGGAGTTGGGCGTCGACTACAGCAAGGTGCGCCCGATCATCGCCGATACCTCGTCGATCGGCTTCAACTTCGTCACCGGCGGCAGCCGCGTCACCTTCGCCACGGGTCTCGCCGTGGTGAACTCGGTGCGCGACATGATCCGCGAGCTGAAGGTGCGCGCCGCCAAGACCTGGGGCGTCGATCCCGACGCGGTGATCTGGGAGGACGGCGTCGCCAAGCCCGCCGGCTCCAACGTCGGCGAGTTCGAGCCGCTGACCCTGTCGCAGCTCGCGGCGACCGCGGGCAAGACCGGCGGCCCGATCAACGGCCATGCGCAGCTCAACGCGCAGGGCGCGGGTCCGGGCTTCGGCGTGCACGTCGTCGATCTGAAGGTCGATCGCGACACCGGCTGCGTGCACATCGACCGCTACACCGCGGCGCAGGACGTCGGCACGGCGATCCATCCGAGCTACGTCGAAGGCCAGATCCAGGGCGGCGCCGTGCAGGGCATCGGCTGGGCGCTGAACGAGGAGTACATCTACAATGCCAAGGGCCGCCTCGATAACGCGGGCTTCCTCGACTACCGCATGCCGGTGGCCTCGGACCTGCCGATGATCGACGCGCTCGTGGTCGAGGTGCCCAACCCGCACCACCCCTACGGCGTGCGCGGCGTGGGCGAGGTGCCGATCGTTCCGCCGCTCGCCGCCGTCGGCAACGCGGTGGCGCGCTCGATCAATATCCGCATGACCGACCTGCCGCTGTCGCCGCCGCGCCTGTCGGCGGCGATCGACGCCGCCACGCCGAAGATGGCGGCGGAGTAATCGCGCTACTCTCAAAGAAGCCGCCCCACCTCACGGTGGGGCGGTTTTTTCATGCCGTCATCCTGAGCGCAGCGAAGGATCTCGCGGTATCGCGGCCACGCGGCGCCGCAATGTATATTCGCACCACCGCGAGGTCCTTCGCTCACGCTCAGGACGACATCGCATGCGTATGCTCCTCTTTCTGCTCCTCAGCTTGCTGGCCGCGACGCCCGCGACCGCCAACGAGGCCGCCGCCTGGGCGGCGCTGCGCACGGGCAACGCCATCGCCCTGATGCGCCACGCCGATGCGCCCGGCGGCTTCGGCGATCCCCAGGGCTTTCGCATCGACAACTGCGCCACCCAACGCAACCTCAGCGCGGGCGGCCGCGCCGAGGCTGCTCGGGTCGGCGCCGCGTTCCGCGAACGCGGTATCAGGCCCGCGCGCATCGTGAGCTCGCCGTGGTGCCGCTGCGTCGACACCGCCAGGCTGATGGATGTCGGTCCGATCGACATCGACAACACCTTCGGCAACCCGGTGGTCTGGACCGACCGCCGCGACGCGCTGGCGAGTGGCGGCCGTGCCGTGATCCGCGCCTGGAAGGGACCGGGCATGCTTCTGGTGGTGACCCATGGCGCTCTCATCGCCCAGCTCACCGGCTATAATCCGGCGTCGGGCGAGATCGTCGTCGTCGACAACGCGCTCAGGGAGATCGGCCGAATTCCGGTGCCGGCCTCTCGCTGAACTGGGGATCCGTCACTGTGAGCACCAATCGCGCCCGCGTTCTGCTGTGGACTGATAGCACAGCAGCCTATCTCGACGCCGTGAAGGCCGCGGGCCTCGCTGATCGCGTCGCCATCGACACGCTGTCGCGCAAGGACAAGCCGTCGGCCGACCAGCTCGCCGCGACCGAGGCGATGATGGCTCCCGCCGTGCCAGCCGGCCTGCTGCCAAGCATGCCCAAGCTGCGCTGGGTGCAGGCGATGAGTGCCGGCGTCGAGGGATGGCTGGCGCTGCCCGATCTGCCGACGAGCCTCACGCTCACCTGCGCGCGCGGCACGCACACGGAGTCGATGCCCGAGAACATCATCGGCGCGCTGTTCCATATCGCCAAGCCTTACGCCGTCGCGGTGGCGAACCAGAAGAGCGCGAAATGGGTGCACACCGTCGCGCAGCCGTTGACCGGCAAGACCTTGGGCATTCTTGGCCTGGGCGCGATCGGTGCCGAAGTGGCGCGCATCGCGGCGGCGCTGGGCATGCGGGTGATCGGTACCAAGCGCACGCCTGAAGCCGTCGCCAACGTCGCCGAGGTGCTGCCGCCGGCGCGCACCGATGAGGTGCTGGCGCGATCCGACTTCGTCCTGTTGCTGCTGCCGGCGACGCCGGCGACCGACAACTTCATGGATGCCGGTTGCTTCGCCAGGATGAAGTCCTCGGCGTGGCTGCTGAATTTCGGCCGTGGCCACACCATCAAGGACGCCGACCTGATCGCGGCCGTGAAGAACAAGACCATCGCCGGCGCGCTGCTCGACGTCTTCCGGCAGGAGCCGCTGCCAGCGAGCGATCCGCTATGGACTACCGAGGGCATTATCGTGCTGCCGCATATCGGCGGCCCGCACCCACAGCGCGATCGCTTCGTCGCCAAGCTCTTTGTCGACAATCTCGGCCGCTTCCTCGACGGCAGGCCGCTGAAGGAAGTCGTCGATCGCGTGGCGGGGTACTGAGATGGACGGGCTTGCTCTCTCGCCCGACGTCACACGGCAGATCGCCAAGGATTGGCTGGGCGCCTTCGCCACTGCGCTGCACGTCGGCGATGTGAACGCCGTCACCGCGCAGTTCCAGCCCGACGGTCATTGGCGCGATGTGCTGGCCTTCACCTGGCGCATCGGGACGGCGAGCGGCCGCGCGGCGATCGGCGCGATGCTGCGCACAAATCTCACGCGGACGCGACCGACCGGCCTGCACCTGCCCGACGGCCGTTCGCCGCCGCGCCGCGTGCGCCGCGCCGGCGTCGAGTGCATCGAGACCATCTTCAGCTTCCAGACCGCGTCCGGCCGCGCCGACGCGGTGGCGCGGCTCGCGCCCGACAGCGACGGCGTGTGGCGGTGCTGGACCCTGGTGACGACCTTGGAAGAGCTGCGCGGCTTTCCCGAGATCGCACCGCAGGACGTCGACGACGCCGAGCGCTACTCCCGCGACTTCGGCGGCGAGAACTGGCTCGACCAGCGCAAGCGCGCCGTCGCCTATGACGATCGCGATCCGGTGACCTTGGTGGTCGGCGGCGGCCAGGCCGGCCTCGACGTCGCCGCGCGGCTCAACCAGCTCGGCATCGACACGCTGATCGTCGACAAGCATCCGCGTGTCGGCGACAACTGGCGCCTGCGCTATCACGCGTTGACCCTGCACAACGAAGTGCATGTCAACCACATGCCATACATGCCGTTCCCGCCGACCTGGCCGGTGTTCATCCCCAAGGACAAGCTGGCGAACTGGTTCGAGGCTTATGTCGACGCGCTGGAGCTGAACTACTGGACCAGCACAGAGCTGGTCGGCGGCCGTTACGACGACAACGCCGGGCACTGGGTCATCCAGCTCAAGCGGGACGGCAAGGAGCGCGTCGTGCGGCCGCGCCATGTCGTGTTCGCCACCGGCGCCAGCGGTATCCCGATCAAGCCCGATACGCCCGGCCTCGACTCGTTCAAGGGCAAGGTCATGCATTCCGGCGCCTACACCGAAGGCGGCGCGTGGAAGGGCCGCCCGGTCGTCGTGCTGGGTACCGGCAATAGCGGCCACGACGTGGCGCAGGATCTCTGTGCCAGCGGCGCCCACGTCACCATGGTGCAGCGCAGCCCAACCTATGTCGTCAGCCTGAAGGAAGCGCAGAAGGTCTACGCCATCTACAATGAGGGCATCCCGTTCGATGATTGCGACCTGATCGCGACGGCGATGCCCTATCCGGTGCTGCGCCAGGCCTACCAGCTCTCGACCGCCGAGATGCGCGAGAACGATCGCGACATGCTCGCCGGCCTGCGCGCGCGCGGCTTCAAGCTGACCTTCGGCGAGGACGATACCGGCTTCCAGATGATGTATCTGCGCCGCGGCGGCGGGTACTACTTCAACGTCGGCTGCTCCGACATGATCATCGATGGCCGCATCAAGCTGGTGCAGCACGACGACGTCGAGCGCTTCGTGCCTGAGGGGCTGAAGCTCAAGGACGGCACGGTGCTGCCGGCTGAGCTCGTGGTCGCCGCCACCGGCTATCGCAATCAGCAGGACATGGTGCGGGTGTTCCTCGGCGACGCCGTCGCTGATCGCATCGGCCCGGTCTGGGGCTTCGACGCCGGTGGCGAGCTGCGCAACATGTGGGGCCGCACCAAGCAGCCCGGCCTGTGGTTCACCGCCGGCAGCCTGGCGCAATGCCGCATCTACTCGCGCTACCTCGCGATCCAGATCAAGGCGACGGAGGAAGGTCTCCTTCCGACGTCGTCCTGAGCGAAGCGAAGGACCTTCTCTCGGCGCCGGCGTCGGTGCGGTTGGACGAAGGCCCTTCGACTGCGCTTCGCTTCGCTCAGGGCGACGGGTTGGGTGTAGGATTTCGCGCGCAGTTCAAACGGGAGGAAACAACCATGGCCGATCCCATCGTCTTCTCCGGCAATGTCGACTGGTCGGGCGAGAATCCCGGCATCTCGCTCAAGGAAAAGCCCGACGGTCCGTTCGTCGCGCTGGCGAGCTTCTTCCGCGTCGTGCTCTCGCCGCACGGCCAGGGCCACGCGCTGGTGCTGCTGCAATCGCCGCAGGACGCCAACGCGGCGGGCAATGTCTGCTATCACGACAACGAGAAGCTGGCGCGCTACCTGATCGCCGGCTTCGTTTCGAACTTCGGCGCCTGGAAAGGTCTGCCCGGCCTCGCCGGCATCAAGTACCAGAGAGCCGACAGCTTCACATCGTCGGGCGATCCGCTCTCCAGCTACAGCGAGACGGTGAAGGCGGGCGCAACGACCGTGGTGCTGAACTGGAGTGGGCTGGGCAAGCCGTTCTGCTTCGCCCTGCCGCCCGACAAGTCGGCCACCGGCAAGCATCACATGCCGAGCCTGTTCGTCGGCTGCGAGGACGCCACCATCACGATCGACGGCCGCAAGCTTCCGGGCAAGCCGGTGCCGCGCGAGGTCGCGGGCCACACGATCAGCACGGCGATGCTGGCCTTCTCCGAGACCTGGATCTCGGTCTGAGGGCACGGCCATGCACGAGGAGATCCTCGACATCGCGACCAAGGACGGCGCGATGGAGACCTTCGTCTGCCGCCCCGAGCGCGGCGATCCCTGTCCACCCATCCTGATGCTGATGGACGCGCCCGGCATTCGCGAGGAGCTCTACGACATGGCGCGGCGGCTGGGCACGGCGGGCTACGCCGTGATCCTGCCCAATCTCTACTACCGCGCCGGCCGCGACACCAAGTACGGCCCTGATGTGCTGACGCATGGCAGCGACGAGCACAAGCGCATGCGCGCGGTGCGCACCAAGATGACCATCCCGCCGGTGATGGACGACGTCGCGGCGATGTTCGCCTTCATCGACTCGCGGCCCGACATCAAGAAGGGCCCGGTCGGCACGCATGGCTACTGCATGAGCGGGCCATACTCATTGGCCGCCGCGGCGCGCTATCCCCAGCGCATCGCCGCCGCCGCCTCGTTCTACGGCACCTGGCTGGTGAGCGACGCCGTCGAGAGCCCGCACCTCAATCTCGGCAAGGCCAAAGGCGAGCTCTACATCTCCTGCGCCGAGCACGACGAGCTCGCGCCGCCCGACATGGTGAAGGAGCTCAAGCGCCTGTTCGACGCATCCGGTGCCAAGGGCGAGCTCGAGATCCACATGGGTGTGCACCACGGCTTCGCCTTCCCGCAGCGCTGGTGCTACGACAAGCCGGCCGCCGAGCGGCACTGGGAGCGGTTGATCGCGCTCTATCGGCGGCGGCTGGGCTGAGAGGCATTGCACAGCCGCCTCAGACGGCGGCAATCTTCGCTCGCAAAACGGCATAGCGCGGGAGGGCGCCATGAAGATCGGCTTTTTCGATGATTTCCGGCTGGGTGTGGTGAAGGGCGACGCGATCGTCGACGTGGCGTCGGCGGTGTCCGACATCCCGCGCGTCGGGCCGCATGATCTGATCAATGGCCTGATCGAGCGCTTCGCCGAGTATCGCGGCAAGCTCCAGGCGGCGGCCGATGCCGGCAAGGCGATTCCGCTGTCGAGCGTGCGCATCCGTCCGCCGCTGCCTCGGCCGATCAACATCGCCTGCATGGCGGTGAACTACATGGAGGATGGCACGCTGGACAAGCCGGCGCCGATCAACGGCTTCCACAAATCGCCCAACGCCATCATCGGCAACGGTGACACCATGGTGCTGCCCGATGTGCCGGCGACGATCTTCGAGGGCGAGGCGGAGATGGCGCTGGTCATCGGCAAGCGCGCCACAAGGGTCAAGGCGGCCGACGCCATGGACCACATCTTCGGCTACATGAACTTCATCGACGGCTCGGCGCGCGGCCTGCCGCCCGCGGGCAACGTCTTCTACCAGATGAAGTCGCGCGACACCTTCGCGCCCATCGGCCCGTTCATCGTCACCAAGGACGAGATCGCCGATCCTCAGAAGCTGCAGGTCAAGCTATGGGTCAACGGCGTGCTGAAGCAGAACTTCAACACCGACGACATGGCGCACAAGATCCCGCGTTGCGTCGAGTGGGTGAGCTCGATCCACACGCTGGAGCCCGGCGACATCCTCGCCACCGGCACCAACCATCGCGGGCTCTCCTCGTTCCAGGACGGCGACAAGATCGAGATCGAGACCGAGGGGCTGGGCCGCCTGACCTTCAACGTGAAGGACGAGCTCAAGCGCACCTGGGGACGCGAAACGCGCCTTGAGCAGCAGCAGAAAAAGGCCGCGACACCAACCACGCCACAGCTCACCGGCAAGTACGCCGCCGCGGCGTCGTAACGCCCCCGTCATCCCGAGCGATAGCGAGGGATCTCCCGCAATGGAGACCTCTTTTGCGGGAGATTCCTCACTGCGCTCGGAATGACGAGCGGGTCAGGCCGTCACTACATACCCATCACGCCTCGGATCGCAGGCGCCGGTGCGCGCGCCGCTGGTCGGATCGAGCGCGATGGCCTGCATGCCGCCCACCCGCATCGTCCATTGTGGGCCGCGTTCCAGATTGTGGCCGCGCTGCTGCAGGCCATCCATCACCGAGGGCTCGACGCGCGACTCCAGCATTACGGCGCGGCCGTCGGTCAGCCGCGCGCGCGGCGCTTCGATGGCCTCCTGCAGCGGCAGGCCGTAATCGAGGTACTGCACCACCGCCTGCACCTGGGTCTGCAGGATGCCGTAGCTGCCGGGCGTGCCCAGCACCAAGGCCGGTTTGCCGTCGCGCAGGCCGATCGAGGGCGCGACGCAGACCGGCAGCGGACCACCTGGCTTCGAGCGGTTCGGGCTGTCGGGTGTGACGTCGGCCCAATAGAGAAAATTGTTGAGGCAGATGCCGGTGCCCGGGACGACCACGCCCGAGCCGAACACGCTGCCCAGGCTCTGCGTCACGCAGACCAGATTGCCGTCGCGATCGGCGATCGAGAACGAGGTGGTGTGGCCCTCGGCCGGCGGCGGCGTCCATTGTTCGGTCGGCCCGTCGACCACCTTGCCGTCGCGCACGCGCGCACGCAGGCCGGCGACGTGGTCCTCCGATAGCAGATGCGCGAGCTTCTGGCGCGACGGGTTGTTGTTGGCGATGCGCACGCCGGCGGCGACGCGGATGGCGCGCAGCACCGTGTCGATGTGGTCGACGCCGTTGCGCGGCATGCTCTTGAGGTCGAAGCCCTCGAGGATTCGCAGCGCCAGCAGATACTGGAACGCTTCGCAGGGCGGCGGCGGCACGTGGATGTCCAGCCCGCGATAGCTGGCGGCGATCGGGTCCTGCCATCGCGGCTTCACCGCCTCGAGATCGGCCATGGTGATGCAGCCGCCCAGCGACTTCAGATGCTCGACGATGGTGCGGCCCAGCGCGCCGCCATAGAGCAGTCCCGGCCCATCCTTGGCGAGCGCCTCGAAGGTGCGCGCGAGATCGGGCTGCTTGAGGATGTAGCCTGGCGCCACGCGGCCGCTGCCGTCGGTGTAGTTCTTCGACCAGTGGCCAAAGAGCGCGTCGTGCCGGCGAAGCTCGGCGCCACCGCCATTGGTTTCATCGACGTTGAACTCGATCAGCGGGTAGCCGTCGCGCGCGATGGTGATCGCCGGCGCGAACAGCTCGGCCAGCGACTTGCTGCCGTAGGTGTCGACCATCGTGCACCAGCCGGCGAGGTTGCCCGGAGAGCCCACGCCCAGGGCGCCGCGCGCCACGTCGTCGCGGCGCTTGAGCCTGTCGACCGGGAAGCCGCTGGGGATCATCGGCAGGAAGTCGAGCACGCGCACGCGCTTCTCGGCCGCGACGTAGCAGGTCGCCAGCCCCTGGCCGGCGAGGCCGGACATGTAGGGCTCCACCACGTTGAGCGTGGCCGCGGTCGCGGCGGCGGCGTCGAAGGCGTTGCCGCCGTTCGACAGCACGCGCGCACCGGCGGCGGCGGCCAGCGGATGCGCCGCGGCGACGACGCCATGCATGGACGAGATGGTTGGACGTTTGCCGTGCACGTTGGCCTCCCCGAAAGTTGGCTGATCTTGCGCCGATCTGTCGGTGGGGCGTCACGCGATTTTCGCACTGGCCTCATGCCGCGGCTATGCACGACAAAAAGAAAAGCCCGCTTGCGCGGGCTTCTCCAGAGAGGGCGTATTCGGAACGCTTAGGCGGCCTTGGCCGGCACGACCTTGGCGTAGCCGTCGCGGACGGCCTTCTCGATGTCGCCGTAGCCCTTGCGCGCGATGTCGGCGATCTCGCGGACCTGCGCGACATTGGCCTTGCCATAGTCACGCACGAAGTCGAGCTGCACGGTGGCGGCGTCGCCCAGGCACTTGGCGCCGGCGAGCTTGCCGATCATGCCCAGCGTCGCCGAGACGTTCTCGTGCGCGGCCTTCATCAGGCTGTTGGTGATCTGCGCGGTGCCGTTCATCGACAGGCTCGCGACGTCGTACACGGTGGCGGCAACGCCCTCGGCGCCGCTGCGCACGCGCGCGGCGCGCTCCATGCCGGTCTCGGTCGCCTTGACGACGAACGCGCGGGCGGCCTCGGGAATCTGGGACACGACGTCGGTGATCGTCGCGGTCGGGTTCGGGTTGCTGGTCTCGGTCATGACTATCTCCATCCTCGAATGAGCTATGGCAGGGTTGGTTCGCGTCCGCGGTTCGGCCCGCGATGGAGAGAACGTAGTTGATCCCATGCTGCAATGCAACAAGAATCTTGTTGCGACGCAACAACGCAGTTGCGAATTGGTTATTTTTTGCGATTTATCAGCTAGTTAACTGCCCGCCGAAGAAAGCGAGCCAAGCATGACCATCGCCTTGACGACCGACAGCGCCCGCGACGCCGAGCGCTTGCGCGAGCTCAGGCGCACCCGGGCCGCCGCCACCGGCCTGCTCGTCGTCTGCCTTCTCGTGCTGACGGGCGCGCGCTATGCCGAGCGCTATCACCCAGGCTTCGCCTTCCTGGCCGCCTTCGCCGAGGCGGCCGCGATCGGCGGCTTGGCCGACTGGTATGCCGTGGTCGCTCTGTTTCGCCGGCCGCTCGGCTTGCCGATCCCGCACACCGCTATCGTGCCGCGCAACCAGGCGCGTATCGCCGATAGCCTGGGCGAATTCATCGAGCGGCATTTCCTTGCCGACCAGCCGGTCGCCACCAAGCTGCGCGAGGTCGATTTCGCCGCGATGATCTCGGACTGGCTGGCCGACCGGCGGCAGAGCGACGACCTTGCGCGCTTTGTCCTGCGGCTGCTGCCCCAGGCGCTCAACGCCATGGAGGGCTCGGGCCTGCGCGGCTTTCTCGCCAAGCGCGTGGTCGAGCGGCTGGAGACAGTCGAGATCGCACCGCTGGCCGCGGGCCTGCTCGACGCCGTCACGCACGACCGCCGCCACCAGCGCATCCTTGACGAGTTGCTGGTGGCGCTCGGCCAGCTGCTGGGCAACGCCGAAGCGCTCGACGCTATCCGCAACAAGATCCGCGCGGAGTTGCCGACGCTGTTCCGCCTGTTCCAGGCCGACGGCTATGTGCTGCGCAAGCTGGTGACCTCGGTGTCGTCGTTCCTCGAGGAGGTCCGCGCCGACGAGAACCACGCCGTGCGCGGCGAGTTCGATCGCTTCATCGCGACCTTCATCGACAGGCTGCGCACGTCGCCCGACTACGCCGAGCGCCTCGACGGGTTGCGCAAGGACCTGCTGGCACGGCCCGAGATCCGTGATCTGGCGGAAGGCATCTGGGAAAGCGTGCGCGGCTTCATCGAGCAGGAGACGCAGTCACCCTCGTCGATGGTGCGCGCCGCGCTCACCGATCTGCTGGTCGAGATCGGCGGCAAGCTGCGCGAGGACGCCTCGATCCGCGCCGACATCAACGAGGGCATGGTGACGGTGCTGCGCACCTTCGTCGCCAACCAGAAGAGCGGCATCTCGCGCTTTGTCGCCGATCAGGTGAAGTCGTGGCAGGTTGATCGGCTGATCCACATGATCGAGCTCAATGTCGGCCGCGACCTGCAGTACATCCGCTTCAACGGCGCGCTGATCGGCGGGCTGGCGGGGCTCGCCTTGCATACGGTGGAGGTGTTGCTGAAGCTGGCGTAAACGCCATTCGGGCCGCGCCGCTCCAGCGGCGCTCTTCATCGATCGGTATCAAGAGCGCCGCTGGAGCGGCGCGGCCCAAACGGCGATTAAGCCCGCTCGGGATCGAGATAGACCGCGCGCTTCCAGCCTTCGCGCGTAAACGGTTTCCAGCCGTCCTCGGGCTGCGCCAGCCGATCGGCGATGGCGTAGACGGCGGCGGGGTTGTGGCCCAGGCCGCAATGGCTGCCCATGATCTCGATATTGTCGGCCTGCGGACCGGCCTCCTCGCGGCAGGCCTGCCAGGCGCAGATGCCGTCGGTGCGGCTGTAGATGGCCGTGCTCGGCACCGGCGGCTTCTGGCGCAGCCGGTCGATGCGGCTGGAGCCGCGCTCCGGCACCTTCTGGCCGCTGGCCAGCTCGAAGACGCGCCAGGCGTTGGTGGCGCGCGGATCGCCGGCGAAGGGGCTGCCGAGCGTGATCACCTGGCGTACCGCCTGCGGCGCCTGCTTGCCGAGCTCGCGGGCGAACACGCCGCCCAGGCTCCAGCCGATCAGGCTGACCTTGCGGCCATAATTCTGATGCAGCTCCAGCAGGCGCTGGAGCATGCCGTCCTCGACCCCTTCGCGCGGCCCCAGGTTGCGGCCCAGGCCCCAGCCATGGGCGGCGTAGCCGCGACCGCGCAGGAAGGCGCGCAGGGGGCGTGTCGATACGTCGCTGGCGATCAGGCCGGGCAGAACGAGGACCGGATGGCCATCGCCGCGCGGCGCGGCATTGAGTAGCGGAAGCGAACCGACAAAGGCGCCCAGCTCCCACAGCGCGCGCCCCTCCATGAACAACAGGGTTCGGGACGGCGGGCGCATCGCCTCGGTAGCAGCGGTCATTCGGGTCTCACTGAGGTGAACCGGATAGATGAGTATGGAGCGGCGGCGGCCGAATTCAAGCCTTGGCGGGCAGGGCCGCCGCCTTGAGCTCGGCGTAGGAGTCCAGGAGATAGTCGGCCATAACGCCGATATCGGGCACCGCCTTGCGGTCGGCGGTAAGGCCGAAATCGAGGTTGCCGAGATAGCTCTGCACCGTGAGGTTCAGCGCGCAGCCATGCGTCGGGATCGACACCGGGTAGAGCGCCGCCACCTTGGCGCCGGCGCCGTAGAGCGGCACCGGCGGGCCGGGCACGTTGGAAATGCAGACATTGGCGGCCATCGGCATCACGTCGGCCAGGCCGGAGCGGCCGTACAGCTCGGTGAGGCCGCGGATCAGGAACGGCGCGCCGAAGAAAGCGTAGTCCTGCGGCATGGCGTTCTTCAAGCCACCGGCGATCTGCTTGGCGTCGGCCGAGGAGGCCTGGATCGCCTTCAGCCGCTCCAGCGGATCGGCGATATGCGTCGCCAGCCCGCACATCATGCCGAAGACCTGGTTGTTGAGGTCGGTGTTGCCCAGCTCGCGCAGCGAGATCGGCACGAAGGCGATCAGCTGCTCGCTGGGCAGCGCATGCCGCGCCAGCAGGTAGCGCCGGAGCGCGCCGGAGCACACCGCCATGACGGCGTCGTTGAGCTTGCCGCCGGCCGCCTTGGCGATGGCCTTGGCGTCGGCCAGCGGCATCGAACGCGCGGCGTAGGAACGCTCCCGGGTGATGGCGGCGTTGAAGATGGTTTTCGGCGCGATCAGCGCGGGCATTTCCTTGACCGGCGATTTCGGCAGATACGCGTCCATCGGCGCGTCCTTCGCCACCTTGGGGAAGAACATGCTGGCGACGTTGCTCATCACCTCGGGCGCCGCGCGCAGCATGTCGAGCTGGAAGCGCATCATCGAAGTGACCAGGTCGGCCATCGGGTTGCCCGACGGCACCGACGCGCCGGCCGGCTTGGGTTCCGGCGGCTTGACCTTCCTAGGCTCGGGCGTGAGGTCGTAGATCGCGTTGGTGATGATCATGCCGGCGCCGCCATCGACCGCCGCGTGGTGCACCTTGGAATAGAGCGCCACCTGGCCGGTCTCGATGCCGTCGATGACCACGAACTGCCACAGCGGCCGGCTGCGATCGAGGACCTGTGCATGCAGCTCCGCAATCATCGTCTCAAGCTGCTCGCGGTTCCCCGGCGCGGGCAGGGTGACGCTCTTGATGTGGTAGGAAATATCGACGTTCGGGTCCTCGACCCACGAGGGGTGGTGGATATCGAGGAGGGTCGGCGAGAGCTTCTTGGTGAACACCGGGACCAGGTGCAGGCGGCTGACCATCAAGTCGCGGAAGCGCTCGTAGAACGAGCCTTCGTAACCCTCCGGCAGGTCGTAAAGCGTGAAACCCGCGACGTGCATCGGCGTCTCGGGGGTCTCGAAATAGAGGAAACTGGCGTCCGCGCCACCGAGTCGCGTCATCGCATCCTCCCGTCATGAGCGCGGCTGGTCCGTTGTTGTTTCCGCGCCCTGCCATTTCTGCGCAAAGCCCGCCTCTTTGGCAAGCAAGGTGTGGCAACAACCTAGTGGCACGCTGCCCCGCGTGCTCAGATCGCCCCATGGGCGAGGTTGTTGTCACCCTGCGCGAGGTCACCGCGCAAACCGTTGGCGCGATCTGCGATCTCGAGCCGCGCGCGGACCAGGCGCGGTTCGTCGCCCCCAATGCGATCTCGATCGCCCAAGCCTATTTCGAGCCCGCGGCCCGATTTCGGGCCATCTACACCGGCGATGAGCCCGTCGGCTTCGTGATGTGGCGCCCGAGCGACAAGGACGGCAGCTGCTATCTGTGGCGGTTCATGATCGATGGCCGACATCAGGGCAAAGGCTACGGACGAGCCGCGCTGTCGATCCTGCTGGGACAGTGCCGGAGCGAAGGCTTCCGCCGCATGACGCTGACCTTCTTTCCCGATGAAGGCGGCCCGGGCCCCTTCTATGCCCGCCTCGGATTCCGCGAGACCGGCGAGAGCCGACCCAACGGCGAACGCTTCATGGAGCGGACCCTGTAAGACGACCGCGCGCCAAACCGCCGTTTACGCACCCGGCTGGGCAAGACGGCCAGCCTTCGCCTAAGGTGCGCCAAACCGTGTACCCGGAGGCAGCACCCATGGCGACGGCCGGCTCGTCGATTCCGCAACCACCCGTCCGTCCGATCGTCGGCAACGTGCCCGATGTCGGCCTCGACGTGCCGATCCAGAACATGATGAAGCTGGCCCGCCAGTACGGGCCGATCTACAGGCTGGCCTTTCCCGGCCGCTCCGTGTTGATCATCAGCGGGCACGAGATCATCGCCGACGCCTGCGACGAGAGCCGCTTCGAGAAGTACGTCTCCGGCCCGCTGAAGCACATCAGGGACTTCGCCGGCGACGGCCTGTTCACCGCCTACAACACCGAGCCGAACTGGGCCAAGGCGCACCGCCTGCTGATGCCGGCCTTCGGGCCGGCGGCGATGCGCAACTATTTCGAGGACATGGTCGACATCGCCGACCAGATGCTGACGCGCTGGGAACGCTTCGGCCCGGCGACGGCGGTCGACGTCGTCGACAACATGACCCGGCTGACGCTCGACACCATCGCGCTCTGTGGCTTCGCCTACCGGTTCAATTCCTTCTACCAGCGCGAGATGCATCCCTTCGTCGAAGCGATGGTGCGCGCGTTGGGCGAGGCCGGCAGCCGCGCCAGCCGCGTGCCGCTGCAAACGCGTCTGATGCTGATGACCCAGCGCCAGTACGACGCCGACGTGCGGCTGATGATGAAGATTGTCGACGATCTCATCGCCGAGCGCCGGCGGCTGAGCCCCGACGAGGCGCCGCGCGACCTGCTGGGCCTGATGCTGACGGCCAAGGATCCGGTCACCGGCGACCGGCTCGACGACGACAACATCCGCTTCCAGCTGATCACCTTCCTGATCGCCGGTCACGAGACCACCAGCGGCCTGCTGTCCTTCACCACGCACCTGCTGCTGGAGCATCCCGAAGTGATGGCCAAAGCGCGGGCCGAGGTCGACGCCGTGCTGGGCGACCAGGCGCCACGCTTCGAGGACGTCGGTAAACTCGTGTACCTCGATCAGGTGCTGCGCGAATCCCTGCGCATCTGGCCCACGGCGCCCGCCTTCTCGTTGTGGCCCAAGGACGACACCACGCTCGCCGGCCGCTATCCGCTGAAAAAGGGCGACGTGCTGATCGTGCTGACGCCCTCGCTGCATCGCGACGAGAGCGTGTGGAAGGATCCCGAGCGCTTCGATCCCGACCGCTTCGCGCCGGGCGCGCGCGAGAAGATTCCGCCGCAAGCCTGGCTGCCCTTCGGCAGCGGCGTGCGCTCCTGCATCGGCCGCGCCTTCGCCTGGCAGGAAGCGTTGCTGGTCGTGGCGATGATGCTGCAGCGCTTCGATCTCAGGCGCACAGGTCCCTACGACCTCGTGGTCAAGGAAACGCTGACGATCAAGCCTGACGGCGTGAAGATCTACGCCCGCGTGCGCAAGCAGGTGGCGCGCAGCTCGGCCACGCGCACCGCGCCAGTGGTAGGCGCCGCCGCGTCTGACGCGTCGAAGCCCGCGGCGGCCGCGCACGGCACGCCGCTGCTGCTGCTCTACGGCTCGAACTCCGGCTCGTCGGAGGCCTTTGCGCGGCGCATGGCCAGCGACGGCCAGGCGCGCGGCTACGCCGTGAAGGTGGCGCCGCTCGACGACTACGCCGGCATGCTGCCCAAGGAAGGCGCGGTCGGTATCGTCACCGCCTCCTACAACGGCCAAGCGCCCGACAACGCGCGCAAGTTCGCGACCTGGCTGGCCGGCGTGCCCGATGGCGCGCTGGTCGGCGTGCGCTACGCCTTGTTCGGCTGCGGCAACCGCGACTGGAACCTGACATACCAGTCGATCCCCAAGGAGATCGCCGAGCGTCTCGACAACGCCGGCGCGCAGGCGATTCTGGCGCGCGGCGAGGGCGACGCGCGCGCCGATTTCTTCGGCGACTTCGAGAAGTGGTACGCCGATTTCTGGCCGGCCGTCTCGGCGACGCTGGGCGTCGCATCAGCCGATGTCGCGGCCGGCCCGCTCTACGCCGTCGAAGTGGTGCCGCATTCGAGCATCGCGCTGGTCGAGGAGAACAAGCTCGACTTCGCGGTCATCGGCGAGAACCGCGAGTTGGTCGACATGACCTCGCCGCTGGGCCGCTCCAAGCGGCATATCGAGTTCGCGCTGCCCGAAGGCGTGACCTACGCCGCCGGCGACTATCTCGCCGTGCTGCCGGAGAACCATCCGGAGCTGATTGCGCGTGCCGCCAAGCGCATGGGGCTCAGCCCCGACGCTGCCGTCGTGCTGCGCTCCAATCGCGGCGCCATGGCCGCCTCGTTGCCGACCGACCGGCCGGTGGCGGTCAAGGAACTCCTCGGCCATCACGTCGAGCTCTCGGCGCCGGCGACGCGCAAGAATGTCGAGCGGCTGGCGGCGATGAATCCCTGCCCGCCGCACGCCGCGGAGCTGGCGGCGATCGCGGGCGACGCCGAGAAATACCAGGCCGAGATCCTGAAGAAGCGCGTCTCGGTGCTCGACATCCTCGAGCAGTACGAGTCCTGCCAGGTCGGGCTCGGCGAGTTCCTGGAGATGCTGCCGGCGATGCGCGTGCGGCAGTACTCGATCTCCTCCTCGCCACGCGCCAGCGCCACCTCCTGCAGCCTGACCGTCGCCGTGGTCGACGCGCCGGCGTGGTCGGGTCGCGGCCGGTTCCGCGGCACCTGCTCGAGCTACCTGGCGCGGCTGAAGAGCGGCGACCAGGTGCCGGTGGCGATCAAGACGCCCAACGTGCCGTTCCATCCGCCGGCCGACAACGCCACACCCGTGGTGATGATCTGCGCCGGCACCGGCCTGGCGCCGTTCCGCGGCTTCATTCAGGAGCGCGCGGCGCGTCATCGCGCGGGCGAGACGGCGGGACCGGCGGTGTTGTTCTACGGCTGCGATCATCCCGACGTCGACCTGCTCTACCGCGACGAGCTGGCGGGCTGGGAGAAGGAGGGCGTGGTGAAGCTCTACCCGGCCTTCTTCAAGAAGCCCGAGGGCGAGATCACCTTCGTGCAGCACCGCCTGTGGAAGGACCGCGAGGTCGTGCGCGATCTCTTCCGCAAGGGGGCGATCTTCTTCCTCTGCGGCGATGGCCAGTACATGGCGCCCGCCGTGCGCAAGACGCTGGAGGACATCTACCGCGAGATCGCCAACTGCAGCGAAGACCAGGCCGCGGCATGGCTCGTGCAGATGGAGCGAGCGGGACGGTATGTGCCCGATGTCTTCGCCTGAGGCGGCGCCCCCTCACCCCTAACCCCTCTCCCGCGAGGGGAGAGGGGGACATGATCACCGAGTCCTCCTCCCCTCTCCCCTTGCGGGAGAGGGGTCGGGGGTGAGGGGTCCGCAGACGAGGTGTTGGCGTTGCGCGCAGAGTCGGTTCACACTCGCGCGACCATTCCGTGGGAGGGCTTCATGAAGCGTGACGTGATGCGTTGGCTCGCCATCCTCGCCGTCGTCGGTGTCGCCGGCGTCGCGCATGCCCAGACCGCGATCAAGCCGGCGGTCATCTACAGCACCGGCGGCAAGTTCGACAAATCGTTCAACGAGGGCGTCGCCCAGGGCGCGGCCAAGTTCAAGGCCGAGAGCAAGCTCGACATCGCTGAGTTCGAGCCGCAGAACGAGACCCAGTTCGAGCAGGCGCATCGGCGTTTTGCCCAGCGCGGCCAGGATCCGATCATCGCCGTCGGCTTCTCGCAGGCGGTGGCGCTGGAGAAGGTCGCCAAGGAATTCCCCAAGATCCGCTTCAGCATCATCGACAGCAAGGTCGACCTGCCCAACGTGCAATCGGTGCTGTTCAAGGAGCAGGAAGGCTCGTTCCTCGTCGGCTACCTCGCCGCATTGGCCTCGAAGACTGGCAAGGTCGGCTTCGTCGGCGGCATGGACATCCCGCTGATCCGCCGCTTCGCCTGCGGCTACGTCCAGGGCGCGCGCCACGCCAACGCCCAGGTCGAAGTGATCCAGAACATGACCGGCACGACGCCGGCGGCGTGGAATGACCCCGGCCGCGGCGCGGAGCTGGCCAAGGGCCAGTTCGATCGCGGCGTCGACGTGATCTACGCCGCCGCCGGCGGCACGGGCATCGGCGTGCTGCAGGCAGCCAAGGATCGCGGCAAGCTCGGCATCGGCGTCGATTCCAACCAGAACCACCTGCATCCCGGCACGATGCTGACCTCGATGGTCAAGCGCGTCGACCTCGTGTCCTACCAGAGCTTCAAGGCGGCGGCCGGCGGCACGTGGAAGCCCGGCCTGCAGGTGCTGGGCCTGAAGGAGGGCGGCGTTGATTGGGCGCTCGACCAGCACAATGACAAGCTGGTCACGCCGGCGATGCGCCGCCAGCTGGACACAGTCAAAGCCGGCATCATCTCCGGCTCGATCAAGGTCCACGACTACATGAGCAACAACACTTGCCCATGAGCGAGGTCGCGCCAGCCATCGAGCTGCGCGGCATCGACAAGTCGTTCGGCACCGTTCGCGCCAATCGCGGCGTGTCGCTCAGCGTAGCCAAGGGATCGATCACCGGCATCGTCGGCGAGAACGGTGCCGGCAAATCGACTCTGATGAGCATCCTCTACGGCCTCTACGAGGCCGATGCTGGCGAGATCCTGGTCGATGGCCAGCCTGTGCGCATGCGCGGGCCGGCCGACGCCATCGCCCACGGCATCGGCATGGTCCACCAGCATTTCATGCTGGTTGCTCCCTTCACCGTGCTGGAGAACCTCGTGCTTGGCGCCGAGGGCGGGCCGGTGCTGCGGCGCGGCCTGGCGGCGGCGCGCGCCGAGCTGGCGCGACTCGCCCGCGAGTACGGACTGAGCGTCGATCCCGATGCCGTCGTCGCCGATCTGTCGGTCGGTGAGCAGCAGCGCGTCGAGATCCTCAAGGTGCTGTTCCGCGGCGCGCGCGTGCTGATCCTCGACGAGCCCAGCGCCGTGTTGACACCGCAGGAGACCGACCAGCTCTTCCGCATCCTGGCGACGCTCAAGGAGCGTGGCGTCACGGTGCTGCTGATCACCCACAAGCTGCGCGAGATCATGGCCGCGACCGACGCGGTCTATGTCATGCGCCAGGGCGAGATCGTGGCCGAGCGCCGCACCGCCGACACCAGCCCCGACGAGCTCGCCGAGCTGATGGTCGGCCGCAAAGTGCGCCTGACGCTCGACAAGGACGTGGCGGCGCCGGGTGCGGTGCTGTTGAAGGCAGAGAAGATCGCGCTCACCGACGCGCGCGGCGTGAAGCTGCTCGATGGCATCGATCTGGAGCTGCGCGCCGGAGAAATTGTTGGCGTCGCCGGCGTGTCGGGCAACGGTCAGACGGAGCTGCTGCAGATCCTCGCCGGCGTGCGCGCGCCGACCGGCGGCCGATTGTCGGTGCGAGGCCGCGTCATCGACATAATGAATCCTACCGACCCGGCGGAGATGCGCAGGCTTGGCCTGTGCCACGTGCCGGAGGACCGCATCCGCCAGGGCATGGTCGTGCCGTTCCGTGCGTCGGAGACCTCGATCCTCGGTTATCACCGGCTGTCGCCCTTCACGCGCCGCGGTCTGCTCGACCACGGCGCGACCACGACGCATTGCGGCACGCTGATGGAGCGCTTCGATGTGCGCCCACCGATCCCGGCGCTGCGTTCCGGCAGCTTCTCCGGCGGCAACCAGCAGAAGCTGGTGCTGGCGCGCGAGATGGACCGCGCGCCGCGCATCCTGCTGGTCGGTCAGCCGACACGCGGCGTCGACATCGGCGCCATCGAGTTCATCCACCGCCAGCTGCTGGCGGCGCGCGATGCTGGCTGCGCCGTGCTGGTGGTCTCGGTCGAGCTCGACGAGATCCTGTCGCTCGCCGACCGTATCGTCGTGATGTTCGGCGGCCGCATCGTCGGCGACATGCCCGCGGCCAAGGCCGACGAGCGGACCTTGGGCCTGATGATGGCCGACGCGCATGGGTAGATACTCCCGTCGCCCTGAGCGAAGCCGCGAAGCGGCGCAGTCGAAGGGCCTTGCCTCAACGGAGGCGACGTCTGCGTTGAGGCAAGGCCCTTCGACTTCGCTTCGCTCCGCTCAGGGCGACGGAGTCCCGCGATGACGATCGCGCCGCGCCGCGCCCTGCCGGCCTGGGCCGAGATCGGCCTGTTGCCGCTGATCAACGTCGCGCTGGCTTTGCTTACCGTCGGCGTCATCGTGGCCGCCATCGGCGTCGATCCGCTCAGGGCGTTGCGCCTGCTGGTCGTGGGTGCGCTCGGATCGTCGGAGTCGATCGGCTACACGCTGTACTACGCCACCAACTTCGCCTTCACCGGCCTCGCCGTGGCCGTGGCCTTCCACGCCGGGCTGTTCAACATCGGCGGCGAAGGCCAGGCCTATATCGGCGGACTCGGCGCCGGCCTCTGCGTGCTGGCGCTCGATCGCTTCCTGCCGGGCATCATCCTGGTGCCGCTGGCGATCCTCGCCTCGGCCGCCTTCGGCGCGGCGTGGGCGGCGGTGCCGGCCTGGCTGCAGGCGCATCGCGGCAGCCACATCGTCATCACCACCATCATGTTCAACTTCGTCGCCGCGGCGCTGATGGTCTACCTGATGGTCAACGTGCTGATCGCGCCCGGCTCGATGACGCCGCAAAGCCGCGGCTTCGAAGGCGGCAAGGTGCCGGCGATGCACGAGGCGTTGGCGGTGATCGGCATCACGGTGGCGCAATCGGCGCTCAACCTCTCGATCCTGCTGGCGGTGCTGTGCTGCGTCGGCGTCTGGGCCTTCCTGTGGCACACGCCCTGGGGCTACGCGCTGCGCACCATGGGGCACAATCCCGACGCCGCGACTTACGCCGGCAGCGACCTGAAGAAGCTCACCATGATCGCGATGTGCCTGTCGGGCGCGCTGGCCGGGCTGGTCGGCGTCAACGAGATCATGGGCGTGCATCACCGCCTGGTACTCGACTTCACCGCCGGCTACGGCTTCGCCGGCATCGCCGTGGCGTTGATGGGCCGCAACCATCCCCTGGGTATCGCGCTGGCGGCCCTGCTGTTCGGCGCGCTGCAGCAGGGCGGCGCCGAGCTCGCCTTCGAGATTCCGGCGATGACGCGCGAGATGGTCGTGGTCATCCAGGGCCTGGTGATCCTGTTCTCCGGCGCGCTGGCCAACCTGCCGCGACCGTGGCTGCAGTCGCTCCTCGCCAAGGTGCGCGCATGAGCGAGGGCTTCGACCTCGTCGTGCTGACCTTGGCGGCGACCCTGCGCGTGGCGACGCCGCTGATCCTCTGCGCCATGGGCGGCCTGTTCTCGGAACGCAGCGGCATCATCGATGTCGGCCTCGAGGGCAAGATGCTGATGGCCGCCTTCGCCGCCGGCAGCGTCGCGGCCGTGACCGGCTCGGCCTGGCTGGCCGTCGCCGCCGCGATCCTCGCCAGCGGCGCCATGGCGCTGCTGCATGGCTTCGCCTGCATCACCTGGCGCGGCAACCAGGTGGTCAGCGGCGTGGCGATCAACATCGTCGCCGCCGGGCTGACCGTCGTGCTCGGTACCGCCTTCTTCGCGCGCGGCGGCCAGACGCCGTCGCTCGAGCCCGGGGCGCGGCTGATGCCGCTCACCCTGCCCGGCGCGGAGACGCTGGCGGGCGTGCCGATCCTCGGGCCGCTCTATCGCAGCCTGATCAGCGGCCAGAACGGCCTGGTCTACATCGCGCTGCTGTCGGTGCCGCTGACGTGGTGGATCGTGAGCAGGACACGCTTCGGGCTGCGGCTGCGCGCCGTGGGCGAGATGCCGCTGGCCGTCGACTCGGCCGGCATCTCGGTGGCGTGGCTGCGCTATCGCGCGGTGCTGCTGTGCGGTCTGTTCGCGGGCATCGCCGGCGCCTATCTGGCGATCGCGCAGAACGCCGGCTTCAGTCGCGACATGACGGCGGGCCAGGGTTTCATCGCGCTGGCGGCGATCATCTTCGGCAAGTGGCGGCCGTTGCCGGCCTTCGGCGCCTGCCTCATGTTCGGCCTGCTCGACGCGGTGGCGATCCGTCTGCAGGGCGTGCGGCTGCCTGAGGTCGGCGAGGTGCCGGTACAGCTGATCCAGGCGCTGCCGTATCTGCTGACCATCCTGCTGCTGGCCGGCTTCATCGGCCGGGCCGGCGCGCCCCGGGCGATCGGCGTGCCCTACGAGAAGGAGCATTGAATGGCCGCTCCCGACGATCTGCTGTCGCTGGCGCGCACGATGATGGGCCGCGCTCATGCGCCGTACTCCAAGTTCCACGTCGGGGCGGCGTTGCGCGCCGAGGACGGCTCGATCTATGGCGGCTGCAACGTCGAGAACGCCGCCTACCCGCAGGGATGGTGCGCCGAAGCGTCGGCGATCGCCGCCCTGGTCGGCGCCGGCCGTCGCCGTATCGTCGAGGCGGTGGTGATCGGCGGCGGCGAGGCGCTGTGCACGCCCTGCGGCGGCTGCCGTCAGAAGCTGCGCGAGTTCGCCGGCGACGATTTGCCGATCCATGTCTGCGGCCCCGAAGGCTGGCGCCGCACGTTGACCCTGGGCGAGCTGCTGCCGCTCTCCTTCGGACCGCACAATCTATGAGCGGCGAAATCGATCTCTGCCTGGCCGAGATCGCGCGACGGGCGCCGGGCTTCGTGCCGCAGGTCGGTGTCGTGCTGGGTTCGGGCCTGTCCGCTGTCGCCGACGCGATCGCCTCGCCGCGCATCATCGACTACGCGTCGCTGCCGGGATTCCCGGTGTCGGGCGTCAGCGGCCATGCCGGCAAGCTGGCGCTGGGCAATATCGGCGCCACCAGCGTGGCGATGCTGCAGGGCCGCGAGCACTACTACGAGCATGGCCGCGCCGATGGCATGAAGGTCGCGATCCGCACACTGGCGCGGCTGGGATGCCGGACCTTGGTGCTCACCAATTCCGCCGGCAGCTTGCGTGCGGAAATGCAGCCGGGCGCGGTGATGGCGATCGCCGACCACATCAACTTCGCCGGCGTCTCGCCGTTGTTCGGCGAGCCTGGTGACAGCCGCTTCGTCGACATGAGCGAGGCCTACGATCCATCCCTGCGCGCGCGTCTGCGCGCGGCGGCAGGCGCGGCGGGGATCACGCTGCACGAGGGCGTGTACATCTGGTTCGCCGGGCCGAGCTTCGAGACGCCGGCGGAGATCCGCGCCGCCGGGCGTTTGGGCGCCGACGCCGTCGGCATGTCGACCGTGCCCGAGGTCGTGCTGGCGCGGCACGCCGGCATGAAGGTGGCGGCGCTGTCGCTGATCACCAACATGGCGGCCGGATTGAGCGCCGAGACCTTGAGCCACGCGCAGACCATGGCGGCGGCGAAAAGCGGCGGTCAGGCGGTGAGTCGATTGCTGCACGACTTCATCGCCACGCTATGCTGATCCCGCAGGAAATCATCCGCCGCAAACGCGACGGCCATACGCTGTCGGCCGAGGAGATCGCCTTCATCGTCAAGGGCATCAGCGATGGCGGGCTGAGCGAGGGACAGGTCGCGGCCTTCGCCATGACGGTGTTCTGGCGCGGCATGTCGACGGAGGAGCGCGTCGCGCTCACCTTGGGCATGGCCAATTCGGGCGTCCGTCTGGACTGGCGCGATCTGAACCTACCCGGCCCGGTGATCGACAAGCACAGCAGCGGCGGTGTCGGCGACAAGGTCAGTCTGATGCTGGCGCCGATCGTCGCCGCCTGCGGCGGCTTCGTGCCGATGATCTCCGGTCGCGGGCTGGGCCACACCGGCGGCACGCTCGACAAGCTGGCGTCGATCCCGGGCTACAACGTGCAGCCCGACATCGCCACTTTCCGCCGCGTCGTGCGCGATGCCGGCTGCGCCATCATCGGCCAGACCGACGATCTGGCGCCGGCTGATCGTCGGCTCTATGCCATCCGCGATACCACGGCATGCGTCGAGAGCATTCCGCTGATCGTGAGCTCGATCCTGTCGAAGAAGCTCGCCGCGGGCCTCGGCGGCCTGGTGATGGACGTGAAGACCGGCTCGGGCGCGTTCGCCGCCAGCTTCGAGATGGCGCGCGATCTCGCCGAGAGCCTGGTGAGCGTCGCCAATAGCGCCGGCCTGCCGACCGTGGCGTTGATCACCGACATGGATAGCGTTTTGGGCCGCGACGTCGGCAACGCGATCGAAGTCGCCGAGACAGTCGCCTATCTGCGCGACGCCAAGACACGCGAGCCGCGCCTGCACGCGGTGGTGATGGCGCTCGCGGCCGAGATGCTGGTGCTGGGCAGGCTCGCGCCGACTGAGGAGGCCGCCCGCGCCCGCGCCGAGACGGCGTTGGCCGACGGCAGCGCGGCGGAACGATTCGCGCGCATGGTCGCTGCGCTGGGTGGTCCGCGCGACTTTCTTGATCGGGCCGATCGCTATCTGCCGACCGCGCCGATCGTGCGCGCCTGCGCGGCGGCGCGGTCCGGCTTCGTCGCCGGCATGGATGCCCGGCAGGTCGGTATCGCCGTGGTCGCGTTGGGCGGGGGCCGCACCAAGCCAACCGACTCGATCGATCCCTCGGTCGGGCTTCGCGATGTCGCGCCGGTCGGGCGCGCGGTGAGGGCCGGCGACACGCTGGCGCTGGTCCATGCCGCCAGCGAGAAAGCGGCCGATGGCGCCATCGCCATCCTGCGCCAGGCCATCCGCATCGAGGACGCCGCGCCGCCGGCCCAGCCGGTGATCCGCGCGCGCATCGGCGCGTGATGCTGAGCCTCGAGCAGCGCGCGGCCTACGCCCGCGACGGCTTCCTGATGCTCGAGGATTTCGTGCCGCTCGCCAACTGCGATGCGCTGCAGGCGCGCGCCGCCGAGCTCGTCCAGCGCTTCGATCCCGGCCCGGCCCGCACGGTGTTCTCGACCGCCGACCAGGCGCATGCGCGCGACGCGTACTTCCGCGAGTCCGGCGAAGCCATCCGCTTCTTTTTCGAGGACGATGCGCGCACGCTGAACAAGATCGGCCACGCGCTGCACGATCTCGACCCTGTGTTCGACCGCGTCTCGCGCGCGCCGCGCATGAAGGCGCTGGTCGAGGCGCTGGGCGTCGCGCGCCCGCTGCTGCTGCAATCGATGTATCTGTTCAAGCAGCCCTTGGTCGGTGGCGAGGTCGACTGGCACCAGGACGCGACCTTCCTGCACACCGAGCCGTCGAGCGTCGTCGGCCTATGGATCGCGCTCGACGACGCCACCAGAGACAATGGCTGCCTCGTCGCGCTGGCGGGCGCTCACCGGGGAACGCTGCGGCGGCGCTTCACGCGCGATGGCGCGATGCATAAGCTCGACGACACGCCGTGGCCCAACGTCGAGCCGGTGGCGCTGGAGGCGCGCCGGGGTACACTGGTCGTGCTGCATGGTCTGTTGCCGCACGCCAGCGCCGCCAACCGCTCGCCGCATCCGCGGCACGCCTACTCGCTGCACATCATCGATGGCGAGGCGCGCTACACGGCGGATAACTGGCTGCAGCGTCCGCATCTGCCGCTGCGAGGCTTCACGTGACGACGATCGCCGCCCTGCCTAAGGCCGAGCTGCATTGCCACATCGAGGGCGCGATGGCGCCGGCGCTGACGCGCGCGATTGCCGCGCGCAACGGCGTGACCTTGCCCGCCGGCCTGTTCAGCGGGCAGAGCGGTTACGCTTGGCGCGACTTCGGCGAATTCCTCGTGGCCTACGACGCGGCCGCGGACGCGATGCGCACGGCCGAGGATTACGGCGAACTGATGTACGGCTATCTCGCGAATTGCGCCGCCGAAGGCGCGATTTATGTCGAGATGTTCGTCTCGCCTGATCACGCGATCGCCATAGGCCTGGGCTTCGCCGCGCAGCTCGCCGGCTTGGCCGACGCTATTGCCCGCGCCGAGGCCGCGTTCGGCATCGTCTCGCGCCTGATCCCGTGCTGCATTCGTCATCTTGGCCCCGATCGCGCGCTCGAGATCGCCCGGCTGGTGGCGGCTGAACGGCATCCCTACATCGTCGGCTTCGGCATGGCGGGCGACGAATTACAGCACGCGCCGGCCGACTTCGCCCCTGCCTTCCGCGTCGCCGACAATGCCGGCCTGGCCTGCACCGTGCACGCCGGCGAGGTAGCGGGCGCGCATAGCGTGCGCGACGCGATCGCCGCGTTGCCGGTCCGCCGCATCGGCCATGGCGTGCGTGCGATCGAGGATCCCGCGCTGGTCGCCGAGCTGGCCCGGCGCGGCGTCGTCCTGGAGGTCTGCCCGGGCAGCAACCTGGCGCTGGGCCTTTATCCCGATGCCGTGAGCCACCCGCTTCGCCGGTTGCTCGAGGCAGGCTGCCGAGTCACGCTGAACTCGGACGATCCGGCGTTCTTCGCGACGTCGATCGGCAACGAGTACGCGATGGCGTCGTCGCGGATGGGGTTGTCGGCATCGGACCTGCTGGCGATCACCCGCACCGCCATCGAATCGGCGTTTGTCGACAGCGATACCAGGCGCGCGTTGCTGGCGCGCATCGAGAAAGGGGAACCGACATGACCGCGATCACCCGGGGCAGGATGCTCACCGCCATGGCCGGCCTGGCGCTGGCCGGTACCATGCCGATGCCCGCGCGCGCCCAGGACGGGCCGGCGCCCAACGACCTGCTGCTCGCCACGCTGTGGATGCAGCGTTCGGTCGAGTACAAGGCCAATTGCCTGACCGCCTTCACGCTCGCGCGCATGCGCTTCGACGAGGCGCTGGCCAACAAGAGCTGGACCGGCGCGCCCGCCGAGCAGAAGGGCGATTTCCAGAACCTGCCGCCGGCGGTGATCGCCGATGTCGACGAGACGCTGCTCGACAATTCGCTGTATCAGGTCTGGATGATGAAGAACGACAAGACCTTCAGCCTCGAGACCTGGAGCAAGTTCTGCGCGACCCAGACCTCGACCGCCATCCCCGGCGCGCTGGAGTTCTGCAAATACGCCGATTCCAAGGGCGCCAAGATCTTCTACGTCACCAACCGCGACGCCAAGGACAAGGACGCGACGAAGCAGAACATGGAGAAGCTCGGCTTCCCGATGGGCGGCAATGTCGACGTGTTCATGACCCAGCGCGAGAGGCCGGATTGGGGTGGCGCCAAGAGCACGCGCCGTGCCGTGGTGACCAAGGACTACCGCGTGCTGCTCAACGTCGGCGACAATCTCGGCGATTTCGACGACGCCTATCGCGGGACCGAGGCGCAGCGGCTGGCCGCCTTCCAGGCCAACGCCGAGCGCTTTGGGCGCGAATGGATCATGATCGCCAACCCGACCTATGGCTCGTTCGACACGGCGCCCTACGGCCACGACTTCAAGAAGTCGCGCGCCGAGCAGCGCAAGGCCAAGCACGACGTGCTGCAGGCGTGGGCGGGGGCTTGAGCGGCTTCCACATCGCGTGCGTGTTATCGGCGCCCCCTCACCCCCGACCCCTCTCCCGCGAGGGGAGAGGGGAGAAAGACTCGCTGCTCATGTTCCCCTCTCCCCTCGCGGGAGAGGGGTTAGGGGTGAGGGGGCGTTAGTTCAGGATCCGGACGGGCAGGGCGCGGTAGCCGCGGATGAAATTGGAGTAGAGGCGCTTGGGTGGACCCGCGACCTCGATATCGAGGTCGCGCTTGAGGATCTCCTCCCACAGGATGCGCAGCTGCAAATCGGCCAGGCGATCGCCGACGCAGCGGTGCACGCCGGCGCCATAGGCGAGATGCTGGCGGGGCTTGGCGCGATCGACGATGAACTCGTCGGCGCGCTCGATGGCGCTCTCGTCGCGATTGCCTGAGACATACCACATCACGACCTTGTCGCCCTTGCGGATGGTCTTGCCGCCCAGCTCCGTGTCCTCGCGCGCAGTGCGGCGCATGTGGATCACCGGCGTCTGGTAGCGGATGGTCTCGGATACCAGGCTCGGCACCAGCGACGGGTTGGCGCGCAGCTTGGCCCATTCGCCGGGATTGGCCGCCAACGCCAGCAACCCGCCGGTCATGCTGTTGCGCGTCGTGTCGTTGCCGCCGACGATCAGCAGGGACAGCGTGCCGACGAACTCGCGTGGTTCCATGTGCCGCGTCGCCTCGCCGTGCGCCAGCATCGAGATCAGATCGAAGCGCGGCTCGGCGTTGACGCGCTCGTTCCACAGCTTCGAGAAGTACGCCGCCATCCTGCCCAACTCGGCGAAGCGCTCGTCCTCCGACCGCACCGGCGCGTCGGGGGAATTGACGTTGGCGATGGCGACATCGGACCAGAACGTCAGCTTGCGCCGGTCCTCCCAAGGGAAGTCGAACAGCGTCGCCAGCATCATGGTGGTGAGCTCTATGGAGACTCGGTCGACCCAGTCGAAGACCTCGCCGCGCGGCAGCGCGTCGAGCGTATCCGATGTGCGCCGGCGGATCGTCGCCTCCATGTTGGCGATGTTGCTCGGGGCGACGATGGGCGCCACGGTGCGCCGCCGCGTAGTGTGATCGGGCGGATCCATGCGGATGAAGCTGGCGAACTCGCCGGGCCGACCGACTTCGGCGATCTGGATGCCGCCCAGCTCCTGCGCCGAGGAGAACACCGCGTGGTTAATCTCGACGTCCATGATGTCGGCGTAGCGCGTCACCGACCAATAGGGGCCGTAGGGGCTGTCGGCGCAGCGATGCACCGGGTCCTCGCGGCGCAGCCGCTCGAATAGCGGGCGCCACGTGTCGTTCTCGTAGAGGGCGGGGTCGCTGACATCGATGCTGGCGATCGGCATGGCGTTTCCTCGATTTTGCCGCAGACAGACATGCGGGCACGCGCGAGTCAATCCGTCCGCATTGGGCATGCCGCGCTGGCGTCCGACGCGGCGAGCCTCTACCGTTGCGGCTGGAAGACCCAAGGCGAGGAAGGCCCGCGACATGGCGGCGACGACACAAGGCAATGCGTTCGATCTGCCTGAGGCGACACTCAGGGCGCAGACCAATTCCAAGTGGAGCAAGTACGGGCCTGATGTGCTGCCAGCCTTCGTCGCCGAGATGGATTTCCGCGTCGCCGAGCCGATCCAGGCCGCCGTGCGGCGCATCGTCGACAAGACCGACTACGGCTATCCCATGCGCAATGGCGCCAAGGCCGGCGCTGCGCTCTGCGCCGCCTTCGCCGAGCGCATGCAGAGCCGCTTCGGCTGGAAGACCGACCCCGAGCTGGCCCTGCCGCTGGCCGACCTCGTGCAGGGCACCTACGCGCCGGTGCTGGCGTTCAGCGAGCCGGGCGATGGCGTCGTGCTGCAGATGCCGAGCTATCCGCCGTTCCAGGAGGTGCTGCGCGTCACCGGCCGCCGCATGATCCCGCTGCAGATGCGCGACACCGGCAGCACGTACGTCAATCGGCTGGAGGAGATCGAGAAGCAGGTCGATGGCCGCACGCGCATCTTCGTGCTGTGCAATCCGCAGAACCCGACCGGCCGCGTCTTCACGCGCGAGGAGCTGCTGGCCTTCGGCAAGTTCGCCATTGAGCGCGACATGATCGTGATCTCCGACGAGATCCATCAGGACATCGTCTATCCGGGCCACACGCACATTCCGTTCGCCGCGCTCGGGCCTGAGTACGCGGCGCGCACCATCACGATCACTTCGGCGACCAAGAGCTTCAACATCCCGGGCCTGCGCAGCGCCATCCTCCATTTCGGCACGCCGCAGCTGCGCGACCGCTTCCTCGGCCGCATCCCCGCACGCCTGATGGGCGATCCCAACGCCATCGGCGTCGACGCCACGGTCGCGGCGTGGCGCGAAGGCCAACCCTGGCTCGACTCGGTGGTGGCGCACCTGCACCGCGCGCGCGACCACATGGTGCGCACGATCAAGTCGGAAGTGCCGCAGATCAAGGTGCACGCCCCCGACGGCACCTTCCTGGCGTGGCTCGACTGCACGGCCCTGGGGCTCAACGCGCCGGCCTTCGATTTCTTCCACGATAAGGCCAAGATCGCCTTCAGCGCTGGCGAGACCTTCGATCCCGCCGGCGCACAGTTCGTGCGCTTCAACTTCGCCACCTCGATGCCGATCCTCGACGGCATCCTCGACCGCCTGGTGACCAGCACGCGCGCGCGACTGAAGATGTAAGGCTGCGCCGCCGGCGGCCATGCGCATCGACCGACCGCTCCCGCGACGTGTCGTCCTGATCGGTGGCGGCGTGGCGCTGGTGGCGCCCGCCGTCGTGCGCGCCCAGTCGCGTCCATCGCGCGACGTCTTCAGTCTGGGCGTCGCGTCGGGCTGCCCGCGCCCTGACCGCGTGGTGCTGTGGACCCGGCTGGCGCCGGCGCCGCTGGAGGGCGGTGGCATGGGCGAGGTGCCGGTCGACGTCACCTGGGAGGTCGCCGAGGACGAGCGCTTCGCGCGCCTCGCCGCGCGCGGCACCATTCGCGCCACCGCCGCCGAGGCGCATTCCGTCCATGTCGAGGTCGGTAGCCTGCGGCCGGCGCGGCCCTACTGGTATCGCTTCCATGGCGGCGGCCAGACCAGCCCCGTCGGCCGCACGCGCACCGCGCCCGCCGATACGGCGAAGGCCGAGCGCCTGCGCCTGGGCGTCGCGTCCTGCGCGCAGTACGAGCAGGGCTGGTTCAGCGCCTATCGCCACATGGCGAACGAGCCGCTCGACCTCGTCGTGCATGTCGGCGACTACATCTACGAGATGTCGTGGGGCCATCGGCACGTGCGCAAGCACGATGCCGCCAATCCGACGACGCTGCAGGAGTATCGCGATCGCTACGCGCTGTACAAAAGCGATCCCGATCTGCAGGCGGCGCACGCGGCGTGTCCGTGGGTGGTGACCTGGGACGACCACGAGGTCGACAACGATTACACCAACGACCGCTCGCCGCTGACCTCGGATCGCGACTTCTTTCTGCGCCGCCGCGCCGCCGCCTATCGCGCCTGGTACGAGCATATGCCGGTACCGCCATCGATGGCGCCCAACGGGCCGGCGATACGCATCTACGACTCCTGGCGCTTCGGCGATCTCGTCGATCTCTTCCTGCTCGACGACCGCCAGTACCGCTCGCATCACGCTTGCGCCCAGGGCAAGGGCGGCCGTTCCCTGTTCACCGATTGCGCCGAGCGCCTCGACCCGAAGCGCACGATGCTGGGCGCCGAGCAGGAAGCCTGGCTGCGCGATGGCCTTTCCCGCGCCCGCGCGCGCTGGACGCTGATCGCGCAGCAGACCTTGATGGCCGAGACCGACCGCGCCGCCGCGGGCGCCAGCGAACGGGTTTACTGGATGGACGGCTGGGACGGCTATCCGGCCGCCCGCCAGCGGCTGCTCGACGCCATGGCGGCGCGGCGCGGCGCCAACCATGTCGTGCTGGGCGGCGACGTCCACATGTACGCCGTGGCCGATCTCCGGTCGGCCAGCGGCCCGGTGATCGCCTCGGAATTCGTCGGCACCTCGATCACCTCGCAGGGCCCCAGCGCCGAGAGCGTGCGCACGCGCTTAGCGCGCAATCCTGATCTCAAGTACCTGCGCGGCGACAAGCGAGGCTACGTCGTGGTCGACATCACGCCGTCGTCCTGCCAGGCGCATTTCGAGGTGATCGACGACGTGACCGACCCCGCGACCGGCAAGCGCCGGCTGGCCAGCTTCGCGGTGGCGGCCGGCAAGCCGGGCGCTGTCCCCGCCTAGAGCTTGAACACGCGCCGCGCGTTGCCCGACAGGAAGGCGGTGCGGCCGACCGCGCATAGACCGAGGTCATCGATGTGATCGAGGCACTTTGCTGGCGCGATCATCGGCCAGTTGGTGCCGAACATCACCCGGTTGGCGCCGATGCCCTTCATGTAGTCGATGAACGCCGGCGGCAGTCGGCGCAGCGTGTAGGCCGACGTGTCGACGTGGAAGTTGGGAAACTTGATGGTGAGCGTGATGAGTTCATCGAGCCACGGAAAGCCGACATGGCCGCCGACGACCACCAGCTCCGGGAAATCGAGAAGCACGTCCTCGAGATAGGGGATGAGCCGCCCAGTCTCGGATCGCTTCAGCGGTCCGGTGTGGCCGATCTGGGTGCAGAACGGCACGCCCGCCTCGATGCAGGCGGCGTAAATCGGATAGTACCGCCGATCATTGGGCGGCAGGTCCCACAGCCAGGGCACGACGCGTACGCCGACGAAACGCTTGCCATCCACCAGCCGACGGATGTCGCGAACGGCCCGCATGGGGTCGCGCAGGTCGACGCTGGCCAGACCGCGGAAGCGCGTCGGGGCGGCGTCGATCTGGGCGGCGACCTCCTCGTTGCTGATCAGCGATCCCTGCGGTCCGTACCAGGCCGACAGCAGGGCGATCTTCACGCCGCCTTCGTCCATCGCCGCCAGAGTCGACGCCACCGTCGGCGTCCGCGTGTCGTCCGCCCGCCCGGTCCACCGGTTCAATGTGGCCAGCCACGGCTCGCGCGCCATACGTTCCGTCGTAATCTGCGCCCAGACATCGATCGTCATCGCAGCACCTCGCAATAACTTCACTAGTGAAGTATACTGCCTGACCCTGAAACGCAAGCCCGGAACGACAACGACACATGAAAGCCTCCGAGCTTCGGCTCTATCACCGCCTGCAGGTGACGGCGCATCGGCTGCGCAAGGCGGCCGATCGGCTGCTGGTCGACGACGCCGGCCTGACCACGGCGCAGGCGGCGGTCCTGGCGATCGCGGCGCGCGACACGCCGGTGACGCAGCGCGACGTCGCCGAGCGGCTGAGCCTGAACGAATCGGCTGTTACGGCGATGGTCTCGCGGCTGATCGCGCTCGGCCTGTTGCGGCGAACACGTAGCGCGACCGACGGGCGGGCCTGGCTGCTCAGCCTGACCGAGGAGGGTCGCGCGGCCCGGCGCAAGGCGCGGCAGTCGTTCGCCAGCATCAACGCGCGCATCGAGGCCAGCCTGGCGGCGAAGGAGATCGAGCGCCTGGCCGACTATCTGGATCGCTTGAGCGCCGGCATCGGCGATTCCGACCCGTAGCGCGTCGCTTGCCAGAAGCCTGCGTCGGGAGTAGCGATCCTCGCGGGGGATCTGGAGGGATAGCGGCTTATGAGCAAGCGCACGCCTTTGACCGGACCCAGCGTCTGGCTGGGCCGCGACATCGTCCATTCCCGTCGTTGGATCCGCGACTTGCCGCCGGGCGCGGCGGTGGAGATCGATGCCGCGCTGCAAGGCGTGAAGCGTCGCGGCCTGGAGTGGTCGTCGATTACTCGGGCGGATTTCCCGCTGCCCTCGCTTGCGCCGCTATTCGACGACATCCGCGAGGAGCTCGAGGACGGCTGCGGCATGGTCAAGCTGCGCGGCTTTCCGGTCGAGCGCTACAGCGAGGACGAGCTGCGGCAGATCTACTACGGCTTCGGCCAGCATCTCGGCACGACCGTCTTCCAAAACCGCAGCGGCGAGCTGATGCGCTTCATCCGCGACGAGGGCGCCCATGTCGGCCGCACCTATGGCCAGGTCCGGACCACGGATGCCAGCGGCCAGAGCGGCACGTTCCTGTCGTCCTATGCGCGCACCTTGACCAACAACCTGCTGCGCTTCCACACCGACCGCACCGACGTGGTCGGCCTACTCTGCGTGCGCCAGGCCAAGACTGGCGGCGTCAGCCGGCTGTGCAGCACCGGCGCGATCCACAACGCGATTCTCGCCAAGCGACCCGACCTGCTCGACACGCTGTTCGAGGATTTCTATCGCAGCCGCCTGGGTGAGGAGTCGAAGGATCCGGCGACCGTCTACAAGCTGCCGATCTTCGGCCTGCGCGACGCCAAGCTCACCAGCCACTATTCGCTGACCTTCATCGAGGCGGCCGAGATGGTGCCCGGCGTGCCGAAGCTCACGACAGCGCAGCGCGAGGCGATCGACCTGCTGATGGCGACCGCTGAAGAGCTCGCCTTCGAGATGACCTTGGAGCCCGGCGACCTGCAGCTCATCAACAGCCACGTCACCTATCATGGCCGCACCGCCTTCACCGACGAGTTCGAG
>CAYTFW010000027.1:0-38906 GCA_964437145.1 uncultured Rhizobiaceae bacterium
CCTTCGCGGGGAGAAGGGAGGAGATTGTGCGTGCGTCTCTCCCTCATCGGTTCGCCCGTCGTCGCGGTGCTGGTCGGTTTCGGCGGCACCTTGGCGGTGATCGTCGAGGCGGCGCGTGCGGTGGGCGCTTCGTCCGGGCAGATCACGTCGTGGGTCACCGGGCTCTGCCTGGCGATGGCCGGCACGACGGCGTGGCTGACCTGGCGGCATCGCCAACCGATCGTCACCGCGTGGTCGACGCCGGGCGCGGCGCTGATCGCGGCGATGCCCGGAATCTACGATCCGCGGCAGGCCGTCGGCGCCTTCCTCTTCGCCGCCGCGCTGATCCTGCTCAGCGCCGCGCTCAAACCGCTGGCGGCGCTGATCGAGCGCATCCCCCCGGCGGTCGCCGGCGCCATGCTGGCTGGTGTGCTGCTGCGCTTCGTGATCGGCGCCGTCGCCGGCATCAACACCGATCCGCTCTTCGTGCTTGTGCTGATCGGCCTCTTCCTCGTGCTGCGCCTGGTGGCGCCGATCGCCGCCGTGCCGCTCGTCGTCGTGGTCGGCCTCGTCTGGGCCTGGCTCGCCGGCAGGCTGAGCGGCGTCGCGGGCGTCGGCCTCTCGCATGTCGAGCTGATCACGCCGAGCTTCGATCCGGCGGCGCTGATCGGCCTGGGTGTGCCGCTGTTCCTGGTCACCATGGCATCACAGAACTTGCCGGGCTTCGCCGTGCTGCGCGCCGCCGGTTACGCGCCGCCGGTGCGGCCGATCCTCGCCGTCACTGGCCTTGCTTCGCTGCTGACCGCGCCTTTGTGTGCGCACACCAGCAACCTCGCGGCGATCACCGCCTCGCTGTGCACCGGCCCCGACACGCATCCCGATCCGGCCAAGCGCTGGCAGGTCGGGCCATTCTACGCGCTCGGCTATCTGCTGTGCGCAATCTTCGGCGCCTCGCTGGTGGCGGTCTTCGCCGCCCTGCCGCCGGCGCTGATGGCGACCATCGCCGGCCTCGCCTTGCTCGCCCCGTTCATCGGCGCGCTGGGCGTGGCGCTGGAGCAGCCGGCGCATCGCTACGCCGCCGGCGTCACCTTCGCGGTCAGCGCGTCAGGCGCGACGTTCCTCGGACTCGGTTCGGCGTTCTGGGGATTGGCCGCCGGCATCCTGGTGCTGGCGCTGGATCACGTACGCACGCTCGTCAGCCACCGCAGCCCCGATCCCCCTTCCGCAAGTCAACGGTGAACACCATCTAATGCAAGTCAGGGTGGTGGAAGGCGGTAAACCGATGTCGGATGGGTCACCGGGTGACAGCCATGGCGGTCATGATCACGGCAAGACACATGCTCGGAAGCTTGCCCTCGCGGAGATGATCGCCAGTACAATCGTCGCATTTCCCCGCATCGTCACTGAATTCAAGGTCCCTACTGGGGGATTCGCCATCGGGGCGATGATCGTCAGTATCTCCGCCGCAGCGCTTGGTGACGTCGTAGGCTTCACCAAAGAACCTTTTCTCACATTTGACTTTGGCACGGCCTTGTTTGCCGGCCTGTCCGGTCTGGCACTTGGCGGGTTTTGGCGGGCGATCATCGCGGGTGAGTTGCCTATGCCGATCTGGCGCGCTCTGTTCTTGGGTGGAGCTGTTTCGCTCTCGATCTCGACCTTCGCGGCGGTCTTCGCGACGTTCCTTGCATTGGGTCAGATGAGATCCGGCATCGTGGGGATCTTTCTCGACCTCCTGTTCATCCTCTTGGTTCCCGGCCTCGTCTTCCTAAAGTTCGCCCCCACTTTGATCACGCTCATGGTCGGCTGGGCTCTCGTGTGGCGAGTTGTGGTGAATGCATCGGCAGCGCGTCGAGCCACCGTGGCCGAAACCGACGCAGGCAAATCCGACTGACGATCACATCGCCGCAGCGCGGATCGCGGTGATCACCTCGGCGTGCACCGACAGCGGCATGCCGTCGACCGTCGCCTCGGCCTTGCGCGTCACACCATCCACCGTGTCGCCGTCGCGCACGAGGCGTTCGATCAGGCGGCGGTCGTGCTCGGCGTCGAGTGACTCGAGCAGCACCGGCGCCAGGGCCGGCATCACAGCGGCGAGCCCGCCGACGATGGCGTAGCCGCCCCAGTTCGACACGCCGGCGACGATCAGATCGTCGGCCGCCGTGGCGCAGGCGATGCGTTCGCCGTTGGGCACGGTGCGGGCGATCAGCTCGGGTGTCAGGCTGCCCATGCCGATCTCGTTGCCGCCGTCGCCGATGGCGATGCGCCGCCACTTGGCGGCCAGGAACAGATCGTCGAGCGCCGGCGTGAAGGACGAGACGTCCTCGCCGCGCATGTTGCGCGGCTTGCCGTCGCGTGCGAGGCCGCAGCGTTCGATCGAGATCACGTGCGTGATGCGCTCGTCGCGCCAGCGTCGGATCAGCCTCGCGCAGTCCTCGGTGTCGATCGGCACGTCGGCGGCGCGCGCCAGAGACGCCAGCGCCACCCGGCACGCCGGCGCGCAGAGCGCGTCGGTCGCCAGCCGCACCGGCCAGCCGGCGGCGCGGAAGGCGGCCGCCATATGCGCCATGCCGCCGGGACCGTCGGTCTCGGCGCGCGGTCCCTGCTCCGTCGGCACGGCGAAGCCGGTGATCAGGCCGATGCGCGGCGCATGCGCGTCGGCGATCGATTCGACGGCGCGCAGCAGGTTGCCTCTGGTGGCCTCCATCAGCGGCCTGGCGCCGCGACCGACCTCGCGGCTGATCACCGCCTCGATAGCGGCGACGCGATCCTGTGGGCGCATCACTTGTCCTTCGCCACGAACACGCCGTCCCAGATCGGCGGCGGCGCCGCCATCAGCTTCTTGGTGCGCTTGCGCATCGCGTCGTGATAGCCGCAGACCCAGCCCGCCGCCTCGGCCGCGACCTTGGCCACGCGCACGCGCTCCAGCGCCGCCTCGAAATCGCCCGCCCTGTAGGCCACGAGAAACGCCTCCTGCTTCTCGAGCAACGCCGCGAATTCGGGCGTGCTCGCCATCGTCTGGTCGCCAGCCAGCGCGTAGATGCGCTCCGGCTCGGTCTTGCCCTTGACTTTGATCAGGTCGAGCTCGACCAACGCGAACTGCTCCACCGCCTTCGCCGTCGCCTCGCCCAGGATCGTACCCACCGCGTAGGTCTTGCACTGGCCTTCGAGGCGCGACGCGAGGTTCACCGAATCGCCGAGCAAGGTATAGGCGAATCGCTGCGTGCTGCCGAAATTGCCCACCGAGGCGACGCCGGTGTTCAGGCCGATGCCGATCATCACGGGGATGTGGTTGCGCCCCTGCTCGTGCGCCTCGGCGCGCCATTCGACGTTAAGCTCGGCCAGCCGCTTCGCCATCGCCAGCGCCGCCTCGCAGGCATGGCGCGGGTGATGGGTGAGATCCAGCGGCGCGTTCCAGAACGCCATGATGTTGTCGCCCATGTACTTGTCGACCGTGCCGTGGGCCTCGAGGATGATGTCGGTCATCGGCGTCAGGAAGCGGTTCATGAACACCGTCAGCGCCTGCGGGTCGAATTGCTCGGCGATGGTGGTGAAGCCGCGCACGTCGGTGAACATCACCGTGATCTCGCGCTGCTCGCCGCCCAGCTTCAGCCTGTCGGGCTGGCGCGCGAGCTGGGCCACCAGGTCGGGCGAGAGGTACATGCCGAAGGCGCCGCGGATGCGCGCGCGCTCGGCCTCGGTCTGCATGAAGCCGAAGGCCGAGCCCGCCGCGTAGACCATCGCCACGGTCGCGGCGGGGAAGATCGGATCGATCAGCAGGCGCTCCGACCAGAAGGCGAGCCATGGGCCGAACACGGCGATAGCGATGGCGAGCAACGCGCCCAGCGCCATCTGCCCGCCGCCCAGCCGCGGCACCAGGATCACGAAGATCGCGCCGACCACCGCGATGAACAGCAGTTCCAGCCCGGTGGCGTAGTCGGGGCGCAGCAGATGGACGCCGGACAGGATCTGCTCGACGATCTGCGCGTGCACCTCGACGCCGGGCATGTTGGCGGCGATCGGCGTATGGCGCAGATCCTTCAACCCAAGCGCCGACGTGCCGATGAAGACGATGTGGCCATCGAGCCTGTCGGCCGGCACGCTGCCGTCGAGCACGGCCTTGGCCGAGACGTAGCGCGACGGGCGATGGCCCGAATCGTAGAGCGTGACGCGGCCGCGCGCGTCGGTCGGGATCTCGACCTGACCGACCTTGATCGAGACGATGCCGGTGCGCGTGCCGAAGGCCAGCTCGCCGCTAGCGCCGGAGCTTTTCGCGACATAGGTGCTGGCGTCCTGCGCCAGGCGCAGGGTCTCGATCGCCAGCGCTGGATAGGGTTCGCCCTGCCCGCCCAGCCGGAACAGCATCGGCACGCGGCGCACGACGGCGGCGTCGCTTGTGGCATCGGCATCGGTGTTGACCGAGCCCAGGCCACGCGCCGCCTGCTCCAGCAGGTCGAGCGGCTTGATCGAGCCGGGCCAGATCGGCAGGAAGCCGCGTGGATCGTCGCCGGCGGCGGCGAAGCCGTTCTTGCGCCGGGGTGCCGCGCCACGCGCCACCGGCTCGAAGCCGAAACCCAATACGCTGCGCGATCCCGCCAGCGAGGCGGCGAACACCACGTCGTTGTCGGGAAACGTCGCGATGATGCGCTGCAGGGTCTCGGGATCGGTGAAGCTCGCGAGATCGCGCGCCAGGCGCGGGATCGAAGAGCGGTCGGGCTCGGCGAAGATGACGTCGTAGGCGATGACCAGCGCGCCCTTCTCGACCAGCCTGTCGTTCAGCCGGGCGACAACGGTGCGCGGCCAGGGCCACTGCCCGTGCGCCGCCAGCGCCGGCTCGTCGATGTCGACGATGCGCACCGGCATGTCGTCGGGCACGACGCGCGGCTTGATGCGCTGGAAGGTGTCGAAGGCGACGTCGCGCAATCGCGCGAGAGCGGGCGGATCGGCCACCCGCAGCAGCAACGCGCCCACCAGCACCGCCAGCGAGGCGAGCAGTGGCAGACGCGCGACGAGGAGGCGGCGGAGATGCGTCACGGCCCCCTCAAGACGAGCATAGTGTTCATGTTCCCCTCTCCACTCGCGGGAGAGGGGCTAGGGGTGAGGGGGTGGTCGAACGACATCGGCGTGACATTAACCGTACCGCCGCATGATCGAACCCGAAAAGTGTGCTAAGCCGCGCGCATGTTCGGTCAAGCCGCGTTGGGCGCCACCGACCGGCACGTCGTCTACGGCATCTACGCCAAGTTCGGGGCCATCGTGATCTTCGCCGCGATGGATACGCTGGTGAAGTGGCTGGGCAGCGGCTATCCGGTGGCCCAGGTCCTGCTCTTCCGCAGCGCCCTCGCCTTCATCCCGCTGATGATCATGATGTCGATGAGCGTCGGCGTCGCCGCCCTGCGCACGCGCCAGCCGGGCTGGCAGACGTTGCGCACGCTGTTCGGCCTGCTGGCGACCTTCGGCTTCTTCTGGGCCTTTCCGCGCGCGCCGCTGGTCGACGTCTACGCCATCTCCTTCGCCGCACCCTTCTTCATGGCGGCGCTGTCGATCCCGATCCTCGGCGAGCAGGTCGGCTGGCGCCGCTGGAGCGCGATCGGCGTCGGCTTCGTCGGCGTCCTGATCATCCTCAACCCCGGCGCCGGATTCGACATCGTGTCGATGGTCACCCTTGGCGCGACGTTCCTCTACGCCTTCAACATCGTCGTCCTGCGCCGCATCGCGCGCACCGACCGCGACGAGTCCTCGATGTTCTACTACGGCACCGCCTGCCTGGTGATCTTCGGCGGGCTGTGCTTGATCGACCCGGCCACCCATTGGCGCGATCCTGATGGCTGGGATTGGCTGTGGCTGGCGGCGGTCGGGCTGTTGGGCGGCGTCGGCCAGATCTTCTCGACCCGCGCGCTGCGCCTGGCGCCACCCTCGGTGCTCGCGCCCTTCGAGTACACCGCGATCATCTTCGCCTTCGCCTTCGGCTGGATCTTCTTCCAGGAACTGCCGGGCGAGAGCGTATGGTGGGGCCTGCCGCTGGTGATCGGCTCGGGCCTCTACATCCTCTACCGCGAAAGCGTGCGCGCCCGCGAAGGACGCAAGGGGTAGCGCCCTCCGCCTGTGGCGGCGGAGGGCGCCGATGTCCCTACAGGATCGCGTGCACGCTGATGTGGTTCTGCGCCAGCAGCATGTCGTTCGAATCGTAGGCCTGCAGCTGGATGTCGAAGTAGGCCGGGCCGGCGAAGGCATTGCCCGGACCATAGGCACCGGTCAAAAACGACTGGAAGAAAGCGAACGCGTAGTTCTCGGAGTTCTGCGTCACGTTCGCCGTACCCTCGTCGTCGGCGATGAAGACCAGCCCGGTACCCTCGTCGCGCCACTGGAAGCCGGATTGGCCGGCGGCCTGCGGCGTCGTTTCCTCTTCGAGCACGAGCGTACGATAGCTCGTGGCCGCGGTCGGATCGACGTCGTACAGCAGCTTGAAGGTGAAGTCGTCGAGGCTGGTGGTCTCGCCGTTGAGGCCGGTCGCAATCGAGTACTCGAAGTTCCAGGCGGCGCGAGTGGCGTTGTTGCTGCCAGAGCCATTGAGGGTTGACTGGGGACCGTCGGCCACCTCGTACGTCAGGACGCCATCCGCGTACGTGTCGGTCGTCGCCACCACCGGACCCTGGCGGTAGATCACCTGCAGGCCGAGTTCGATGCCAGCATCCGCGTTGGTCGCGAGGCCGAAGCCCGTGGCGGGAATGCCGGTGCCGGCGTAGAGGTAGCTGTCGGTAGCGGTAGCTTGGCCTGGGTCCTGCGCCGAGATGTCGACCGCCGCGTTGAGCTCGTAGGTCCAGATGGCGCCGTTGGCGACACTGACGCCGGCATCGGCGAAGCGCAGGAATTCGACATGCATCAGCGTGTCGGACCCATCGCGGTCGGCCACCGAATCGGTCACGGTGATCTTGTAGTTGCCGGGATGTCCCTCTCCCGCGTCGCCACGCCGATAGTCGAGGTCGTACTCCGACAGCAGACCCTGGAACACGGCCGTGTCGATGCCCCTGCCGCCATCGATCTTGTCGTCGCCCGCACCGCCGGTGATCAGGTCGTCGCCCGCGCCGCCAAAAATCTGGTCGTTGCCGGCGAGGCCGAAGATGATGTCGTCGCCATCCCACCCGATGATCTTGTCCTTCGCAGGTGTTCCGGTGAGGGTGTTCCCGGACTTGTCGCCCTTGCCTTTCGACATTCTTTTTCTCCGCGAATCATTTTGCAGACGGCGCGTTATAACACGATTTTGGGAGTCGTCGAAGGGCTGAGCAACAAGATCTTGAAATAATGATAGGAACGCGAAAAAACTCTCCGCATCCAGGGGCGGAAGGCTCGAAATAATCTTCAACTTCTAGCAGACGAAGATCACCCTTTCGGGCCGTACATGCGATGGCAATTTTGGGGCGGCAGCGGCGAACGCTTCAGCCGCGCCTTGTCGCGACCTCGACGGCGGGCGGGCGTTTGTTGGCGAGCGCCGCGAGAGCGTTCCAGCCCGTCAGCGAGAAGAAGTGGGCATAGATCCAGGCGAGCCAGCCCTGGTTACGCCAGGTCTCGAGCACGGCGCCCGGCACCGCCTTGAACTTCTCCTCGTCGACCACCTTGAAGCCGCCCAGGGCCAGACGCTCGCCGTTGGCCAGCACGGCGTTGGCGCGATTGTCGACCAGCAGGTCCTGCGCCAGCAGCGCGTCGATGAACTCCAGGGTCTGCTTGAAATTGGCCTGATAGGCGCCGCAGAACTGCAACGCGCCGTTGACCAGCGGCGTCGGTTTGCCGGCATCGTCGAACAGCTTGTGCGGGCCTTGGTCGACCAGCATGCCGCTACCCTCGTCGATCGCCAGGATCAGCTTGTCCTCCGGCGCCTCGATGAACACGAAGGGGTAACGCCGGACATAGGCCGGCACATAGAGGGCCTCGACCCAGCGCCCGTCCTCGCCGACGAACAGGTTCTCATCGACCCTGAGCCCCAGGACGGCGGCCGGGAACGGCTTGCCGGTCCCGGTGAAGACGATCGGGTAGTGGCGCTGGGCCATGGCGAACTCGATGCCGTTGACCGGCACCGAATTGGCCCGCCGGGCGAAGGCGAAACTGGCGTTGTCCCGCAGCCTGGTAGTCCTGTGGGTGTTGGCATCCAGCGGCCGGGGCTGCTTGTAGAAGAGCGGCAGGGGTGCCGGCGCCTGGGCGGCCGGAGGGGCGTCGACCATGAGGTTCCTTATGGTGCGTACTACAGTGGAACCCTACCACAGCCGCGTGGAGGCGCCCAAACCCCTACGCCGCATACGGTTGACAGGAAGCACCAACACCCCACATTTAGAGGCAGTTTGGGACGTCAGCGGCCCGAAAGGCCGCCGGAGAGCATGAGATGAGCGAATCCCTCGGCGTCGGCCTGACCGACAGCGCCGCCCGCCGCATCGCCTACCTCGCCTCACGCGAGGCGCAGCCCTCGATGCTGCGCGTCGCCGTGCTGGGCGGCGGCTGCTCGGGCTTCCAGTACAATTTCGACTTCGACACCAAGCGCAACGACGATGATCTGGTGATCGAGAAGAACGGCGCCACGGTGCTGATCGACAGCACCTCGCTGGAGTTCATCAAGGGCAGCGAGATCGACTACGTCGACGAGATGGTCGGCGCCTCGTTCCAGGTGCGCAATCCCAACGCGACCTCGTCCTGCGGCTGCGGCAGCTCGTTCGCGGTTTGACGCCTGCGGCGGCGGCGGGCATCCACTTCTGTCATTCCGAGCGCAGCGAGGAATCGAGGTGATCGCCCTGGATTCCTCGCTGCGCTCGGAATGACAGTGAACGTCTAGCGACGCGTCCTCTAGAATACCCGCATGAAAATCGCGACCTGGAACATCAACTCCATCCGCAAGCGGGTCGGCAACCTCACGGACTGGCTCAACCGCGCACAGCCGGACATCGTCGTGCTGCAGGAGATCAAGTGCCAGGAGCCGCAATTCCCGCGGCTCGAGATCGAGAGCGCCGGCTACAAATGTGAGATCGTCGGCCAGAAGACGTTCAACGGCGTCGCCCTGCTCTCGCGCGTGCCGCCAGTCGAGGTCACCGCGCGCGCCTTGCCCGGCGATGACACCGACGAGCAGGCGCGTTACGTCGAAGCGAAATTCGCAACCTCGGCCGGGCCGCTGCGCGTGGCCGGCATCTACCTGCCCAACGGCAATCCCTCGAACACCGAGAAATTCCCCTACAAGCTGGGCTTCATGCGCCGCCTCAAGCAGCGCGCCGCGGCGCTGCTGGCCGAGGAGGAGATGCTGGTGATGGGCGGCGACTACAACGTCTGCCCGACCGACAAGGACGTCTACGATCCGGCGGGCTGGGTCGACGACGCGCTCTGTCGGCCCGAGTCGCGCAACGCGTTTCGCGCCCTGCTCAATCTCGGCATGACCGATGCCTATCGCACGCTGCATCCGACCGAGCACGCCTACAGCTTCTGGGACTACCAGGCCGGCGCCTGGAACAAGGACAACGGCCTGCGCATCGATCACTGGCTGCTCTCGCCGCAGGCCACCGACCGGCTGCGCGCCTGCGGCATCGACAAGGCCGAGCGCGGCCGCGCCGAGCCGTCGGATCACGTGCCGGTGTGGTGCGAGCTCGACGCCGAACTGTTGCCGGCCTGAGCGGCGTCTATTCGCTGCCGCCGCCGGAGTCGCCGCCGCCCGAGTCGCTCGACGACGAATCGCTCGACGAGGTATCGCCGCTGCCCGACGATGAATCCGAGTCCGAGGAATCATCGTCGCTCAGCAACGCGGTCGACGAGTCCGACGCGCCGTCAGAGGCCGCGAAGTAACGCCAGGCCCCCAGGCCAGCGCCGCCGAGCACCACCGCGCCGATGATCCACCAGAGCATCTCCTCCTCCTATGCTGACCCTGTCATCCCGAGCATAGCCAGGGATCCATGGCGGCCTGGATTCCTCGCTACGCTCGGAATGACAGATTGGCCTCCTACGCCGCCGTCGCGTCCTCGAGATATTGTCCCGATTCGAAGCGGACGTAAGCGTCCGCCTCGCTGAACGCCGTGCCGGCCGGGTTCTCGCCACGCGCCACCGCCTCGAGTTGGCGGCGCAACAGCATGCGCAGCATCGACACGCCCTGATCGCTCGACATCAGGTGCTCTTCCGAGTGGAAGGTGATAGCGCCCTGGCCGACCTGCGCCTCGGTATCGCCGGGGAACTGCTGGTGCTCGGCCTCGCTGAGCTGGTCCCAGGTCTTGCCGTTGTATTTCGAGCGGAACTTCTTCAGCTCGCCCGCCTCGCGCACGCGGCCGGCTACGTAGATGCGGTAATGCGTGTCGTCGATCGGCAGAGTCCAGCCGATCGATTCGACCATGCCGAAGCGAACGCCGACCTGCGGATTGGCCACCACGCGCAGGGTCGGCAACGCCGCCTCGGTCACGCGGCGGAAGCTCCGGCCATCAGGCAGGCGACGCACCGAGGTGGCCTTCACGCTGATCGGGCCGTACTCGAACTTCACCTTGGGGAAGCCCATCATCATCTGCGCGAACTGCGCGCCGCTGAAGCTGCCGTGCAGGATCGGCACGTGATACGGGTCGACCACGTTCTCGTAATGCTGCAGCCAGTTGCAGGGCGCGATCTGGATGCCGCCGGAACCGATGCTGGAGTCATCCGTCTCCACGAACTCGCCCGGCCCCATCACCTCCAGCGCCTCGTAGCGCGGCAGCACCGGCTTGCGCTCGGGCGGCCCCATATAGGCGAAGACCAGGCCGTAGCGTTCCTCGACCGGATACCAGGGCTGGCGCACGCGCTGGCATTGCGCACCGGTCGGGTTGGGCTCGCAGGGCATCTCCAGGCAGTGGCCTTGCACATCGAACAGCCAGCCGTGATAGCAGCAACGTATGCCACGCTCCTCGACCTTGCCGTAGTACAAGGTCGTGCCGCGGTGGCAGCAGCGCGGATAGACGAGGCCCGCGCGGCCCCGCCCGTCGCGGAACAGGATCAGGTCCTCGCCCAGCAGGCGCACCGCGCGCGGCACGGCGCCGGCGTCCGCCGCGAGCCCCACCGGATGCCAGTAGCGCCGCAGCAACTCGCCCATCGGCGTGCCGCGCCCGACCTCGGTGAGACGCGGGTCATAGGTCGGCGTCTTCAGACCGTACGCGGTTCCCTGATCGACCGTCATCGCTTCGCTCCACCGTCGCGCCGGAGGCGCCGCAACCACGTTCCCCCGAGCGGAATGGCGCGTCAACTGGGCAGGCCGGAACCACGACGACGATCTATAGTGAGCGCCGAATAGCGAGGGAGCGAAGCGATGAAGTCGGCGCTATGCAAGGATCTCGGCATCGAGTTTCCCCTCTTCGCCTTCAGCCATTGCCGCGACGTGGTGGCGGCGGTCACCAATGCCGGCGGTATGGGCGTGCTGGGTGCCGTCGGCCACACACCGCAGTCGCTCGATATCGAGCTGCGCTGGATCGACGAGAAGGTGAACGGCAAGCCCTACGGCGTCGACCTGCTGGTGCCCAACAAGATGGAAGCCAAGGAAGGCGGCGTCACGGCGGCCGAGCTCGAAGCGCGCATTCCGCCGGAGCATCGCCGCCACATCACCGGCCTGCTGGAACGCCATGGCATCGACACCTCAGGCCTGTGGGACGCCGCCCCGCCCGGCTCCTACGGCGAGAACCTCAGGGAGTCGGGCGCCGCGGCGCTGCTCGACGTCGCCTTCACGCATCCGATCGGGTTGGTGGTCAATGCGCTGGGCGTGCCGCCGCCGACGATGTTCGAGCACGCTCGCGCCAAAGGCGTGCCGGTGGGCGCGCTGACCGGGTCGAAGGAACACGCGCTGCGCCACGCCCAAGCTGGCGTCGATATCCTCGTCGTCGCCGGTACCGAGGCCGGCGGCCATTGCGGCGAGATCTCGACCCTGGTGCTGATCCCCGAGGTGCTGCAAGCCATGGAGCCGTACCCCAACGTGCGCGTGCTGGCGGCCGGCGGTATCGCCACCGGCCGCCAGATGGCGGCCTGCATGGCGATGGGCGCGCATGGCGCCTGGACCGCGTCGGTCTGGCTGACCACCGCCGAGGCCGAGACCAGCTCGACCGTGAAGCAGAAGATGCTGGCGGCGACCTCGCGCGACACCGTGCGCTCGCGCAGCCGCACCGGCAAATACACGCGTCAATTGCGCTCGCCATGGACCGACGCCTGGCAGGCCGAGGGCGCACCCGATCCGCTGCCTATGCCCCTGCAAGGTCTCGCCGTGCGCCGCGCCTTCGCCCGCATCGATCAGCTGGCGGAAAGCGGCCATCCCGGCGCCAAGGCGTTGGCGACCTACTATGTCGGCCAGGCCGTCGGCCTGATGAACACCGAGCAATCGGCGCGCAGCGTGGTCTACGACTTCATGCGCGACTACGCCGAGGCGGTGGAGCGGCTGTCGGGGACGGTGGCGGATTAGGGCGTGATCAAGCGTTTGGCCATGAGGATGTCGGGGCGGCCGTAGCCGCTGGCGTCGGGGATCACGCCGGTCACGGTAAAGCCTAATCGGCGATAGAACGCCAGTGGGTGGTCGCGACGCGGCGCGGCCCCGGCGAGGCGCGCGGGCACGTCGACGTAGAGATCGACGTTCGCCAGGTTGGTCGAACCATCCTCATCGTCGGTGCCGAGCCACAAGGTGACAACGCCGCGCGCGGTGAGCAGCCGTTCGAGATCCGCGACCAGCGCCGAGCCAACGCCTTGCCGTTGGAATGCCGGCGCAACGGCCAGCGGATGCAGCTCCCACGCCTTGGGCCCATGGCTCTGCTGCGCGCCGATCCAACCCGCCAGCGTTTCGCCGATCATCGCGGCGCGGCAGACATGATCGGGATCGAGGCAGTGGCGCACCGTCTCGCGCGCCTCCTCGATCGTCGGCCAGGCCTCGGGCCATTGCCGCGCGAAACCCTCGACAAGGGCACGCGCCGCCTGCTCCCGCGCGGCGGCGCCGGCGGCCGCGAGGTCGATGATGCGAAGGTCGCGGCCGTCGCGATCAGATGTCGGCGAAAACGTGGCTTTCCTTCTTCGCGCCAGGATGCGTGAGCGCGCCGTCGACCGCCGGGCCGACGAGCTGCGCGTACTTCCACAGTGCGCCCGCTGTGTAGCCGTTCTTCTTCGGCTTCCACTTCTTGGCGCGCGCCTTGAGCTCCTTGTTTGACAGCTCGACGTCGAGGCAGCCCTTGATCGCGTCGATGACGATCATGTCGCCGTTCTTCAGTAGGCCGATCGGGCCGCCGACCTGCGCCTCGGGCCCGACATGGCCGACGCAGAAACCGCGCGTGCCGCCGGAGAAGCGCCCATCGGTGATCAACGCCACCTTCTCACCCACGCCCAGGCCGTAGAGCGCCGCCGTGGTCGACAGCATCTCGCGCATGCCCGGCCCACCCTTGGGGCCTTCGTAGCGGATGACGATGACCTCGCCTTCCTTGAACTTGCCCTTCACCACCGCCTCGAACGCCTCCTCCTCACTGTCGAAGCAGCGCGCGGGGCCGCGGAAGACGAGTCGCTGCATGCCCGCGACCTTCACGATCGCACCGTCGGGCGCCAAGGTGCCCTTGAGCCCGACCACGCCGCCGGTCGGCGTGATGCAGTTCTTCACGCGATAGACGACGTCCTGGTCCTCGGGGAACTTCACGTCCTTGTGGTTCTCCGCCAGCGTCTTGCCGGTGACGGTGAGGCACTCGCCATGCAGCAGCCCGTTGTCGAGCAGCTCCTTGATCACCACGGGGATGCCGCCGATGCGGTGCATGTCGAGCGCGACGTATTTGCCGCCCGGCTTGAGGTCGGCGATATACGGCGTCTTCTTGAAGATCTTCGCCACGTCATGCAGGTCGAACTTGATGCCGCATTCATGCGCCATCGCCGGCAGGTGTAGCGCGGCGTTGGTCGAGCCGCCGGTGGCGGCGACGACGGTCGCGGCGTTCTCGAACGCCTCGCGGGTGCAGATATCGCGCGGGCGGATGCCCAGGCGCAGCAGGTTCATCACCGCCTCGCCCGACGCCGTGGCGTACTCGTCGCGCGACTCGTAGGGCGCCGGCGAGCCGGCGGAACCGGGCAGCGCCAGGCCGATCGCCTCGGAGACGCAGGCCATGGTGTTGGCGGTGAACTGGCCGCCGCAGGAGCCGGCCGACGGACAGGCGGCGCACTCCATCTCGTGGAGGTCGGCGTCGGTGAACTTGCCGGCGGCGTGCATGCCGACGCCCTCGAAGACGTCGACCACGGTGATGTCCTTGCCGCGGAACTTCCCGGGCAGGATCGAGCCGCCATACATGAACACCGACGGCACGTTGAGCCTGAGCATCGACATCATCATGCCGGGCAGCGACTTGTCGCAGCCGGCCAGGGTCACCATCGCGTCGTAGCAATGGCCGCGCATGGTGAGCTCGACCGAATCGGCGATCAGGTCGCGGCTGGCCAGCGAGGACTTCATGCCCTGGTGGCCCATGGCGATGCCGTCGGTCACGGTGATGGTGGTGAACTCGCGCGGCGTGCCGCCGGAACGGTCGACGCCGATCTTCACCGCCTGCGCCTGGCGATTGAGCGCGATGTTGCAGGGCGCCGCCTCGTTCCAGCAGGTGGCGACGCCGACCAGCGGCTGACCGATCTGCTTTTCGTTCAGCCCCATGGCGTAGAGATACGAGCGGTGCGGCGCGCGCTCCGGCCCGACCGTTGTGTAGCGGCTGGGCATCTTCGACTTGTCGAGCGTCGGGTTGGGGTGCAGCGCGGGCTTCTTCGCCTTGGCCTTGGCCGGCTTCTTCATCTCGTGAACTCCTGGACGTACATAGGCTGGGTCGGCACGCACCATACCCGCGCCACCGCGGGCAAATCCAGAACGGTGTCCGGCATCAGGGCGTGACGCAGGCCATCGCCTTGGCGCACTGGCCGGACGGGCAGGTGCGCTGGAAGTGGGCGCGCCATTCGGATTCCCGCTGGCCCGTCCACTTCTGGACGGGGCCCATCAGCACGATGCGCAGGGCGCCGGCGCAGCCGCCCTGGCGATCGGCGACCACCTCGCAGGTCGCCCGGCCGCAGGCGGTCTTCGCCCGACGGGCCGCCTCGGCCTTCGAGGGGCCGGTGGCCGTAGCGATACCCGACCCGGCGGAATCGGCGGCGACGGCCACCCAGCCGACGGCCTGCGCGTGGGCGCCGCTGACGGACAGCGCCATCAGCAAGCCGATGATGACCACAAGCGCTAATCTCATGCTTCCCCCCGCCGCCTGCCGATGTAGCATGACAGCCGCCCGGCCGCATGGCTCGCCGCGCGACGCGTCGCCCGCTAGAGTGCCACCAAAGGACCGACAGAAAGAATCGCGTGGAACTCTGGATACCGATCACCATCGGCGCGGCGCTGTTTCAAACCATCCGCACTGCGCTGCAGCAGAAGCTCAAGGCCCAACTCAGCACCAACGGCGCGAACTTCGTGCGCTACGTCTATGGCGCGCCGCTCTCGATCCTGATGCTCGTGCTGCTGCTGACCTTGGGCAACCGCGTGTTGCCGGACTGGGACTGGCGCTTCGTTGCCTGGGCGGCGCTGGGCGGCATGGGCCAGATCATCGCCACCTCACTGCTGATCTATACTTTCGAGCTGCGCAACTTCACGGTCGGCACCGCCTACTCGAAGACCGAGACCATCCAGATCGCGCTGTTCGGCACGTTGTTCCTGAACGCGCATCTCGGCTGGTTGGCCTGGGTCGGCATCGTCATCTGCCTCGTCGGCGTTCTGGTGCTGTCGGTGAAGGGCGACACCAAGGGCCTGCGTTCGATCGTCATGGGCTGGACGCAGAAGGCGGCGCTGGTCGGCGTCGCCGCCGGCACCTTCTTCAGCGTCGCCGCGCTGGGCATCCGCCAGGCCATCGAGACGCTGCCGTCCGGCGACTTCATGATCAAGGCGATCTTCACGCTGGCGCTGATGAACACCATCCAGACCGTGGTGATGGGCGCCTGGCTGCTGGCGCGCGAGCCCGGCGAGGTCGGCCGCGTGATCAAGAGCTGGCGCACCTCGAGCATCGTCGGCTTCACCAGCGTGATGGGCTCGGCCGGCTGGGCGCTGGGCTTCGCATTGCAGAACCCGGCGCTGGTGCGCGCCCTGGGACAGGTCGAGCTGGTCTTCACCTTTCTCGCCAGCCGCTACATGCTGCACGAGCGCCCGAGCCTGGGCGAGTTCAGCGGCGCGATCCTCGTGGTCGGCGGCGTGGTGATGGTTCTGTTGGGACGATAGACAAATGAAGACCAACGCGCTCCAGGGTATCCGCGTCCTCGATTTCACCACGACGATCGCCGGGCCTCATTGCACGCGGCTGCTGGCCGATCTCGGCGCCGAGGTCATCAAGATCGAGGCGCCGGAGGGCGACATGATGCGCACGCGTCCGCCTCTGCGGAATGGCGCGTCGGGCGTCTTCACCTACCTGAACGCCGGCAAGCGATCGGTCGTGCTCGACCTCAAGAAGAAATCGGCGATCGCGGCGGTCAAGCGCATGGTCGCTGGCGCCGACATTCTGGTCGAGAACTTCCGCCCCGGCGTGATGAAGCGGCTGGGGCTCGGCTACGAGCAGATGAATGCGATCAAGCCCGACCTGATCTACGCCGCGATCTCGGGCTATGGCCAGACCGGCCCGTCGGCCGAGCTGCCGGCCTACGCGCCGATGATCCACGCCGCCTCGGGTTACGAGATCGCGCATATGAGCTACCAGCAGGACCGCGAGCGTCCCGACAATTGCGGTGTGTTCTTCGCCGACTTCAACAGCGGCTCCTATTGCTTCGGCGCGATCATGGCGGCGCTTTATCAGCGCAAGACCACCGGCGTCGGCCAGATGATCGACGTGTCGATGGTCGAGACCATGCTGGGCGTGCTGATGGGCGAGGTCATGCGCACCCAGGTGCATATCGATCCGCCGAGCCGGCCGATGTTCGGGCCGGTGCGCACCAAGACCGGCTACGTCATGCCGGCGGTGGCCAGCGAGAAGACCTTCCAGGGCCTGTGCCACGCCGCTGGCCGCCCCGACTGGATCACCGATCCGCGCTTCGCCAAGTACAACGACCGCCGCAACAATTGGGGCGAGTATGTCGACGAGCTGGAGAAGTGGTCGACCCGGCACAGCGTCGAGGACGTCATGGCGGCCTTCGAGGCCAACGGTGTGCCGGCCTCGCGCTATCGCAGCGTGCCCGAGGTGATGGCCGACCCGCAGACCGCCCATCGCCGTGTCCTGCAGCCGGTCGCCGACGCCGGCGGCACGCTGCAGGTCGTGGCGGCGCCCTTCCGGATGTCCGAAGCCGATACCTCGGTGAAGAGCTTCTGCGCCGACCTCGGCGCGAACACCGAGGAGGTGCTGCGCTCCTTCGGCCTGAGCGACAGCGAGATCAAGGCCGCGGCGGGTTGAACCGGCGGCGGTAGGCGGCGGGCGAGACGCCCAAGGCGCGGCGGAAGCTGGCGCGGAAGGTCTCCGGCGAGCCGAAGCCGCTTTGGCGGGCGACCTCGGCCATCGACAGCGCCGTGCCCTCCAGCAGCTCGCGTGCCCGTACCAGCCGCGCCTGGCGCAGCCAGGCGAGCGGCGACGTGCCGGTCGCCGCCTCGAAATGGCGAAAGAACGACCGGCCGCTCATCGCCGATTGCGCGGCCAGCGCGGCCACGCCGATCCGGCGGTGCAGGTTGCGCCGCGCCCAGTCGAGCGTGCCGGAAATCGTGCGGCCCGAGCGCGCGCTGACCGGCGCCTCGACCAGCTGCGGCTGGTCGCCCGCGCGGTGCGGCGACATCACCAGGCGGCGTGCGACGATCGCCGCGACTCGCGCACCGAAGTCATGCCGGATCACAGCCAGGCCGGCGTCGATGCCGGCCGCGCTGCCGGCCGAGGTCGTGATCGCGCCGTCCTCGACGTAGAGCGCCGCGCGGTCGACGCTGACCTCGGGAAACGCTCGCTCGAGATCGTCGATGTATCGCCAGTGCGTGGTGGCACGACGACCATCGAGCAGGCCGGCATGGCCGAGCACGAAGGCGCCAGAACAGATCGTCAGGAAGCGTGCGCCCGCGTCGGCCGCATCGCGTAGCGCTGCGAGCAGCTTTCGTGGCGGCGGCTCCCGATGGTCGCGCCAGCCGGGCACCACGATGAGGGACGCGTCGCGCAGGCTCGCGAGGTTGGTCTCGGCCACGACCGTCACGCCGCCCGAGCCGCGCAGGCGCCGCCCGTCGACGCCGACGACGCGGCTGACGTACCACGGCACGTCGAGCTCCGGTCGCGGCAGGGCGAAGAGCTCCAGCGCGATGCCGTACTCGAACGTGCACAGGCCGTCATAGGCGAGGATGGCGGCCAGCGGTCGCATCTGGCGCACATTGCGGCGCGTTCGAGTCGCCTGGGCGTAATTGTGATCGAAGGGCATGGCGTTCCAGATCGGTCGGCAGCAGGTTGGCCGCCGCGCGTGCGGCGGAACTTGGCGCGAATTCACCGGATATTGGCGCCCGGCGATCTGCGATGGAAGCGGCGCGGCGTCTAGGCTCGCCGCGCCATGACACCCCATCTCCACGTCGGTAATCGTAACTACTCCAGCTGGTCGCTGCGCCCCTGGCTTTGCCTGCGCTGGGCCGGCATCGCCTTCGATGAGACGTTCATCGAGCTCGATCAGCCCGGCTACGGTGCCGAAGGCATCGCCGCCGTGCGCGCGGTCTCGCCCAGCGGCAAGGTTCCGGTCCTGCGGGTCGGCGCCACCACCATCTGGGACAGCCTCGCCATCGCCGAATGGGCGGCGGAGGCCGGTACGGCCGGCGCGCTACTGCCCGTCGATCGCGAACGCCGCGCGGTAATCCGCGCGGCCTGCGCCGAGATGCATGCGGGTTTCCCCGCCTTGCGCCGCGACCTGCCGATGAACATCCGCCGCCGCTGCAAAGCGACCGATCTGCCGGAGGATACGCGCCGCGACATCGCCCGCGTCGAGCTTCTGTGGTCCGCGCTGCGCGCCGCCAACGTCGCCGATGGGCCGTGGCTATTCGGCGCCCGCTCGATGGCCGACGCCTTCTACCTGCCGGTGGCGACGCGGTTTCGTACCTACGACGTCGCGCTCTCGCCAGCGGCGCAGGCGTACTGCGAGTCGGCGCTGGCCGACTCGGCGTTCCGCGAATGGGAAGCGCGTGTTCTGAGCGAGCCGGCCGTCCGCTTCTCGCGGGCGCCGATCGACGCGCTGTACGAGACGCGGGAGTGATCGACGCCGCGAGCGCGCTGCGCCTGCTGACCTTGGGCGCGCTATGGGGTGGCTCGTTCGCGCTGGTGACGATGGCCGTGCCGCATCTTGGGCCCGTGACCCTGATCGCGCTGCGCCTGGGACTGGCCGCGCTGTTCCTTGTTGCGGTCGCCATCATTCTGCGCCGATGGCCCAAGGCACGACGCGACGCCGGTCACTTCCTGCTGGTCGGCACCCTGAACTCGGCGCTACCTTTTCTGCTGTTCGCCTACGCCGCGCTCACCCTGCCCGCCTCGCTGCTGGCGCTGTTCAACGCGCTGGCGCCCGCCTTCACCGCCGCATTGGCCGCTGTGTGGCTACGCACGCCGATCACGCGCTCAGTCGCGTTCGGCCTGGTGCTTGGTTTCGCCGGAGTCGCGACATTGTCGGCCGAGGCGATCCTCTCGTCGCGGGTCGTCGGTGACGGGACGCGCATCGTCGCCGCGCTGGCCGCAGGGATCGCCGCGCCATTCCTCTACGGCGTGGTCGGCGTCTACCTGAAGGCACGCGCTGTCCGCACCGATCCCTTCGACAGTGCGTTGGGGGCAATGATCGCGGCCTCGTTGGTGGTCGCGCCGCTCGTCCCGTTCGCGCCGCCGACGGCCATGCCGCCTCCCGCCGTGTGGCTCGCGGCCGCTGCGCTGGGCGTGCTGTGCACCGGCGCCGCATACCTGCTGAATTTCCGGCTGATCGCCGATATCGGCCCGACCCGGGCGATGACCGTCACCTATCTCATCCCGCTGTTCGGCGCGCTGTGGGCGGTCCTGCTGCTTGACGAGCGCATCCGCCCCGGCCTGCTGCTGGGCGGCCCATTGATCCTCGCCGGCACGGCGCTGGCGACCGGCCTGCTGCGCCTCCCCGGCGGCCGGCCGCCGCCAGTACGGTAGGAGGCGCCCGAACATCCCCGGGAGAAATTTCGCCTGGCCGCCGGGGATCGCCGCCTTGGGCAACCCGTACCTCCTGTCAGACCAGCCGAATTTCCGGCGGTCAGGTAGGAGTTCAGGACCATGCGGTTCGGCAAAAATAGCGCCCTCGTCGCTGCCTCGGCGATCCTGGTCGCCCTGATCTCGACGGCTCCGGCCGTCGCCCGCGATTTCGATAACAACCCGCCCGGCTGGCGCGGCGGTCCCGGCACCAACTGGGAAAACCCGCCCGGATGGCGCGGTGGTCCGGGCGCCTCGCCCGATCGCCGCTGGGGCAATCCGCCTGGCCCGATCGGCGGCCCCGGCACCAACTGGGGCAACCCGCCCGGCCCGATCGGTGGCCCCGGCGCCTCGCCGGGCTGGGTCCGCGACCGCGACAACAACCCGCCGGGCTGGCGCGGCGGTCCCGGCACCAACTGGGAGAACCCGCCGGGCCCGCGTGGTGGCCCGGGCACCTCGCCCAACCGGCGCGGCTGGCGTTAAGTGAAAAGCGGGCGGGGCCACACGGTCCCGCCCGTTTCGCCTCTACAGCGTGCCGCTTGCCGTGGTCAGGCCGGGCTTGCCGCTTCGGAAATTGTCGATCAGGCGGGCCAGCAGGCGATCGGTGTCGAGCTGTTGGGCGTTGCCCGATGTGATCGGCCGTTCGGGATCGCTGGCGGCGACGAACGGCGCGAAGCGCGCCTCTTTCGGATCGAAGGCCGACAGCTCGCCGGTCCGCAGGTCGAAGTACCAGCCATGGATGGTAATGGTCCCCGCCTCGACCTTCTCACGCACCCAAGGAAACGACAGCACGTTGCCCATGGAGACGACGACGGCGGCCTGCTCGACCGCCTTCTGGGTCTCCACCGCATCGAGCTCGGGCGCGCCCAGCCGCACCGCGTCGGCGGCACGGCGCATGATCTCGGTCCATGGCTTGAGGAACTCGAACTGCGCCAGCAGGGTGTCGTCCTCGGCCAGCAGCGCGCGCATGCCGCCGCACAGCGCGTGACCCAGCACGACGATGTTCTCGACGCCCAGCGCGCGCACACCGAACTCCAGCGCCGCGCTGGTGCCGTGATAGCGGCCGTCGGGCCCGTAGGGCGGCACGATCGCGCCGACATTGCGGATGGTGAAGATGTCGCCGGGCTGCGTGCTGGTGAGAATGCCGGGATCGACGCGCGAGTCGACGCAGGCGACGATCAGCACCTTGGGCTGCTGACCCTCGCGCGCCAGGCGCTCGAACAACGGCCGGTTCTCACGCCAGTAACCGGCGCGAAAATCGACGAAGCCTTCGATCAGTCGCTTGAGGACGCTCATCGGACAGCACTAGCCGTTTGGGCCGCGCCGCTCCAGCGGCGCTCTTGCCGTGAGCGCCGCTGGAGCGGCGCGGCCCCAAGACAAAGAATCACTCCGGCTTCACGCCCGCGGCTCTCACCGCCGGCACCCACTTGTCGATCGAGGCCTTGAGCGTGGCGGCCAGCGCCTCGGGCGTCGACTCGGCCTTGCCCGGGACGACCACGGCGAGCTCGGCCAGGCGCTTGCTGATCGCCGGGTCGGCCAAGGTCTCGGTCAGCACGGCGTTGAGCTTGGTGACGATTTCCTTGGGCGTGCCCTTGGGCGCGAAGAAGCCGTTCCAGATCTCGACCTCGTAGCCGGGCAGGCCGGCCTCGTCGATCGTCGGCACGTCGGGCAGCACCTCGAGCCGCTTCTTGGTCGACACGCCCAGCGCCTTGATGTTGCCACCCTTGATCTGCCCCAGCACGTTCACCGCCTGGTCGACCATGTAGTCGAACTGGCCGGCGACCAGGTCGTTGAGCGCGGGCGCCGTGCCCTTGTAGGGGATCTCCAGCACGTTGACCTTCATCATGCTGTTGAGCATCAGGCCGCCCAGATGCGAGGCCGCGCCGATGCCGGCCATGCCGTACTGCACCTTGGCCTCGTTGGCCTTCACATAGGCGGCGAACTCCTTGAAGTCCTTCACCGGCAGGCCCTTCTTGGTCACCAGCACCATCGGGTTGGTGCCACCCAGGCCGATCGGCTCGAAGTCCTTCACGCTGTCATAGGGCAGCGTCTTGTAGAGCGCGATGTTGACCGCGAGCGTGCCCATGTGGGTGAAGGCCAGCGTGTGGCCATCAGGCGCCGCGCGCGCAGCCTTGGCGACGCCGATGGTGCCGCCGGCACCGCCGACATTGTCGATGATCATCTGCTGGCCGAGCTTCTCGGACATCTTGGCGCTGAGGATGCGCGCCAGCGCGTCGGTCGGGCCGCCGGCCGCGAAGGGCACGATCACGGTGATGGTCTTGGAGGGATAACTTGCCTGGGCCAGAGCCTGGCCCGAAACGCCCAGGGCGAAGGCTGCCGTGGCGGCGGCCATGAAACGGCGCGAGATCATCGGTTTCCTCTGGGGACGGACGGTTGTGGGCGGGGCCTAAAGGATGCGGTGCAGTTCGTCAATCACCTGACGTGAGGACTCCTCGGGCAGATAGTGCCCGCCCGGCAGCGCCTTACCGGTGATCGGAGCCGCCGCCCAGGGCGCGAAATCGACGATCGGGTTGAACATCTTGGCGATCATGCCGTTCTGGGCCCACAGCGCGTGGATCGGACAGCGCGTACGCCTTCCATCGGGCGCGAGGTCGGCGCGGTCGTGCTCGAGGTCGATGCTGTCGGCGGCGCGGTAGTCCTCGCACATGGCGTGGATCGTGCCGGGCAGCTTGGCGCAGCGTATGTACTCGGCGATCGCCTCGGGCTCGTGCACGATCGGAGCGCGCCAGCGCTGGCCCAGCATCCAGGGCATGTAGAAGTCGATGTCGTGCTCGATCAGATTCTCCGGAAACGGATAGGGCTGGATCAGGAAGAACCAGTGGAAGTAGCGCGTCGCCAGCTCGCGGTTGGTGGACTCGTAGATCGTCAAGGTCGGCGAGATGTCGATCGGCACGAACAGTCGCACGGCATCGGGATGATCGAGGCACAGCCGATGCCCCACGCGGCCGCCGCGATCGTGGCCGACCAGCGCGAAACGCTCGAAGCCCAGCCCGCGCATCAGCGCCACCATGTCGGCCGCCATCGCGCGCTTGGAATAGGTCTCGTGCTTGTCGTCGCCCTTGGGCTTCTCGCTGTCGCCATAGCCGCGCAGATCAGCGCACGCGACGGTGAAGCGCTCGGCCAGCGCGGGCGCCACCTTGTGCCACATGAACAGCGTCTGCGGATGGCCGTGCAGCATCAGCACCGGCGGCCCCTTGCCGCCGATCACGTAGTGGATCTCGCCCTGCCCGCCCGCCATGGGCACGCGGGCGCGGCGTCGCTCGAAACCCGGGAACATCGTCAGACCCACTCCTCGAGCATGGGATCGTCGCCCTTCTCGATCGCCGCGCGCATGCGCGCGAGTGCCGGCGCGCGCAGCTGCGCCTTGACGCGCGCGTAGCCCGGCGCCTTGGCCAGGGTCGTCGTCATCATGCGGGCGGCGTCGAGCAGCGCGCCGGCTTCGACGACATGATCGACGATGCGCATCGCTGTTGCGCCATTGGCGTCGAGGATGCGGCCGGTCAGCATGAGATCACGGCGCACCGAGGGATCGAGCGAATCCTCCAGCACGATCAGCGGCACCGCCGGATAGGGGATGTTCGCCGTCACTTCGCCCAGCGCGAAGCGCGCGGCCTCGCGCGCCGCGACGCGAAAGTCGCAGGCCATCGCCAGCACCATGCCGCCGCCGATCGCCGGGCCGTTGACGGCGGCAACCACGGGGAACGGCAAAGCGTAGAGCGCCGAGGCCATGCGGTTGATGTTGCCGACCATCGCCCGCTTGGCCTCGGCGTCGTAACCCGGCACGACCTTGAAATTCACCCCGGCGCAGAAGGCGCGGCCGGCGCCGGTGACGATGGCGGCGCCGACGCCGCTCACCGCCCTCAACGTATCGAGCCGCGCGATCAGCGCCTCGGTGAACTCGAGGTCGACAGCGTTGGCCGGCGGCGCGTCGAAGGTCAGCGTCGCCAGGCCCTCGGTGATGTCGAGTGAGACGGACATCAGCGATGTGCCTTCGCCCGGAGGGTAGAGCATGCGCGTATGAAGAGCTTCCTACCTTCCCCCGGAGGGGCAGGGCCATCGCATATGGCGTTCAAGGCTGGGGGCGCGCCACTCCAGTGGCGCGTCGGCCGATCGACAAGACGCGCCACTGGAGTGGCGCGCCCCGACCAAACAGCGACTTTCATGGTGTTTGGGCCGCGTCGCTCCAGCGACGCATCATGAGCGCCGCTGGAGCGGCGCGGCCCGAAGACAGCCGACAAACCATACGCGATCGCCCTGCCCTCCGGGGGAAGGTGCCCGAAGGGCGGAAGGGGGATGTCGAAGACGGACACCAAGCGCGTTGAAACATCCCCCATCCGTCGCGCTGCGCGCGCCACCTTCCCCCTCCGGGGGAAGGTACAATCAAATCCTGGGATCATCATCACGCCGACTTCACCGCCTCGACCAGCGCGCGCGTCAGGTCCTTGGTGCCGCCGTTGCCGCCGAGGTCGGGGGTCTTCGGGCCGCCGCCGGCGAGCACGATCTCGATCGCGCGCACGATGGCGTCGGCGGCGTCCTTGTGGCCGAGATGCTCCAGCATCATCGCGCCCGACCAGACCTGGCCGATGGGATTGCAGATGCCCTTGCCCGCGATGTCGGGCGCCGAGCCGTGCACCGGCTCGAACATCGAAGGGAACAGGCGCTCGGGGTTGATGTTGCCGCTGGGCGCGATGCCGATCGAGCCGACCACCGCCGGTCCGAGATCGGAGAGGATATCGCCGAACAGATTGCTGCCGACCACGACGTCGAACCAATGCGGATTGCGCACGAAGTGGGCCGTCAGGATGTCGATATGGAAGACGTCGGTCGTGACGCCCGGGTAGTTCTTGGCCATCGCCGCGAAGCGCTCGTCCCAGTAGGGCATCGAGAAGATGATGCCGTTGGACTTGGTGGCCGAGGTGACGTGCTTGCGCTTGCGTTTTGTCGCCATCTCGAAGGCGTACTTCATGATGCGATCGGTGCCGATGCGGGTGAAGACCGCCTCCTGCACCACGAACTCGCGCTCGGTGCCTTCGAGCATGCGGCCGCCGATCGAGGAGTATTCACCCTCGGTGTTCTCGCGCACGACATAGAAATCGATCTCGCCCGGCTTGCGGCCGGCGAGCGGGCACGACACGCCCTCGAACAGTCGCACCGGTCGCACATTGGCGTATTGATCGAAGCCGCGGCGGATCGGAATCAGCAGGCCCCAAAGGGAAATGTGATCGGGCACGCCCGGCCAGCCCACGGCGCCGAGGAAGATCGACTCGAAGGGCTTGAGCTGGTCGAGCCCATCCTTGGGCATCATCTCGCCGGTCTTGCTGTAGCGTTCGCAGCTCCAGTCGAACTCGGTCCATTGGAACTCGACGCCGAAGCGTCGGCCGGCCGCCTCGACCACCTCGATGCCCGCCGGCACCACTTCCTTGCCGATGCCGTCGCCGGCGATCACCGCGATCCTGTGCTTGGCCGCCATGGTGTTCGTTCCTCTCCCGATCTCGCCTGTGGTGATCGGACCTTGTAGAGCGCGCGACGCGCCCGATCATCTGCGAATTACGGCCGGCGCCGACGCGCATAGGTCGTTTGACCTCGACGCGGCGCTGAGCGGTTGCCCCTACTCCCTTGGCCGGCCATTATGAACGGACGTTCACAGGATGCCGGCCGCGCGGGAGAAAATCATGGACTACGACCTCAAGATCGTCGGCGGCGAGATCGCCGATGGCAGCGGCAAAACCGCCTTCAAGGGCGATGTCGGCGTCAAGGACGGCAAGGTGGTCGCCCTGGGCAAGGCCGATGGCCAGGCCGCGCGCACGGTCGACGCCAAAGGCCGCGTCGTGGCGCCGGGCTTTGTCGACGTCCACACCCATTACGACGCGCAGATCCTGTGGGACCGTGGCGCAAGCATCTCGCCGTGGCACGGCGTGACCAGCGCGGTGATGGGCAATTGCGGCTTCGGCGTCGCGCCGACACGGCCGACCGACCGCAAGCGCATCATGCAGACCCTGGAGAACGTCGAGGGCATGAGTCTCGCGGCGCTCGAGGCCGGGCTGGGCGACGATTGGGGCTTCGAGAGCTTCCCGCAATACCTCGACACGCTGGAGACGCGCGGCAGCGCCATCAATCTCGGCGTCTTCGTCGGCCACACGCCGCTGCGCCTGCACACCATGGGCGAGGCCTCGACCGAGCGCGCCGCCACTCCCGAGGAAATCGACACCATGCGCCGCACGGTGCTGGAGGCCGTGAAGGCGGGCGCGCTGGGTTTCGCCACGTCGAAGGCGATCACCCATAACGGCTACGCCGGTCGGCCGGTGCCCAGCCGTCAGGCGAGCTACGAGGAGATCGAGACCTTGGCGAGCGCCGCCAAGGAAGGCGGCGCGCCCTTGATGCAGGTCACCTTCGGCAAGGAGTTCTTCATCGAGGAGATGTCGAAGCTGTCGCGCGAGCGCGGCATCCGCGTCACCTGGACCGCGCTGCTGGCCGGCCTCACCGGCCCGGGCTCGCACCGCAAGTATCTCGACAAGACCTGGGAGCACAAGAAGTCCGGCGCCGACGTGATCCCGCAGGTGAGCTGTCGGCCGCTGTTCTTCGAGTTCAACTGGGCCAGCCCCTTCCCCTTCGAGTCGATGAAGCTGTTCAACCAGCTCGCCGCCGAGGAAGCCAAAAGCCCGGGCGCGCGCATCCGCGCCTATCGCGACCCGGCGTTCCGCAACAGCGTCAACGAGCAGCTCCTGCCGTTCCTCCGCACTTGGGCGGAGCGCTCGACCATCACGTGGTCGCCGAAGGACCGCAGCTTGGAGGAGCAGTCGCTCGTCGCCGCGGCGCGGAAGGCCGGCAAGAGCCCGCTCGACTTCGCGCTCGACCTGGCGCTCGACGCCAATCTCGAGCCGCGCTTGCGCATCGCGCTGATCAACCACGACGAGGCCGAGGTCGAGGAGCTGCTGAAGGACGGCAACACCGTCGTCGCGCTGTCCGACGCCGGTGCGCATGCCAGCCAGCTTTGCGACGCCTGCTACTCGACATACTTCCTGGCCAAGTGGGTGCGCGAGAAGCGCGTCTTCGGTCTCGAGCAGGGCGTGCACATGCTGACGCAGCGTCCGGCCGAGCTGTTCGGCATCAAGGATCGCGGCCTGCTGGCCCTGGGCCGGCCCGCGGATATCGTCGTTTTCGATCCCGCCACGGTGGCGCCAACGCCGCTGCGCCGCGTCTACGACCTGCCGGGTGGCGCGGATCGCCTCGTCGCCGATGCGATCGGCATCGACGCCGTGGTGGTCAACGGCACGCTGATCCGCCAGCGCGACAAGGACGTGCTCGGCGCCACCGACCGCCTGCCCGGCCGCGTGCTGCGCCACGGCCGCGCGGCGTAGCGGACCCGCGTCAAACTCCCTCTCCCCGCTGGCGGGGAGAGGGAGGAAAAGATCAAGCGTTGAGGAGGAACACCATGGTCGCACGCTTCGATCTCGTCGTACGTGGCGGCACCGTGCTCGACGGCACCGGTGGTCCGGCGATCGCCGGCGATGTCGCGATCCTCGATGGCAGGGTCGCCGCGATCGGCCGCTTCGATGGCGCGGGACGCGAGGAGATCGACGCGCGCGACCGGCTGGTGACGCCGGGTTTCGTCGATGTGCACACCCATTACGACGGCCAGATCACCTGGGAGGACACCTTCGCGCCCTCCTCGACGCATGGCGTGACGACGGTGCTGATGGGCAATTGCGGCGTCGGCTTCGCGCCCTGCCGTCCCGCCGACCGCGACATGCTGATCAAGGTGATGGAGGGCGTCGAGGACATCCCCGAGATCGTCATGGCCGAGGGGATTCCGTGGAACTGGGAGACCTTCCCGCAATACCTCGACGCGCTCGCCGCGCGGCACGCCGACATCGACTTCGCCACCCAGGTGCCGCATGCGCCGGTGCGGGTCTACGTGATGGGCGAGCGCGGCGCGCGGCGCGAGCCGTCGACCGCGAAGGATATGGCGGCCATGGCGCGCATCGTGCGCGAGGGTGTCGAGGCCGGCGCGCTGGGCTTCACCACTTCGCGCACGCTGTTCCACCGGCTGGTCAGCGGCGAGCTGATCCCCACCAGCACCGCGGCCGAAGATGAGTTACGCGCGATCGCCAAGGCGATGGGCGCCGTCGGCAAGGGCGTGATCCAGCTGATCGACGACTTCGCCGATTGCGACGACGAGGGCGCCAGCGAGTTCGCCATGCTGCGCCGTATCGTCGAGGCGTCGGGCCGGCCGCTCTCCTTCACCGTGCTCGACATCACGTCGCTGGGCAGCCGCTGGCGCACCCTCTTGCGCGAGATCGAGCGCGCCAACCAGGACGGCTTGCCGATGCGCGGCCAGGTCGCCGGACGGCCCGCCTCGGTGCTCTACGGCCTCGACCTCTCCTACCATCCGTTCTCGACCTGCCCGAGCTACGCGCCCATCGCCGCGCTGCCGCTCGCCCAGAAGGTCGCGGCGCTGCGCGACCCCGCCTTGCGCGCGCGATTGCTGGCGGAGGATCCGGTCTACGCCAACCCGCGCCTGCTCGCCTTCATGCGCGACGCCGGCGCGATGTTCGAGCTGGGCGATCCGCCTGATTACACGCCGCCGCGCGAGCAACGCATCGACGCACGCGCCAAGGCGCTCGGCGTCACGCCGCTGGAGCTGGCCTACGACCTGCTGATCCAAGGCGACGGCCGCACCATCCTCTATCAGCCCGCCGCCAACTTCACCGATTGCTCGGACGCGGCGATGGAGGAGATGCTGCGTCATCCCCGGACCATCGTCGCGCTGGGCGACGGCGGCGCGCATTACGGCATGATCTGCGACGCCAGCTATCCGACGCACGCGCTGACCTACTGGACGCGCGATCGGGCGGGCGAGAAGTTCGAGCTGCCGTGGATCGTGCGCCGGCTGTCGCGCGATTCAGCGCTCGCGGTCGGCCTGGGCGATCGCGGCGCGCTGCTGCCCGGCCTCAAGGGCGACCTCAACGTCATCGACCACAACCGGCTGGCCTGCGCCGCGCCGGCGCCGGTCTACGATCTGCCCGGCGGCGCGCGCCGCCTGCGCCAGCCGGCGCGCGGCTACGACGCCACCGTGGTGTCGGGCGTCGTCACCTATCGCGACGGCGTCCTTCAGGGCCCACGCCCCGGCCGATTGGTGCGCGGCGCGCGCGCCTCGGCTACATAGCGTCCGCGACTTGTTTCCAAAGGGAGAGAAACCATGATCCACGTGCTCGCCATCATCACCACCAAGCCCGGCATGCGCGACACCATCCTCGGCCATTTCCGCGCCAACATGCCGGCGGTGCACGCCGAGAACGGTTGCATCGAGTACGGCCCGGCGATCGACGCCGAGGGCTTCGCCGCCGGCAAGGCGCTGGGGCCGGACACCTTCGTGGTGATCGAGAAGTGGGCGAGCCTCGACGCGCTCAAGGCGCACGCCGCGGCGCCGCACATGGCCGCCTACGCCGCCAAGACCCGCGAGCACATCGCCAGCCGCACCATCCACGTGCTGTCGCCGGCGGCGTAGTTCACCAGCACCGCCCCCTCACCCCCGACCCCTCTCCCGCGAGGGGAGAGGGGAGAAAGACTCGCGTCTCAGGTCCCCCTCTCCCCTCGCGGGAGAGGGGCTAGGGGTGAGGGGGCATCGCGACCAGACGCAACGTCCGGAGTCCAACCATGCCCCGCCGCTTCATCGACCTCTCGGTGTCCTTCGAGGATCGGCCGATGTCGCCGCCGCATCATCAGCCGAAGATCGAGTACACCGACCACGAGGCCTCGTTCGACAGCTTCAGCCGCGCCTTCGGCGGCGTGCGCAAGGAGGATCTGCCCGAGGGCAAGGCCTGGGCGGTCGAGCGCGTCACGCTCAGCACCCATGCCGGCACGCACATGGACGCACCCTGGCACTATCACCCCACCACCAACCACCGGAACAATCCCGCGGGCGAGCCGGCGGCGACCATCGACCAGGTGCCGCTCGACTACTGCTTTCGTCCCGGGGTGAAGCTCGACTTCCGCGCCTTCGACGCCGGCTACGTCGCGACACCCCAGGACATCGATGCCGAGCTCAAGCGTGTCGGCTACGCGCTGAAGCCCTACGACATCGTGCTGGTCAACACGCGCGCCGGCACGCGGCACAAGGACATGGACTACGCCGACACCGCCTGCGGCCTGGGCCGCGCCGCCACGCTGCACCTGCTCGAACAGGGCGTGAAGGTCGTCGGCACCGACTCCTATTCCTGGGATCCCGCCTTCAAGTCGGTGGCGCAGCGCTACAAGGAGACGGGCGATCCGTCGCTCTTGTGGGAAGGCCACAAGGCGGGCCGCGAGCTGCCATACTGGCAGATGGAAAAGCTCTGCAACCTCGAGCAGCTACCGCCGTTCGGCTTCACCGTCGCCTGCTTCCCGGTGAAGATCCACCGCGCCTCCGCAGGTTGGACCCGCGCGGTGGCCATCCTCGACGACTGACGGCACGCCGGCGGCGCGCCTTACGCCGGCAATCCCTCCGCGGCGCGACGCGCCTTCACCACGGCGGCGCCGAAAGACAGCTTGGCCGTCGTCGAGGATTTCCCATCGAGCACACGCCAAAACGGCGTGATGCGCGACAGCGGCGCGCCTTTCCGATGGGCCTCCCAAGCCGCCTCCGCGACAATGCGCAGATGAATTCCGGTGGTGATCGGGCACGTCACCTGCGCCTTGTATTTCCGCGCGAGTCTTGCCCTGAGCGTCGGCACATCCATCGACCGGCCTTTGCCGATTGTCCGAATGAAAGCATCGACGATCTTCGCCGTCGGGATCAGCATGATCTCGCCCTTCTTCATGCCGGACATATCCACCGGCGCCGGCTTCACCTGATGCGGCCGTGGATCGTTGAGCTTCTCACCCCAGCTCTTCATGGCGACACCTCGCGCAGCTTGAGATGGATGTTCGTACGCAGCTCCATGGGCGGCGTATCGCGCGGATTGTTGAGATACTCCTCGAACGCCGGCGCGTCATCGGCCTTGTGACCGGTGCGCACCAGCCACTCACCGAACAGCCAGTCATAGGCGGCGCGCATATCGGCATAGGGACCCTTGTGGCGCAGCATCGCGTAGGTGCCGGCCTGCACGGTGAGCGGCTCCAATGGCGCGGCCATGGCGAAGCCGTCGTCGACCACAACGCCGGCGTGGGCACGCAGGCGTTCCTCCGGCACGGCGCTGGGATCGTCGAGATAGACGCCGATCGAACGCATCCCCGGCACGATCTGGCCGCGCGCCGCCAGCGTGCCGAACAGCTGATCGAAAGTCTGGCCGATCTGGATGTAGGGGCCGACATGGCCGATCGCGGCAAGGCGCAACGCGGGCAGCTTGACGATCTCGATCGGGTACATCGTGTTCACTCCCTCACTTGGGTGTTCAGCGAATCGCGTATGCCCGCCCCGCTCGCGATACTGCGCCGGCGGCAGGCCATAGACGGCGCGGAAGGCGCGGCTGAAAGACGGTACGGCCTCGTAACGCGCGCGCCTGGCGATGTCCTCGATCGGCAGCGTCGTGTTGGCGAGATCGGCGGCGGCGCGCTGCAGGCGCAGGCGGCGCACGGTGGCGGCGACCGTCTCGCCATAGAGCGCGTGGTAGATGCGATGCCAGTGCCAGGGCGACAGGGCGGCCACCTCGGCCAGCACCGCGAGATCGATGTCCTCGTCGAGATGCTCGTAGATGTAGGCCGTCACCCGCGCCAGGCGCTTGGCGTAGTTCGTCCGGCCGCCGAAATTCTCCAGCACCACCCTCTCCATCGCTGGTCTGGTAGGAGCCTAGCGCGCTGGCGATTGACAAATCTTGCGATAGTCTCGCGGCCGGGCCGCTTACTCAAGCTCTGTCATTCCGAGCGTAGCGAGGAATCCAGCAAGTCCCCTGGATTCCTCGCTACGCTCGGAATGACAGGGCGGGTTGCCCGTGCCACCGAGGGGGATATTGATGGCCGACATCGCCGAGATGACGCTGACCGAGCTGGCCGTCGGCCTTAAGGCCAAGCGCTTCTCCAGCCGCGAGGTCACCGACACCTTCCTCACCCGCATCGCCAAGGCGGACGGCAAGCTGCACAGCTATGTCGAGGTCTACACCAAGGAAGCGCGAGCCTTCGCCGACGCCGCCGACCTCGCGCGCAGCGCCGACCTGCCGTTGCCCGATCTGCACGGCCTGCCGATCGCCATCAAGGACCTCTGCGACATCGCCGGCCGCGTCGGCACCGGCGGCTCGAAGATGCTGGAGAAGCGCGTCGCCACGGAGACCTCGGCGACGGTCGAGCGGCTGCTGGCGTCCGGCATGGTGCCGCTGGGCAAGACGCACATGGTCGAGTTCGCTTTCGGCGGCTGGGGCACCAACCCGCTGATGGGCGCGCCGTGGAATCCGTGGGACCTCAAGACCCATCGCACGCCCGGCGGCTCCTCGAGCGGCACCGGCGTGGCGGTGGCGGCGCGGCTGGCGCCGGCGGGCATCGGCAGCGACACCGGCGGCTCGGTGCGTATCCCCTGCGCATTCAACGGGCTGGTCGGGCTGAAGGTCACCTTCGGCCGCATCTCCCTGCACGGCACCATGCTGCTGAGCTGGACGCTCGATTCGATCGGCCCGATGGCACGCTCGGTCGAGGATTGCGCATTGCTGACCCAGGCGCTGGTCGGCCCCGACCCGCGTGATCCGACGACGCTCGGTCAGCCGCTCGAAGACTTCGTCGCCGCCGGCAGCTCAACGGCGGGCATCGCCGGCATGCGCATCGCGCTGCCCGACGCGGCCCAGCTGCCGGACTTCATGCACGCCGACGTCGTCGCCAACTGGCAGAAGAGCGCGCGCACTTTCGAGTCGCTGGGCGCGCGCGTCGAAGCGGTGAAGTTACCCGACGGTTTCTTCAACTTGTCGATGGCCGCCGGCTCGATCGTCAGCGCCGAGGCCTATTCGCTGCACCGCGCCTATATCGAGGACGAGTCCACGGCGATCGGCCCGCACGTGCGGGCGCGCGTGCGCACGGCCAAAGGCTACCCGACCGGCCAGTACGCCGAAGAGCTGCGGCGACTGGCCAAGCGCCGCGCCGAGTTCACGCACTGGTTCGCGCCGTATGACACGCTGCTGTTGCCGGCGGCGGCGGTGCCCGCGCTCGACATCACCACCCACGACGAGATGGGGCCGATCCCCGGCTATCTCACGCGGCCCGGCAACTATCTCGGCTTGTGCGGCCTGTCGATGCCATCAGGATTCTCGGCCGGCCTGCCCACCGGCGTGCAGATTCTGGGCAAGCCCTACGCCGAAACGACGGTGCTGCGCGCCGGCAAGGCGTTCCAGGACGCGACGGACTTCCACAAGGCGAAGCCCGATCTGTCGGCGCTCGGCCTCTAAGCGCCAGCGCTGACGGGACGCCGGCGCGATTCGAGCCAGCCGATGAACAGGCCGCTGGCGATGATCACCGCCGCGCCGAGCCAGGTGAAGAAATCGGGTATCTCCGAGAACATCAAGTAGCCGACGATCACCGAGCCGATCAGCTGGAAGTACTGGAACGGCGAGAGCACGTTGGCCGGTCCGTAGGTCATGGCGCGCGCCACGCAGTAGTGGCCGAGCCCGCCGAAGATGCCGAGGCTGGCGAGAATCGCGATGTCCTGGAACGACGCCGGCGTGGTCCAGAAGAACGGCACGGCCAGGCTCGTGATGATCGTGCCGACCAGCGCGCTGTAGACCACGGAGGTCTCAGGCGAGTCGTGTCCGGCCACCTGCCGGGTGAGGATCTGGTAGAGGCTGTAGCAAGCCGAGCTGCCGACGATCAGCAATGAGGCCCAGTGGAAGACCTCGCTGCCCGGCCGGATCACGATCAGCACGCCGATCAGCCCGACCAGGACGGCGAGCAGCCGCAGCGGGCCGATGCGCTCGCCCAGCAGCGGCACGGCGAGGATGGTGACGATCAGCGGCGAGGTGAAGCTGATCGACGCCGCCTTGGCCAGCGGCACGAACTGCACGGCAGAGAAGAAGCACAGGGTGGACAGCAGCAACAGGGCGCCGCGACCGATCTGCCAGGGCAGCTTGGTCGAACGCAGCAGGCCCGCCATGCCGCGCGCCGGCGCGAACAGCGCGATCACGAAGATCAAGTGGCCCAAGGTGCGCGCCCAGACGACCTGCGGCGACTCGTAACTGGCGCCCAGCAGCTTCACCAGGCCGTTCATAACAGGGAATATCGCGCCCGAGAGGCAGATGAAGACGATGCCGAGCAGAATGCGACGTTCGCGCGCGGGCGCAGCCGGAGAGGACATGGTGCGGCGGAACTAAACGAGCGCGTCGTCGCACTCAACCATTCAATCCATGCGTCAATCGCCCATCAGGCGCGCGACGGCGCCGAACAGGAGAAATCCGCTGGTGCCGACGACGAGCAGCGCGGCCAGCACGGTGGTGATGCGGCCGACCGCGTTCGAGGTGCGGTCGCCGACAAGCAAACGGTGGGCCAGCATAGAGCCGATGCCGATCACGGCGAGGGTCAGCGCCATGCCCAGCGCAATGGCCACAACGCCCAGCAGTCCGGCCCACAGCACGCCCAGCGCGGCGCTGATCAGCACCATCACGACGGCACCGGCGCAGGGCGCCACGCCGGCGGCGGTCAGCAGGCCGAGGCCAGAATCGAGTCGCAGGAAGCGGCGCCAGCGCGGGACCGCCTCGTGGTGGTGATGGTCATGGTGGTGGTGCCCATGGTCGTGGCCGTGGTGATGATGGCCATGCCCATGATCATGACCATCGCCGTGATCATGCTCGTGCAGCCGACCGGTGAGGCCGGCATGTAGGCGCCACAGGCCGATGGCGAAGATCAAGCCGTAGGACACCAGCTCGACCAGCTTAACCCTGCCCTGCGCCGCCAGCGGGCTCAGCAGCCCGATCAACGCCAGTACGCCGGCCAGCACCAGCGCCGCCACGGTGTGGGTGATCGACACCCAGGTTCCGGCCAGGATGCCGTCGATCCAGGCCCGCTTCTTGCCGTCGAGGAAATACGCCACGACCACCGCCTTGCCGTGGCCTGGCCCCAGCGTGTGCGCCACGCCGTAGCTGAAGCCCACGACCAGCAACGCCCACAGCGTGCCGATGCCGGCGCCGTCGCCGAGATCGCGCAGCCGCATGGTGACCTCGCGGTTCAGCCGGAACTGCACGTCGGCCGCGACACGCCCCAGCCCGCCGGCGATATCGGCGAACAGCACCAGGCCCAGGGCGGCGAGCAGCAGCAGGCCACCGATGGTCAGCCAGGCGGTTCGCGACGACAAACGTCTTTCAAGAATGCTCAACGACACCAACTCACCTTAGGGCAACGTGCAGGTAACGCGGTCGGCGAAGACCGGATTGCCCGGCCAGTACTCGCTCTTCAAGGTCGGGTGCTTGTCGAGCGTGCATTTCGCGCCTTCGGCCTTGCCGATGATCTCGTGCGGCGCTTTGCGGTCGGCCTCGATGCGGATGAAATCCTCGGGGTCGAGCGCCGTCACGGCGAGCGTCTTGGTCGGCGCCGCCAGCGGATAGCGGAAGACATACACCAAGTTGCGGAAGCGCCGCGCCTTGGGTTCGGCCTTGGCGTCCGGCTGGGGCGGCGGTGCGGCCGGCTTGGCCATCGGCCCACCCGGCGGATCGGGCGTCGGCGCCCAGTCCTCGGGCACGAAGAGCGCCGGATCGGCGATGCGCGCGTTGAAGGTCGGCACCCGGGGCGGCCGGAACTCCTTCGCGCCGGTCGAGAACCAGGCGAGGTAGCCGAAGCTCTTCAGCTCCGGCAGCGCGATGTCGGCCAGCGCCTTGACCTCCTTGGGTGAGAGCTTGCCGTCGCGGTCGGCGTCGGCGGCGACAATTTCCATCGAGCTGGCCATCGGATCGAAGCGCCACTCGATCTCGACATGGGTGAACTGACCGTCCTTCTCGATGAAGCGGATCACCGAGCTGATCATGATGTGCGGATGGGCCAGCGCCGGCGCCACGGATGCCAGCAGGGCGGCAAGGACACAGGCGACACGTTTCATTTCGGCACCGCCCTGGGCTTGCCGTTCTGGTCGATGGCGACGAAGACGAAAGTGCCCTCGGTGACGCGGATGGGCGTCGGGTCGAGGCGGCGCTCGACCACGGTCTCCAGCCACACCGTCACCGAGGTGTTGCCGACCTTGCGGACCTCACCGTAGATGCTCACCAGGTCGCCCACCTTGATCGGTTGCACGAAGGTCATGGCGGTGATCGCCACCGTGGCCACGCGGCCCTGCGCGGCGCGCGAGGCCACCGTGCCGCCGGCGATGTCCATCTGCGCCAGCACCCAGCCGCCGAAGATGTCGCCGTTGCCGTTCATGTCAGCGGGCTGCGGCACCATGCGCAGGATGGGTTCGCGGGTGAAATCCACAACGCGTCCGGGAGTCGCGGTCTCGGCCATTCCGTAATCCTTGCCCGACGGTTGCCCTCGCGCGCGTTTCGTACCATACCGATGACGTGGCGGCCAAACCGGAACCCCTTACCGGCCCGCCCGAGAATGGACACAAAGACAATGGCGAAGAACGGCGACTTGTTCGACGCGGCCGGCCCGCGCAACGGCAAGGGCAACGGCTCGGAATATTCGGCCAAGGACATCGAGGTCCTCGAAGGCCTCGAGCCGGTGCGCAAGCGGCCCGGCATGTATGTCGGCGGCACCGACGAGCGCGCCATGCACCATCTCGTGGCCGAGGTGCTCGACAACGCCATGGACGAGGCCGTCGCCGGCCACGCCGACACCATCACCGTCGAGCTGCTCGCCGGCAACAAGGTGACGATCCGCGACAATGGCCGCGGCATTCCCGTCGACCCGCACCCGAAGTATCCTAAGCAATCGGCGCTCGAGGTGATCCTCACCACGCTGCATTCCGGCGGCAAGTTCAACGGCAAGTCCTACGCCACGTCGGGCGGTCTGCACGGCGTCGGCGTCTCGGTGGTCAACGCACTCAGCGACGAGCTGCATGTCGAGGTCGCGCGCGATCGGCAGTCCTGGGAGCAGAGCTACTCGCGCGGCAAGCCGGTCTCCAAGCTGAAGAACGTCGGCGCGGCACCCAACCGGCGCGGCACGACCGTGACCTTCCATCCCGACCCGCAGATCTTCGGCGGTCACAAATTCGTGCCGGAGCGCCTTTACCGTATGGCGCGCTCCAAATCGTATCTGTTCCGCGGCGTCGAGATCCGCTGGCGCTGCGACGCGTCGCTGCTGCCCAAGGACGGCAGCGTGCCGGCCGAGGACTCCTTCCACTTCGCCGGCGGCCTGCGCGACTATCTCGAATCGGAGATCGGCCAGCGCCCGACCATCATCCCCGCGCCCTTCGCTGGGCTGGCGCAGACCGAGATGAACGGCGTGCAGGCCAAGGTCGAGTGGGCGGTGTGGTGGCCGCAGGACGAGGACGGCTTCATCCGCTCCTACTGCAACACCGTGCCGACGCCCGAGGGCGGCACGCATGAGGCCGGTTTCCGCAACGCACTGACGCGCGGCCTGCGCCGCTACGGCGAGATGGTGAACAACCGCAAGGCCGGCCAGATCACCGTCGACGACGTGATGGACGGCGCCGCCGGCCTGGTCTCGATCTTCATCCCCGAGCCGCAATTCCAGGGCCAGACCAAGGAGAAGCTGGTCACCGTCGAGGCGCAGCGTCTGGTCGAGGGCCTGGTCGGCGACAATTTCGACCACTTCCTCACCGGCGACAAGGAAGCCGCCAATGTGCTGCTCGAGGCGGTGATCGCGCGCGCCGAGGAGCGGCTGCGGCGCAAGCAGGATCGCGAGCAGCAGCGCAAGACCGCGACGCGCAAGCTGCGCCTGCCCGGCAAGCTGGCGGATTGCTCGTCGTCACGACGGGAGGACACCGAGATCTTCCTGGTCGAGGGCGATTCCGCCGGTGGCTCGGCGAAATCGGCGCGCGATCGCGAGACGCAGGCGATCCTGCCGTTGCGCGGCAAGATCCTCAACGTGGCCAGCGCCTCGAACGCGCAGATGCGCGAGAACCAGGAGATCAACGACCTGATCCAGGCGCTGGGCTGCGGCACGGGCGCCGGCTACGACGACGAGCGCCTGCGCTACGAACGCGTGATCATCATGACCGACGCCGATGTCGACGGCGCGCATATCGCGTCGCTCTTGATGACGTTCTTCTATCGCGAGATGCCGAAGCTGATCGAGAAGGGCCACCTGTTCCTCTCGCAGCCGCCGCTCTATCGTCTCTCGCGCGGCGGACGCATCGAGTACGCACGCGACGACGCCCATCGCGACGAGCTGCTGGCCACGACTTTCGCCGGCAACGGCAAGGTTGAGATCAGCCGTTTCAAGGGCCTGGGCGAGATGCCGGCGTCGCAGTTGCGCGAGACCACCATGGATCCGGCGCGCCGCACGCTGTTGCGCGTCGACGTGCCGCACGCCGCCAGCGAGGAGGAACGCCGCGAGGCGATGCGCACCTCGACGCTGGTCGAGGATCTGATGGGCCGCAAGCCGGAGAAGCGCTTCGCCTTCATCCAGCAGAACGCGCAGTTCGCGCGCGACCTAGACGTCTGAGCCCTATCCGTCATCCCGAGCGCAGCGAGGGTGTCTTCCTGGGACCGCCGGCGTCTCGCCGGCATCATGAGCCGGCGAGACGCCGACGGTCCCAAAGAGATCCTTCGCTTCGCTCAGTATGACGGCGGGCTACTGCAGCAGCCGTGCGTGGATCGTGTCGCGCACGGCGGGGGCGCGGGCGACGACGTCGTTGGCCCAGAAGCGCAGCACGCTGAAGCCCTGGCGCTCGAGGAAACGCGTGCGCACGCTTTTGTAATCGCGCCCGCCCGCCGGCAGGCCACG
>CAYTFW010000027.1:38916-44110 GCA_964437145.1 uncultured Rhizobiaceae bacterium
CGACGAGACGCGCCTCCACGCAGGCGAAATCGACGACATAGGGTCCGATGGCGACGCGGCGACGGAAACGTCGATCGCCTGAGCGACGCGGGTCGAGCAATTGCCACAACGCCTGTTCGGCATCCTTTACATCGACGTGACGGACGCGGCTGGTCGGCGATGGATGGTCGTTGGGCGCGGGTCTCATCGTCTCACCTGTCACTACTCGAGATGCGCGGAGCTTCCGAGGTGGATGCGGCGAGATGATGGCGCGGATGTTCACGTCGTCGTAACGACGTGTATCATTCTGTATCTCGCCGCCGATGGAATCGTCGACCCGCGCGGCGCGGCGACGGCGACGCACCTGTTGTGCTGAGTTCCTGGCGGTATTCGTCGCGGCGCTCGTGGATCGAGGCGATGACGAGTCCCATGGGCACACCGATGTCGACGAGTACCGCTTCCGACAATTGCAGGCTGGCCTCGACAGTCTCCGGCACCGCGTCGGTCACACCAAGTGCGTAGAGTCTTGCCGCGTGGCGCGCGTCGCGCGCGCGCGCAACTACCGTGAGATCGGGGCGCTCCTTGTGCACCGCTCGCACGATATGTTCGGCGGCGTCCGCATCGTCAGTGGTCACGACCAAGGCGCGAGCATGGGCCAGGCCGCAGCGACGCAGGAACTCGATGCGCGAGGCGTCGCCGTAGTAGATCGGCTTGTTCTCGCCGCGTGCCCTGGCCGTGACCTCGGGGTCGGTGTCGATGGCGAGGTACGGGATCTCGTGGCGCGTCAGCATGTCGCCGACCAGCATGCCGACGCGACCGTAGCCGACGACGATCACGCGCGCCTGCGTGTCCTCGGGCGGCGGCTCGATCGTGCCCGGCGCTGGCGCACGCACGCCGCCGCGGCGCGGCAGCACGATCGCGGCGATGGCGGGCAACGCCACCATGCTGATCGTCGCGCCGGCGATCACCAGCTGCGCCACCGGGCCGGGCACGAGCGCGGCGGCCACCGCGGCCGGCAGCAGCACGAAGCTGAACTCGCCGGCCGGCCCCAGCAGCAGCGAGACGTCGCGCGCGACTCGGCCGGGCAGGCCAAGCGCGCGGCCGATCGGATAGAGCAGCGCCACCTTCAGCGCGATCAGGCCCAGCGCGATCGCGCCCACGATCAGTGGCCGCTCGAGGATCAACGGCACGTTCAGGCCGGCGCCCATGGTGACGAAGAACAGGCCCAGCAGCAGCCCCTTGAACGGATCGATCATCACCTCGATCTCGCGCCGGAACTCGGTCTCGGCCAGCAGCAACCCGGCGACGAAGGCGCCCAACGCCATCGACAGGCCGGCCAGCGCCGCCAGCAGGCCGGTGCCGACGACCACCAGCAGGCAGGCCGCCATGAACAGCTCGGGGCTGCGCGTGCCCGCGACGTAACGCATCATCGGCCGCAGCAGCAGGCGACCGCCCACGACCAGCACCAGCAGCACCAAGGCGGCGCGGCCCAGCGCGAAGAGCACGGTCCACAATCCGCCACCGGCGCGATCGTCGAGCGCGGCCACCATCAGCAGCAGCGGCGCCACCATGAGGTCCTGGAACAGCAGCACGGCGAAGCTGGCGCGGCCGGTGGGCGACGCCAGCCGACGCCGCGCCGCCAGCGTGGGAATCACGATGGCGGTCGAGGACATCGCCAGCGCGCCGCCGATGATCACCGCCGAGACCGTCGACTGGCCCAACGCATAGGCGATGCCGGCGATGGTCGCCATCGCCGTGAACAGCTGCAGGCCGCCCAATCCGAAGACACGCTCGCGCATCAGCTTGAGGCGCTCCCAGGACAGCTCCAGCCCGATCATGAACAGCAGGAAGACGACGCCGAGCTCGGCTAGCGGCGCTACCCTGTCGGCTTCCGACAGGGTGATGACGCCGATCCACGAGTCGGGCGGAAACAGTCGATGCAGGCCGTAAGGGCCCAGCGCGACGCCCGCGGCGAGGAAGCCGATCACCGGGCTGATGCGCAGGCGATGGAACACCGGCACGATCACGCCGGCCGTGGCGAGGAAAACCAACGCCTCCTTGTAGCTTTCTAGTGAAATCGGGCCTGCCATGGGACGATACTGCCGGCCGCGTCGGCCTCGCGACAAGGAGAACAGCGTGCAGGATCTGCTCGATCTCATCGAAAAGCGCTTTGGCGAGCGCCTCGAGGCGCCGCGCGACCTGGCCCGCGGCGTCGAGACCATCCGTGGCCTGCTCGACCACCGCGTGATCCGCCGCTTCAGCGACAAGCCGGTCGACATGGCCATGCTGCGCCTGCTGTGCGCCGCCGCGCTCTCCTCGCCGACCAAGAGCGATCTGCAGCAGGGCGACATCCTGATCGTCGCCGACGCCGAGAAGCGCGCCAAGATCGCCGGCCTCCTGCCCGACCAGCCCTGGATGGCCAAGGCCCCCGCCCTGCTGCTGTTCCTCGGCAACAATCGCCGCCAGCGCCAGATCGCCGAGTGGCGCGCCAAGCCGTGGCCCAACGACCATCTCGACTCGTTCTTCAACGCCGCCGTCGACGGCGCCATCGTGATGACCACCTTCGTGGTCGCGGCCGAAACCGCCGGCCTGGGCTGCTGCCCGATCAGCACCATCCGCAACCACGCGCGCACGGTGTCGGATCTCTGCGGCCTGCCGGCTTATGTCTTTCCCGTCGCCGGGCTGGGCGTCGGCTGGCCGGCCGATGCCGGCTACATGAGCGCGCGCCTGCCGATGGCCGCGCGCGTCCATGTCGATCGCTTCGACGAGACCGCGATCCGCGACAAGGTCGACGCCTATGACCGCCGCCGCGACGGCATCTTCCCCTACCGCCAGCAACGCGACGAGGCGCGCTTCGGCCGCGCCGAATTCTACGGCTGGTCCGAGGACAAGGCGCGCCAATACGCCTCCCCCGACCGCGCCGATTTCGGCGCCTACGTCCGCAGCCAGGGATTCAGGTTGGATTGAATCATGTTCCCCTCTCCCCTTGCGGGAGAGGGGTTAGGGGTGAGGGGTATGACGGTCCAACGCGCTCGGTCTCTGCGCAAGGACATGACGGACGCCGAGCGCCGAGTCTGGTTCGCGTTGCGTGATCGCCGCTTTGCCGGTTGGAAGTTTCGACGTCAGGTTCCCTTCGATCAGTACATTCTCGACTTCGTCTGTTTCGACGCGAAGCTGGTGATCGAAGTCGATGGCGGTCAGCACGACGAGCGCACCGCATACGATGCGCGGCGAAGCGCGCATCTGGAAAAGAGTGGCTTCCGTGTGCTGCGGTTCTGGAATAACGAGGTGCTCGGCAATCTCGATGGCGTGCTGACGGTGATTGATTTGAACCTCCGAGCAGATGGCGAGGCCCCCTCACCCCTAGCCCCTCTCCCGCGAGGGGAGAGGGGGACATGAGCCTTTATCGGTCTGTCGTCAGCCCCGTGTTGAGCCTCTTGGGCGGCGAGGCGGCGCATCGGTTGACGATTCAGGTGCTGAAGTCGGGGCTCGCGCCGAAGGATGTGCTGCCGGAGGATCCGGCGTTGGCGATCACGGTGTGGGGCCATCGCTTCCGCAATCCGATCGGGCTGGCCGCCGGCTTCGACAAGAACGCCGAGGTCGCGACGGCGGCGCTCGGCATGGGCTTCGGCTTCGTCGAGGTCGGCACGATCACGCCCAAGCCGCAGGCGGGCAATCCCAAGCCGAGGCTGTTTCGGCTGCCCGAGGATCGCGGCCTGATCAACCGCATGGGCTTTCCGGGTGATGGCCTGGAGGCGGCGCGCGAGCGGCTGAAGACGCGCGATCGCGTGCGCATCGTCGGCATCAATGTCGGGGCCAACAAGGACAGTGTCGATCGCGCCGCCGACTATGTGACCTGCACCCGGGCGTTGATGGCCTACGCCGACTACATCGTCTGCAACGTCTCCTCGCCCAACACGCCGGGGCTGCGCGACCTGCAGGCGCGCGACGCCTTGGCCGGTCTGCTCAAAGGCGTGAAGGCGGTGCTCGGCGCGCGCAAGATCCCCGTGGTCGTGAAGGTCGCGCCCGATCTCACCGCCGCCGATTTCGAGGACATCGTCGCCGCCGCGCTGGAGGCCTCGATCGACGGCATGATCGTCGGCAACACGACGATCTCGCGCCCGCCCGGCCTGAAGAGCGCACGGCGCAGCGAGACGGGCGGATTGTCCGGCGCACCGTTGACGGCGCTGTCGACCAGCGTGCTGCGCATCGCCGCCAAGCATGTCGCGGGCCGCTTCCCGCTGGTGGGTTGCGGCGGCGTCGCCTCGGGCAAGGACGCCTACGACAAGATCCGGGCCGGCGCCTCGCTGGTGCAGCTCTACAGCGCGCTGGTCTACGAGGGGCCGGGCCTGGTGCGGCGGATCAAGAACGAGCTGTCGGCGCTGTTGAAGGCCGACGGTTTCACGTCGGTCGAGAAGGCTGTCGGCGCCGACCTCTAGGCGGCTTGCCGATCATCTTGCGCATGAAATAGCGGCTGTAGCCCGGCGGGTTGTCGTTCAGCTCGCCGAACAGGCTGTAGCCGCGCTTCTCGTAGAACGGCCGCGCCTGGAACTCGAAGGTGTCGAGCCAGATGCCGTAGTAGCCGCATTTCTTGGCATAGGCTTCGGCGCGGTCCATCAATTCGCTGCCGACGCGCTGCTCGCCACGGCGATAGCGGCCATCGACCCAGAGATAGCGCACGAACAGCCAGCCATAGTAGCCGTAGGCGTCGACGGCGCCGATCAGTCGGCCCTTCTCGTTGCGCGCGGCGATGGTGAAGTAGTTGAAATTCGCCGGTCCGCTATAGGGCTTGTTGTACGCCGACAGGCCGCGATCGGCGGCGCGCGCGACCTTGGCGTCGCCGCGCCTGCTGAGCCTGTAGGTGACTGGCGCCTTCGCCATTCAGATCATCGCCATGCCACCATTGATGTGCAGGGTCTGGCCGGTGACATAGGCCGCCTCGTCGCTGGCGAGATAGATCACGCCGGCGGCGATGTCGTCGGGCGTGCCCAGGCGCTCGGCCGGCACGCGATTGAGGATCATCGCCTTCTGCTCGTCGGTGAGCTTGTCGGTCATCGGCGTGGCGATGAAGCCCGGCGCCAGGCAGTTCACGGTGATGCCGCGCGAGGCGACCTCGGCGGCCAGCGATTTCGACATGCCGATCAGGCCGGCCTTGGCCGCGGCGTAGTTCGCCTGGCCGGGATTGCCGGTGACGCCGACCACCGAGGTGATGGTG
>CAYTFW010000028.1:0-43576 GCA_964437145.1 uncultured Rhizobiaceae bacterium
CGACGCGGTCAGCGTCGACGGCTTCGAGTGCGGCGGCCATCCCGGCGAGGACGACGTGCCCAACTTCATCCTGCTGCCGCGCGCGGCCGAGGAGCTGAAGATCCCCTTCGTCGCCTCGGGTGGCATGGCCGATGGCCGCTCGCTGGTGGCCGCGCTGTCGCTGGGCGCCGAGGGCATGAACATGGGCACGCGCTTCATGGCGACCAAGGAAGCGCCGATCCACGAGAACGTGAAGCAGGCGCTGGTCGCCGCCAGCGAGCTCGACACCCGCCTGGTGATGCGCCCGCTGCGCAACACCGAACGGGTGCTGAAGAACGCCGCCGTCGAACGACTACTCGAAAAGGAGAAGGCGCTGGGCACGAAGGTGAAGTTCGAGGACATCCTGCCCGAGGTCGCGGGCGTCTATCCCAAGATCATGAAGGAGGGCGCCATGGACGCCGGCGCCTGGTCGTGCGGCATGGTCGCCGGCCTGATCCACGACGTGCCCACCGTGAAGGAACTCATCGACCGCATCATGCGCGAGGCCGAGGAGATCATCGACGGCCGACTCAAGCGGTTCATGAAGGGCTGAGACGTCGCCGTCTCTTTGGGAGCGCCGGCGGAACGCCGGCGCTCCCAGCAAGACCATTAACGCCACATCGGGCGGCCGAAATCGATCTGGTTGCGCTGGGTGAACGCGCCGGTGGCGCCGCCGATCACGCCGCCGAGCAAGGCGCCCTCGAGCGGCGCGCCGACCAGCAGGCCGCCGACCGCGCCAGCGCCGGCGCCGATACCGGCGCCGCTCAGGCTGCGATCCATCTGGTTGTCACCGCAGGCGGCGAGGCCGAGCGAGAGGGTCATCAGGGTGGTCAGCGCGATACGGTTCATGGGCGTCCTCCTGGAGCCGGTTGGGCACTTATATGACCACCGACGAGGGCGGCCGGCGGGCAGGATCGCGGCGCCCCTATGGCTTCAGGTATCAGCCTGTGACAGCCGATTATGGCAGACCGTAGACCGGCTGCGGCTGGGCGATGTCCTTGAGCGCGTATTCGCCCAGCTTCACGACGTCGCCCGCGGGCAGCAGACCGGCCAGCGCCGACGAGAGAACAACCGGCCGGCCGATCGTGGCGCAGAGCCGTTCGAGCCGGGCGGCGTAGTTCACGGCCGGTCCGATCACCGTGAAGTCCAGCCGCTTGCTGGCGCCGATATTGCCGAAATTGACCTCGCCGACATGCAGCGCCAGGCCGAAGCGCACCACCGCCTCGCCGTCCGCCGCGCGCCGACGGTTGAGGTCGTCGATGGCGCGTTGTGCCTCGACGACGGCCAATACGGCGCGCTGGGCGATGAAATGACGCTGGCTCGGCACGGCGACGGGGAACATCGCCAGCATGCCGTCGCCCATGAATTTCAGGATCTCGCCGCCGGCGCCTGTGACCGCCGCCCCCATGGCGCCGAAATAGTCGTTGAGCAGCGTAACAACACTGTCACGCGGCAGGCTGTCGGAGATCCGGGTGAAGCCCCTGAGGTCGCAATACCAGATCACCGCCTCGATGGTCCGGCCGCCGCCGCGACGGACCTCGCCGGCCAGGATGCGCTCGCCGGCGGCGTGCCCGACATAGGCGTCGAGCAGATTGACCGCGGTATCCCGCAGGGAATGCACTTCGACGAGCCGGGTGAAAGCAAACTGCAACAAAAACATGCGGTCGAGATCGGCGTCCGAGAAACCGCCGGGCCGGTCGGAGACCACGCTCAAGGCGTCGACATGGCCGGTCGAGAAGATCAGCGGCAGGGCGACGTAGTCGGTGGCGCCCTCCTCCTTGAGCTGCCGCAGGACCGGCGCCTGCGGTTCGATGCGCTCCAGCCGCACCCGCACGGTCTTGCGCCGCTCCAGCACCGCCGGCAGCGGGTTGTCGCGGTAAGCATCGGACTCGAAGAGGCCGTGCTGCGCGCTGAAGGCTTCGACGCCCTGGCCGCGGCGCCAGAAATAGCCGGTGCCGGCGAACTCCGGATGCAGCGTCCCCTGGAAATAGGCGAGGCGGTACAAGGGGATACCCGCCTTCACCAGCTGCTCGCCGGCCGCGGCGATCAGCGCGCTGGTGTCGGTGATCCGGTACGCCTCGGTGACGAACCAGCGCGCCAGGGGATCGCTGTAGACGCGCAGGGAGGTCTCGTCGTCCATACGACTATTGTAGCGGGAACTGTCGCGCACCTGTGACATTGATGTCGCCGAGAGATCGTGACTTGGCGGCAACTCGACTGTACTCTGACGGCATGACCGGGGATTGGGCCCGGTCGTCCCAACATGTGACAGTAGCGGCACGAAGAGTGCCTGGGCCGGCCTGTGGCCGGGAGTGGCGCGATGGTACAGCAACGATCCAACAAGCGGCTGCGGACACTTCTGGCGGCCTGTGAGGAGCGCATCGAGGACACGGCGCGGACACAGCTCGCGGCCCTGCCGCTGGGCTGGATCTCGTCGGTCACCAACATGTTCTCCGAGGTCACGCAGATCCTCGACGATTCCGAGCTCGACAGCTTCCGCTGGATCTCGATCGCCAAGCGCGATGGCGGGCTCGACGCGACCTGGACCGGCGCCCCGGAGTCGGCCGAGCTGATCGCGCAGATCGTCGAGGTGGCGTCGGCCGAGATGGCCTGCTCCTGCGTGCGCTGCGGCCGGCTGGCCGTGCGCAACACCGCCGTCAGCGGCGATCCGCTCTGCCTGCGCCACGCCAGCCTGCAGATCGCCACCGCCGACTGGAAGGCGCACGCCGAGGAGATGGGCCGCAACATCCACGAGCTGATGGCCAAGGTGTCCGAGTCGGCGGCCGCGGCGAAGTCCGCCGCCTCGTCCTCGGCCGTCGTCGCCAAGTCGGCCGCCGCCGCGCTGCCCGCCCTGATGGCCGAGGCGCAGGCCTATTTCCGCATGCCCGACGCCGACGCCGCGCCGCTGATCGCGCAGATCCGCGAGGCGCTGTCGAAGTTCGACCGCGAGGTCCGCCAATCGGTCGGCACGACCATCGTCAGCGAGTCGCAGAAGCTGCTGACTGGCGCCGCCCGCGCCCTGCCGCGCCGCCGCCGCGACCGCACGGCTTAGCGGCCGGGGCGCGCCACTCCAGTGGCGCGTCGTGGACCAAGACGCGCCACTGGAGTGGCGCGCCCCCAGCCTTACTCCGCCGCCTTGGGCCGATCGCGATAGGCCGTGCGCCGCGCGTCCCAATCGTTGGCGCCGAAGCGGGCGAAGGTCTCGCGCAGCGGCACGCCGCCGGCGATCTTCGGGTGTCGGTTGGTCTTCTTGAGCTCGGCCAGCTGCTGGTCGCAGGCGGCGATGATCGCGGCGAACAGCAGGCCGGGGAAGATGGCGATGGCGTAGCCCATCGCCTCGGCGTCGGTCATGTCGATATCAGGCGTCTTGCCGCCGCGCACGACGTTGAGCAGGCACGGGCCGTTCACGCGCTTCGGCACCGCGGCGATCTCTTCCATGGTCTGTGGCGCCTCGACGAAGGCGACATCGGCGCCATTGGCCAGGGCCGCGTTGGCGCGCGCGATCGCCTCGTCGAAGCCGACCACGGCGCGCGCGTCGGTGCGGGCGATGATCGTGAAGTCGGGCGAGCGGCGCGCGGCCGCGGCGGCCCGGATTTTCGCGACATAGTCCTCGCGCGGGATCAGCTCCTTGTCGTCGAGATGGCCGCACTTCTTCGGGAACACCTGGTCCTCGATATGGATCGCCGCGACGCCGGCGCGCTCGAACTCCTGCACCGTGCGGAAGACGTTGAGCTCGTTGCCGTAACCTGTGTCGGCGTCGCTGATCAGCGGGATCGACAACGAGGACGCGATGCGTCCGGCATTGGCGACCATCTCGCTCATGGTCACCAGGCCGTAGTCGGGATAGCCCATGGTCGCCGAGGTGCCGGCGCCGGTCATGTAGGCGCAGGAATACCCGGCCTGCTCGATCAGCCGCCCGGTGATGCCGTCGATCGCGCCCGGCGCGATGATCAGCTTCTTGGCGCGCAGCAAGCTGCGCAATTGTCCTGCCGACATTGGAATCTCCCTTCAGCTCATTCCAGCGGAATGCCGGCTTCGCGCACGGCCTTGCGCCACTTCTCGATCTCGGCGACCTGGAACACCGCGAGTTCCGCCGGCGTCGTCACCTTGCTAACGGAACCCAGGTTCGCCAGCGCCTCCCGGTAGCGCGGCTGCTCGGTGGCGCTGCGCATCGCGGCCGCCAGTCTGTCGACAACAGCCTGCGGCGTGGCTGATGGAACATAGGCCGCGTTCCACGCCGTCAGCACCACGCCTTGTATGCCCTGCTCTTCGAACGTCTTCACATCCGGCAGCGCGGGCACGCGCTCGCCGCCAGTGCCGGTCACGCCCAGCGCGCGCGCCTGGCCGGATTTGATCGCCGCCATGCCGGCGATGGCGTCGATGAACATCATGTCGATCTGGCCGGCCAGCAGATCGGCCAACGCCTGCGGCGCGCTGCGATAGGGCACGTGCAGGATGTCGATGCCGGTGGCCGACTTGAACATCTCGCCTGAGATGCGCGAGGAGCCGTTGCCGCTGCCGAAGGTAAGCTTGCCCGGCTGCTTCTTGGCCAGCGCCACCAGCTCCTGCGGTGTGTTCGCTGGCGTCTTGGCGGCGACCAGCAGAATCGCCAGGCCCGAGGTCAGCTGGCCCAGCGGCATGAAGTCCTTCACCGGATCGTAGGGCAGGCTCTTGTACATCGCCGGGTTGCCGGCATGCGTCGTGCTGGTGGTGATCAGCACGGTGTAGCCGTCGGGCGTGGCGTTCTTGACCGCCTCGGCGGCGATGATGCCGTTGGCGCCGGGCTTGTTCTCGACCACCACGGGCTGCTTGAGCAGCGGCGCCATCTCCTGCGCCAGCAGGCGCGCCACGGTGTCGGTCGCCGTGCCCGGCCCGAAGGCGGCGACGAACTTGATCGGCTTGTCCGGCCACTGGGCGTGCGCGACGCCGGTGATCGCCAGCGCCGCGAGCAACGCCAACGCGGTCATCATCGCTCGACGCAACATAGTCTCCTCCTCAACCCGTCCAGCCGATGAAGCGCCGCATCGCCTCGCCCATCACCAGCTCGAGGTCGCGGCCCTTGAGCCACGGCAGCTCCTCGGTGAACAGCGTCACACACTGACGCCACGAGCAGGGCATGCGCGTGATGTCGGTGCCCCAGAACATACGCTCCGGGCCAAAGGCGTCGAACATGCGATGCAGCGGATCGTGCACGGTGCGAAACGGATAGGGCCCACTGGAATAGCTCGGCGCGCCGGTCGCCTTCATCGCCACGTTGGGATGCTTGCGCGCCAGGTCGAGAAAGGTGTCGAGATCCTCGAAGGCGTCGGCGTCGACCTTGCCGCGCCGCGCCGCGCAATGGTCGATGATCAGCTTCAGGTTCGGGAAGCGGCTGGCGATCTCGCCCACCTCGCGCGCGCGACTGGGCACCATCATGGCGATGGGGATGTTGTGCTTCTGCGCCTCCGGCCACAGCCACTCCATGGCGCCGTCGGTCAGCCAGTTCGTCGTGCCCGGACGCAGGAAGGCGAAACGCAGGCCGCACATGCCCGGCCGCTGGCGCCAACCCTCGATGGTCTCGCGGCCGCCCGGCGCCGTGAGGTCGAAGGCGTCGAGGATCGCGAAGCGATGCGGATGCGCCTTCACCGCTTCGGCGGCGACCTCGCTGCAACGCGGATCCCAGCTTGGCGGATGGATGATGGCGGAATCGACACCAGCTTCATCCATGTCGCGCAGCGCCTCATCGACCGAATACGACGTGACCTGCCGATGCATGTTCATCGGCATGCCGCTGCTCCAGAGATGAATCTGGCCGTCGGTGATGCGCATGCGCGTCCTCCATTCTCTTGCTCCCTCTCCCCGCTCGCGGGGAGAGGGTTGGGGTGAGGGGCTGCATCGAGTGGCGCACCGCCGTCGTGCGCAACCTGAAACTCCCCCTCACCCCAACCCTCTCCCCGCGAGCGGGGAGAGGGAGGAAAACACTACCCCAACGCGGCGCGGATGAGCCTCTCGCGCGCCGCATCCATCCACGCGGGCTTGTCTTCGAGCAGGGTGAACAGCACGATCTCCGCCACCCATTCCGAGCCGTAGATCGTCAGGTGCACGCCATCGTCGCCACGGAAGGCGCGGATGCGGCCCTTGTCGTCCTTCTTGATGTGCGTATAGGCACCCGTCTCGTCGACGCTGGGCGGCACGAGGTCGAGATAGGTGACGCCACGCGCCTGGCAGGCCTCGCGCTGCGCCTCGCGCACCACCGCCATGCGCCGCTCGAAGCTGGGTTCACGCATCACCGGCATGCCGATCCAGATCACCGTGGTGCCACGCGCCTTGGCGGCGTCGAAGAAGCGGTCCATGCGTTTGCGATAGAGCGGCGCCCAGGTCGGCGTGCCGAACACGCCGATCGCGCCGCCCTCCTGCAGCGGCCAGGCGTTCTGCGCGTCGTTGGCGCCGGTCATCACCACGGCGAGGTGGGCGGCCTGGCCGCTCGCGAGCACCAGCGAGTCCTCGTAGGGCGTGCGATTGAAGCCGGTCGACGCCTTGGCGGCGTTGATCACCTTGACCTCGCGCGTCGCATGGAAACGCCAATACAGGCTGCTCCACACCCCCTCGCCCAGCGAGTCGCCGACCATCACGATGTTGAGCGGTTCCGCCGGCACGGGAACCGGTGTCGCCTGGGCGAACGCCGGCATCGCGCCGGCCAGCGCCAACAGGCCTGCCGCGCTCAACACACGACGACGCGTCAAGACAAACTCCAACCCGACCTCCTCATCGACCATCGCCGACCGTCGTTGACTTCCGCGGCCGGCGCGTCAAGGTCGAAGAATCATGCACGAGCCGGCGCGATACTTTCAACATGGCTGAGCACCCCAATGCGACCGAGCCAGACGTCGCGGTCATCGGCGGCGGGCTCGTCGGCTCGGCGATCGCCTGGGGCCTCGCCGGCGCCGGCAAGCGCGTCGCGCTGCTCGACGAGGGCGACGTCGCGTTCCGCGCCTCGCGTGGCAATTTCGCGCTGGTCTGGGTGCAGAGCAAGGGCCTGGGCATGCCGGAGTACGCGCGCTGGACGCGCGCCTCGTCGGATGCCTGGGTCGGCTTCGCACAGGAACTGCGCGAGGAGACCGGCATCGACGTGGCGCACCAACGGCCCGGCGGCTTCTCGCTGGCGCTGTCGGAGGCCGAGCTCGAGCGGCGCGACACCATGCTCAAGCGCCTGCACAACCAGTCGGACCTGCCCTACGAGATCGTCGACCGCGCCCGACTGCTGAAGATGCTGCCCGATATCGGGCCCGAGGTCGTCGGCGGCGCCTACTGCCCGCTCGACGGCCACGCCAACTCGCCGCGCCTGTTGCGCGCGCTGCACACGGCGCTGAAACAGCGTGGCGTGTCCTACCTGCCCGAGCACAGCGTCGACGCCATCGAGCATCGCGGCGGCGTCTTCGTGGTGAAGAGCGGCACGCGCACCGTCGAAGCGCCGCGCATCGTACTGACCGCCGGCAACGGCAATCGTAAGCTGGGCGAGATGGTCGGCCTCGACGTGCCAGTGCGCCCGCAGCGCGGTCAGATCGTCATCACCGAGAAGGCCGCGCCGTTCCTCAACTATCCCGTGGTCACCATCCGCCAGACCGACGAGGGCGGCGTGATGATGGGCGATTCATTGGAGGAAGCCGGCTTCGACGATCGCGTCGGGCTGGGCGTGGTCGGCACCATCGCCGAGCGCGCGGTGCGCATGTTTCCGCTGCTGGGCTCGCTCAACGTCGTGCGCACCTGGGCGGCGCTGCGGGTGATGACACAAGACGGCTTCCCGATCTACGAGGAGTCGAAGAGCCACCCTGGTGCCTTCGTCGCCACCTGCCACAGCGGCGTCACCTTGGCGGCGGCGCACGCCAAGCTGTTGGCGCCGTTGATTGCTGGCGGCGGGCTCACTGACGACTTCACCGCCTTCAGCGCGAAACGCTTCCATGTTCCGCCGACTGCCTGATCTCGCCGACACCGCTTCGGTGATGCTCACCGTCGATGGCGAAGCGATCACCGCGCGCGCCACTGACACGGTGGCCGCCGCGCTGCTCGCCGCGGGCCACGCCGCCTGCCGCGAGACGGCGGTGTCGAACACGCCGCGCGGGCCGTACTGCCTGATGGGCGTGTGCTTCGATTGCCTGGTCAGCATCGACGGCGTCGGCAATCGCCAGGGCTGCCTGGTGCGCGTGCGCGAGGGCATGCGGGTCGAGACGCAGCGCGGCAAGCGCGTGGCCGGACGATGAACGAAACCTGCGACCTGGCGATCATTGGCGCCGGCCCCGCCGGCATGGCCGCCGCGATCACCGCCGCGAAGTTCGGCCTCGACACCGTCGTCCTCGACGAGCAGGCCTCGCCCGGCGGCCAGATCTATCGCGCGATCACCGAGACGCCGGTGCGCCACGGCACGGTATTCGGCGACGACTACTGGCGCGGCCTCGATCTGGCGCGCGCTTTCACCGGCAGTGGTGCCGCGTATCTACCGGGCACCACTGTCTTCAGCGTCGCGCCGCGCGTCGAGGATGGTCGACGCGAGATCGGCATCTCCAACGGCGGCCAGGCGCGCTTGTTGCGGGCGCGCCAGGTCATCGTCGCCACGGGCGCGCAGGAACGGCCGATGCCGATTCCCGGTTGGACCCTGCCCGGCGTCTTGACCGCCGGCGCGGCGCAGATCCTGCTCAAGAGCGCCGGGCTGGCGCCATCGGGCCGCACGGTGCTGGCCGGCAGCGGCCCGCTGCTGTGGCTGCTCGCCGCGCAATTGCTGCGCGCCGGCGGGACGCTGAGCGCGATTCTCGATACGACGCCCCGTATGAGCGTCGGCCTCGACATGCTGGCCTTCGCGACCTCGCCCTACCTGTCGAAGGGGCTGGCGCTGATGCGCGAGACCAAGCGGCACCTCAAGCCGATCAGCGGTGTCACCGATCTGCGCGCCGAGGGCGACGATCGGCTGCGCAGCGTGTCGTTCACTGACCGCGCCGGCACGACGCGGCGGATCGATTGCGACACGCTGCTGCTGCATCAGGGCGTCGTACCCAACGTCAATCTCGCGATGTCGATCGGCTGCGCGCATCGCTGGGACGATTCGCAGCTCTGCTTCGTGCCGACGCTCGATGCCTGGGGTCACAGCGGCGCGGAAGGCGTGTCGATCGCCGGCGACGGCGCGGGCATCGCCGGCGCGGAATCGGCGGCCGAGCGCGGCCGGCTGGCGGCGCTCGACGCGGCCTGCCGATTGGGCCGCATTGATGCGGCGAGACGCGATCGCGAGGCCGAGATGCCGCGCCGCGTGCTGGCGACCTATAGCCGCGGTCGGACCTTCCTCGAGCGCGCCTTCCGGCCGGTCGACGCACATCGCATCCCCACCGGCGACACCATCGCCTGTCGCTGCGAGGAGGTCAGCGCGGCGCAGATCGAGGACGCCGTGCGCATCGGCGCCACCGGCCCCAACCAGCTCAAGGCCTATCTGCGCTGCGGCATGGGCCCGTGCCAGGGACGTCTGTGCGGCCTGACCGTGACCGAGCTGATCGCGCGGGCGCGCGGCAAGACGCCGGAGGAGATCGGCCACTATCGCCTGCGCCCTCCGGTGAAGCCGATCACCGTCGCCGAGCTCGCCTCGTTGCCGCGTAGCGAGGCCGAGGCCAACGCCGTGGCGCGGCAATGACGCTTCGGCCATGACCGAAGCATCGACGTCGCACCCGCGTCCATAGGTCGGCCATGTCGATCGCGGTCAACACCAGCGCGCCCACGCGCCTGCGGGTAGCCCTGTTCCTCACCGGCCTCGTCGCCATCGCCACGCTCAGCCAGTGCTTCCGCGTGCTGCTCAACACCGTGGCGCCCGACGTGATGCATGACCTCGGCATGTCGGCGGCGGTCTATGGCGTGGCGGTCAGCGTCTTCTTCCTGTCGCTGCTGCTGGCGCAGGTGCCGCTGGGCATCGCCTTCGACCGCTACGGCGTGCGCGGGCCGGTCGCGGCGCTCACGGTGATCACCGTGCTGGGCGCGATCGGCCAGGCGCTGGCGCGCACGCCCCAGGAGATGATCGCGGCGCGCCTCGTCGTCGGCCTGGGCTGCTCCGGTTACTTCATGGCCGGCGCGGTGCTGTGCGGCGTGTGGTTCGCACCGGCGCAGTTCTCGACCATGCTGGCGCGCGTCTTCGCGCTGGGTGGCGTCGGCACCTTGCTGGCCGGCACGCCGCTCGCGGTCCTCGCCGAGTGGCTGGGCTGGCGCGGCGCGTTCGGCGCGATGGCCGCGCTGGCGGTCACCACCGGCTTCCTGTTCTGGTTCACCGTGCACGACACGCCGCCCGGCGCGCCGCGGCGGCGGCCATCGACCGGCTCGTTCCTCGACATGCTGCGCGGCATCGGCCGCATCCTCAGCCTGCCACGCATGCCCATGCTGATGGCCATGCACTTCTCGGCCTATGCCTCGATGCTGGCGATCATGGGCGCGTGGAGCGGGCCCTATCTCGCCGACGTGCACGGCATGGACGCGCTGGCGCGCGGCCATGTGGTGACCGCCATGGCGATCGCGCAGATCGTCGGCGTCAGCGTCTATGGTCCGCTTGATCGCGTCTTCAACACGCGCAAGGGCGTTGTGCTCGCCGGCGTCGCGCTCACCCTGGCGCCCTTCCTGGCGCTGGTGCTGATCCCCGCGCCGGCCACCTGGCTCGCCGTGACCCTGCTGGTCGCGCTGTGCTTCTTCGCGGCCTACTCGGTGCAGATCGTGGCGCATGGCCGGGCGATGTATCCGCCCGATCTCGCGGGCCGCGGCGTGACCACGCTCAACATCGCCCAGGTCGGCGGCAGCATGGCCCTGCCGCTGCTCGCCGGCGCCGTCATCAGCCAGCTCGCACAGGGCGGGCCGCGCACCGATTTCGTCTATCGCATGGGCTTCGGCGCGGTGGCCGCCGTGCTGCTCGGCTCGGCGCTCTGCTACCTGGCGGTGCCTGACAAGCGACCGCGCGATTGATTTCGCAGGGCACGGTCGCGCGCCGCGCGGTTGACGACATCTCGACGCGATGGTCGCTTACGCCCCACAAGACGTTGGGGAGGTTCCGTTGATCAGTCGTCGCGCCGCCGTTGTCGGCGGCCTCGCCGTGCCGTTCGTCTCGACAGCCCGGGCGCAGGCCTGGCCCAGCAAGCAGATCCGCTTCATCTGCCCCTTCGTGCCCGGCGGCGGCACCGACACGGTGAGCCGCATCCTGGCGCAGGAACTGACCGAGATCCTCGGTCAGCAGGTGATCGTCGACAATCGGCCGGGCGCCGGCGGCAATATCGGCACGACAGAGATGGCGCGCGCCACCGACGGCCACACCTTCGGCCTGATCTCGGTGGCCAGCCACGCCATCAACCCAGCGCTCTACGCCAAGCTGCCCTACGACCCCGACAAGGACATCGTCGCGGTATCGCTGCTCGCCACGCTGGTCAATCTGCTGGGCGTGTGGCCCGGCCTGCCGGTGAAGACCGTTCCCGAGCTGATCGCGCTGGCCAAGAAGGAGCCGGGCAAGCTGGCCTTCTCGTCGTCCGGCCTCGGCACCTCGCTGCACCTCAGCGGCGAGCTGTTCAAGACCATGGCCGGCGTCGACATCCTGCACGTGCCGTACAAGGGCGCCGGGGCCGCCTTCCAGGATCTGCTGGCCGGCCGCGTGCACATGCAGTTCGGCAACATCCCCTCGATGCTGCAGCAGGTGCGCGACGGCAAGCTGCGCGGCCTGGCGGTCACCGGCGCGCAACGGTCCCGGGCGATCCCGGAGCTGCCGACCGTCGCCGAGACCCTGCCCGGCTACGTCGCCACCTCCTGGTACGGTGTCGGGGCGCCGGCCGGCACGCCGGAAGCGGTCATCGTCCGGCTCGAAACCGCCATCGCGCAAATGATGGCCAAGCCGCAGATCCAGGCGCGCTGGGAGCAGATGGGTCTCGACATGCCACCCTTGGGTCGGCCTGGTCTGCAGGCGTTCATCGCCAAGGAACGGGCCTTGTGGGTGCCCGTCGTGAAGGCGTCCGGCGCCAAGGTCGAGTGATTGCACGCGCCGTGTGATCGGCCGCCATATTGAGTTGAGAACTCAGCGCAAACCTCTTGGCTGAAAGCGAAAAGAGGCAGCACTTCCAACGCTACATCCGGCTGCCATTCAGATGGCATGCGGCGGTTTGACGGCATGGGTCTTGCCCAGCTAACCCACTGACGCTACACACGCTTCGGCCGTCGTATAGGGGACGCGCCCCGGGGGACGTGAATGGCCGTCAAGAAGGGCAAAGCCGCACCGAAAAAGAAGGCGCCGCCGCCTAAGAAGGCCGTCATCAAGCCGGCGCCGAAGAAGGCTGCAAAGCCGGCCACGAAGCCGACCACTGGCGGCAAGGCATTGAAGGCGTCGAAGGCGAGCACATCGGCCAGCGCGCGCGATACCGCGCGGCTGCTGCTGGAGATCGAGGCGGTCCATTGCCGGGCCGACAAGCCGTTCATCTTCACGTCGGGCCGCGCCAGCCCGGTCTACATCGACTGCCGCAAGATCATTTCGTTCCCCGAGGCGCGCGCCAAGATCATGGCGCACGCCCACAAGCTGATCGGCGACACGATCGGCTGGTCGAAGATCGACGTCGTGGCCGGCGGCGAGACCGCCGGCATTCCGTTCGCCGCCTTCATCGCCCAGACGGCGAAGAAGCCGATGATCTACGTACGCAAGCAGCCCAAGGGCTTCGGCCGCATGGCGCAGATCGAGGGCGAGCTCAAGCCCGGCCAGCGCGTGCTGCTGGTCGAAGATCTCGCCACCGACGGCGGCAGCAAGGTCATGTTCATCGAGGCGCTGCGCAAGGCCGATGCCAAGGTCACGGACTGCTTCGTGATATTCCACTACGGCATCTTCCAGCAAAGCATCGACACGCTGGCGATGATGGGCGTGAAGCTGCACGCACTCGCCACGTGGTGGGATGTGCTCGACGCCGCCGAGCGTCACAAATACTTCGACGCCCAGGGTCTGACGGAGACCCGCGCCTTCCTCGAATCGCCCGACGGCTGGTCGGCCACCCATGGCGGTGCCGGCCAGCGGCCCAACCACATCCGCCCGCCCACCGGCGCGATGGCGCAGCCGCCGGCGCGGTAGACGGCGACTGCCACCGCGTATCTGTCATCCCGAGCGCAGCGAGGGATCTCTTTGGGACCGCCGGCGTCCCGCCGGCATCTTGAAGAGCCGGCGGGACGCCGGCGGTCCCAGGAAGGCTCCCTAGATTCCTCGCTGCGCTCGGAATGACAGCGGTGCGCTACCCACCCGCCAGCTGGCGGCGCAGGGTCTCGGTGTCGCCCAGCACCCAGATCGTCGCGATCTGGCCGTCCCTGACGGTGAAGAACGCGGCGCCGGCCCATGTCACGGTGTGGCCGGTCGGCTTTTCGCCCCACAGAGATTGGCAATGCAGGCCGCTGAACGTCATGCGCGCGGCCGCGCTATTGGCCTCGGTAACCAGATGATCGATGCGGCAATGGTAGTCGGCGAAGGCGCGGTGGATCTTGCGCATGTAGTCGATGAAGCCTTCGGCGCCCACGCGCTCCTCGCCGATCGAGCCGCGAAACGACAGGTCGGTGGCGAGGATCTCGCGTGCCGCCGCCTCGTCCGCCTGGTTCCAGACCTCGTCGTAGAAGCGCCGCACCAGCCGCGCACTTAGCGGTTCCGCCATCGCCCTCTCCCTTGCCTAGTCCCGCGCCGCGATGCGACGCTCTGCGCGCCATACCGCTCCGCGAGGCCGCCCTGATGTTGCTGAGATCGATCGCGCTTGTCCTCGCCCTCATTGCCGGCCTTGTCTCCCTCGTCCGGCCGGCCCAGGCCAAGGACGAGCTGGTGATCGGGCTGACCCAGTATCCCTCGACGTGGAACCCGCTGATCGGCGCCATGCTGGCCAAGTCGGTGGTGCAGAACATGACGGCGCGGCCGTTCACAGCCTACGACCCGGATTGGAAGCTGGTGTGCATGCTGTGCACCGAGCTGCCGACCCTGGAGAACGGCAAGGCGCGCGTGATCGACCTGCCCGAGGGCAAGAAGGGCATGGAGATCGATTTCACCATCCGCTCCGAGGCCAAGTGGGGCGACGGCACGCCGGTCACGGTCAAGGACGTCGAGTTCACCGTCGCGTTCGGCAAGCACCCGCAATCCGGCGTCGCCTCGTCGGAGGGCTATCGCCGCATCCTCAAGATCGCGGCGCGCGACGAGAAGTCGTTCACCATGACGATCGATCGCGTCACCTTCGACTACAACTCGACCGGCTTGATGCTACTGCCGGCGCATATCGAGAAGCCGATCTTCGAGGCCAATCCGCTCGAGTACCGCAACAAGAACACCTACGACACCAACATCGCCAATCCCGGCCTCTATAGCGGCCCCTATCGCGTCGTCTCGGCGACGCCGGGCGCGCAGGTCGTGCTCGAGCGCAACCCCACCTGGTGGGGTGCCAAGCCGTTCTTCCGCCGCATCGTCGTGCGCACCATCGAGAACAGCGCCGCGCTCGAGGCCAATCTGCTGTCGGGCAGCGTCGACTACATCCTGGGCGAGCTCGGCCTGTCGATCGACCAGGCCATCGCCTTCGAGAAGCGCCACAAGGACCGCTTCATCGTCCACTACCAGCCGGCGCTGATCTACGAGCACATCGACGTCAACCTCGACAACCCGATCCTCAAGGACCTCAAGGTGCGCCAGGCGCTGATGCACGGCATGGACCGCCAGGCGATCTCGACCCGGCTGTTCGAGGGCAAGCAGCCGGTGGCGCATGGTGGGCTGAGCCCACTCGATCCGATGTACGACAAGCAGGCGCGCCATTACGACTTCGACCCGGCCAAGGCGCGCGCGCTGCTCGACGAGGCGGGCTGGCGCGACATCAAGGGCGGCATCCGCCACAACGACAAGGGCGAGCGCCTGACCTTCGAGCTGGTGACCACCGCCGGCAATCGCACGCGCGAGCAAGTGCAGCAGGTGCTGCAGAGCCAGTGGCGCCAGATCGGCATCGACGTGCGCCTGAAGGCCGAGCCGCCGCGCGTCTTCTCCTCGGAGTCGCTGAACAAGCGAGGCTTCACCGGGCTCGCCATGTACGCCTGGGTGACGCGCCCGGAAGGCGTGCCGCGCTCCACCCTGCATTCCAACGAGATTCCCACCGCGGCCAACAACTGGAGCGGCCAGAATCATCCCGGCTACAAGAACCCCGACATGGACCGCGCGCTCGACGCCGCCGAGCGCGAGATCGATCCGGTCAAGCGCCGCAGCTACTTCGCCGAGATCCAGCGACTCTACGCCGACGACCTGCCGGTGCTGCCGCTCTACCACCGCGCCGACGCCTTCATCTTCCCCAAGCAGCTCAAGGGCGTCCGCCCGACCGGACACCTCAACTCGTCGACCCTGTGGATCGAGGAGTGGCGCTGGGAGCCGTGACGCCATCTTCTGCCCGGCTGAAATAGAAAAGCCTCGCCTCTACACGTTTTGTTTGCAGGCCAAATGCGGTCCTGACACAGTATTGGCGATTGCCGATGCTGTGGGGAAAGCATGCCGCGATCTTACAATGCACCGGGCGTCCGCCTGTCGCTGGGCGCTGGCAACAACACTGATCAAGTGCGCGAACTCCAGGCTGACTTGAGGGCGCTGGGTTACCTTCATCACGGCATCGACGGCGATTTCGGTTCGGGGACCGAGCAGGCCGTCCGGTGCCTTCAACATGACCTTATCAATGCCGGCCGCGGCCGGTTGGATCGTGGTGGCGACGTCACGCCCGGCGACGGCCTCGCGCCAGTGGCCGTGCGCGACTACAACGTCGACGCGAACGGCGTGCGCATCGTGAATGCCATTGACGGCACGGTAGACACCGCCCTTGCCGGTTGCATCGAGCGGATGTTGGCCGATCCTCGCTTTCCCAAGATACCGCGATCGGTCACGCCGGCGCTCGACAACAAACGCGCCCTGCTGGCGATCGCCAACTCCACCAGCGCGCGGGCGCCGGCGCCTTTCATCCTCGCGATGGTCCGACAGGAAAGCAATTCGCGGCACTACCGCGAGCCAACCACCAATGATGCGGATGATTTCGTGACCATTGGCCTCGATCGCAACCGCCGCGATAGCAACGGGTCGGTGGTCAAGGACTCCATCACCTCACGCGGTTACGGCGTTGGTCAGTACACCATCTTTCACCACCCGCCACGGGCCGAAGAAGTGAGCGGCTTTATCGTCGACCCACTCAACAATGTCTCACACGCCTTCGCCGAGCTGCGCCTGAAGTTCGACCGTTTCGTGGTCGGGCCCGACAGCCGTGCCGACGATCGCACCGCCGAGCACGCGATGCTCGGCATGCGGCTGTGCAAGTACCCGCCTGCCGACAAGCGCTACTTGAAGGATTGCCGCAACTGTGCGCTGGCCGTGCGCAAGGTGGATATCGCCGAGGGCACGCCACTCTATGTCGGCGCGTCGAAGGCCTATCGCACGACCGACAACTACCGGATCATGGAATACCGAGGCGTACCGGTACGAGCCGAATTCCCGTGCGACTGGCCCTACGCCGCGCGCCGCTACAACGGTGGCGGCATCGACTCCTTCCACTACCAGACCCGAATCCTGCTCAACCTCGCCTATGCGCCGCCGCCGGCGCCGGAGTGAGCCATGTCGCTGTCCGGAATCCTCGATGTCGCGATCGGTCTCGTCTTCGTCTACCTGCTGCTGGGGCTCCTGGCGTCGGCCGTCCAGGAGATGTTCGCCGGGTTTGTCGCGCGGCGCGGCAAGGGGCTGCAGCGTGCGATCGGCGAGCTGCTGCAAGGCCGACTGCCATCGGAGCTGGGCGAAGACAGTCTGTTCCGCAAGGTGTTCGGTCATCCGCTCGTGCGTTCGGTGACCAGCGGCCGGCCGCCGTCGTATGTCGCCGGCAACAAGTTCGCGCTAGCGGTGGTCGATGCGCTGAAGGACGGCAGCCAGTCACCACTGTTCACGCAGATCGAGTCGACCATTTCGCAAATGCCCGACAGCGAGGCCAAGGCGAGCTTGTCCGCATTGCTCGGCAGCGCACGTGGCGACATCGACGCGTTCAAGGCCGAAGTCGAGAAGTGGTTCGACGACGCGATGGATCGCGCCACCGGAATCTACAAACGCAACACACAGCTGTTCCTGCTGATCATCGGCGCCGTTCTCGCCGTCACGCTCAACGTCGACTCCGTCAATATCGCCCGCACTTTGTGGACCGACCGCGACGCGCGCGCCGTCACCGTCGCTGCGGCGACGAAATACGTGGAAACGGCCTGCCCCAGCCCGCCGACGGACAAACCGGCGGACCCAAAGGCGGCCAAGCCGGCTGAACCACCGCTACCTCAGGCGCTCCTCGAGGAGTGCCGCAAGAAGCTCGCCGAGTCGGCCAAGGCGCAGCTCGACGGCCTGCCACTGCCGATCGGCTGGGCCGCCGCCGAGGCGGCGTATGCGAAGCGTAGCGGATGCGCGCCCAAGCCCACTGAGATCATGGCTGACGTAGGCAAGCCGCCCGCAGGCCAGCCGCCTTCGGGGGAGACGGCCAACAAAAAACCCGTCTGCGCCCCCAGTCTCCTCGACCTGATCGCCGAGCAGGTCCGCATCAGTTGGTTCTGGACGATCGTCGGCTGGATCATCAGCGCGTTCGCCGTGTCGATGGGCGCGCCCTTCTGGTTCGACACCTTGCAACGCCTGCTGAATCTGCGCGCGGCCGGCGTGAAGCCCGAGCGACGGACCTAGGATTTGACGGGGGCCTCCATGCCGGACGACTCGTACAAGAAGGGGCTGACGGACAAGCAGCTCGATGCGCATTTTCCGCGCGACCGGCCGGACCCGACGGACGGCGTCTTCGAGTTCGGGCTCGTCCTCGGCGGTACGGTGTCGGCCGGCGCGTACACCGCCGGCGTCCTCGACTTCCTCATCCAGGCGCTCGACGATTGGGCTGCCGCCAAGGCCGCGGGAAAGCCGGATATCCCCAAGCACGACGTGAACCTGAGCGTGATTACCGGCACCTCGGGTGGCGCGGTCAACGGCGCGATGCTTTTGAGGCTGCTGGGTCGCACCGATCCGCGCGGCGCCGATCCGAACAATCCATTCTACACCACGTGGACTCAAGGCTTGGGCTTCGCCGAGCTGTTGTCGGTCGATGGCGACAGCTCGCCGCCTCTGTCGTTGCTCAACGCCAATGCGCTGAAAGCCAAGGCGGATGCCATCGTCAATCTGCCGGGCGGCACAGCCCCCGAGACGCGGCGCACCTATCTGTCGGATCCGCTGCGACTGATCATGATGGTCAGCAACATCACCGGCGTGCCGTATAACATGAAGTTTTCCGGCGAGACCGGTCTCGCCCACTCGATGTCCGCCCACATGGACCACATGCGCTTCGCGCTCGCGATCCCCGGCGCGGCCAAGGCCGATCCTCCGAGTCGGGATGATGAGTTGGCGATCGCCGGTGACGACACACAGCGCACCAACTGGCCTGCGTTGGCCGCTGCCGCGCTGGCGTCCTGCGCCTTCCCGCTGGCCTTGCCGGCACGGCCGATCCGTCGCGCGTTGCCCGTCGCCGGCTTCCGCGCGGTTGTACTGCCCGGCACGGATAGCGACCCGCCCAGGGTACGCCAGCTTCTGCCGGACTGGGGGACGTTGTCCTTCGGCGAGCAACCAGACGACATGACCAACTTTGTCAATGTCGACGGCGGCGCGTTCAACAACGAGCCGCTCGACATGGCGCGCACGGCGCTCGCCGGCATGGCCGGCCGCAACGAACGTGCCGGAGACAAGGCGAAGAGGGCCGTCATCTTGATCGACCCGTTTAGCGATCCCGGCGGAATCGACGCGAAGGATCGCGTCGTGAAGGGACCATTCGAGATGATCGGCCCGCTCGCCGCGTCACTCGTGGCGCAGGGCCGCTTCAAGCCAGTCGACCTCGTCCTGGCGGGCGACGAACAGACCTTCTCCCGTTTCCTTGTGGCGCCGGTCGGGCCAATGCTGGACCAAGCCAATTCAACGATAATCGGCGGCAAGGCGATCGCATCGGGAGGGCTGGCGGGCTTCCTCGGCTTCCTTGACCGGCGCTTCCTCGACTACGATTTCCGCCTCGGCAGGCGTAACGCCCAGCGCTTCCTCCAAAAGCACTTCATGTTCCCGGATACCAACCCGATCATGGTGAAGGGCTACACCGGCGTGAATACGGCGCCCTATCGGGATGGCAAATTCCTCCAGATGATCCCACTGGTCGGCAGCGCCGCGGTGGAGGTCCCCACACCGGCGCTCGTGCCGCAACTACACGGACTGCCCGATAGTTTCGAAGCCATGCTTAAGCGTCGCCTCGACCATATCTTCGAAGCGCTCGTCTTGAAGGGCACCGGCGCCGGTTTCGGCGCTCGGCTCTATTTCCAGATCGGCTGGCGCCTGGGTGGCCGCAGTACCCTGATCGACGCGATCAAGAAGATGCTGATCGAAGCGCTGCGGGGCCAGGGACTGATGCCCAAGGCCTGACGCTCAGTATCGTCGCGACAAGATTGGGCTTCACCTGGATGGTCGCCCGCCTATGATCCGCGCATGTCCTTCGATCCCGTCACCCTATCCGGCCACCACGTGCGGCTCGAGCCGCTCGTCGAACGCCATCGTGAGATGCTGCGCCCGGCGGCGCAGAACCCACGCATCTGGACCTTGACGGCCTCGGCCTTCGGCGCCGCCTTCGATCCATATTTCGACACCGCGCTGCAGCGCGCCGCGTCGGGCGTCGAACGGCCTTTCGTCGTGCGCCTGCTGGGCGAGGATCGGCTGGTCGGCGGCACGCGCTTCATGAACATCGAGGCGGCGCACAAGCGGCTGGAGATCGGCTCGACCTGGTACGATCCCACGGTGTGGGCCGGCGTGGTCAATCCCGAGTGCAAGCTGCTGCTGATGCGCTTCGTCTTCGAGACGCTGAAATGGAACCGCGTCGAGTTCAAGACCGACGCGCGCAACCAGCGCAGCCGCGACGCCATCCTGCGCCTGGGCGCGACGCAGGAAGGCATCTTCCGCAAGCACATGGTGCTGGCCGACGGCCACGTCAGGGACTCGGTGTACTTCAGTGTCATCGACACGGACTGGCCCGATGTGAAGGCCGGGCTGGAGCGGCGGCTGAGGTACTGACCGATCGGCGCGCGCCACTGGAGTGGCGCCCCCCAGCCTGCGATGGGTGTGTATACTGCCGCCATGACTCGCTACCTGCTCGGCAGGCTCCTCCAGATGTTGCTGGTGCTGCTCGCGATGAGCGCGATCGTCTTCGGGCTGATCGGGCTGATGCCGGGCGATCCGATCGATCTGATGATCCAGGGCGATCCCGAGATGACACCAGCCGACGCCGCGCGGCTGCGCGCGCTCTACGGCCTCGATCAGCCGATCTGGTCGCGCTACCTGAGCTGGCTGGGCGAGGCGCTGTCGGGCCGCCTGGGTTACTCGCGACTGTTCACCCAGCCGGTGCTGGCGGTGTTGGCGCCGCGCGTGCTCGACACGCTGATGCTGATGGGCCTGGCGCTAGCGATCTCGGCGGCGATCGCGATTCCCGCCGGTCTGTGGGTGGCGCGTCGCGCCCAGAGCGGCGTCGACTACATCGTCAACCTGCTGTGCTTCGCCGGCGTCTCGCTGCCCAGCTTCTGGCTGGCGCTGCTGCTGATCACGCTGTTCGCCGTGGTGCTGGGCTGGCTGCCGGCCGGCGGCGTCGGCGAGGGCGCGTGGCAGCAGGCGCGTCATCTGGTGATGCCGGTGCTCGTGCTGAGCCTGTCACAGCTCGGCCACCACATCCGCTTCGTGCGCGCCGCCGCCATCGACGCGTTGCGCGCCGACCATGTGCGCACCGCGCGCGCCAAGGGCCTGAGCGAGGGCCAAGTGATGTGGCGCCACGTGCTGCGCAACGCCATGGCGCCGGTGCTGACAGTGCTGGCGCTGTCGTTCGGCGCGCTGTTCTCGGGCGCGGTGATCACCGAGACCATGTTCGCGCGACCCGGCATGGGCAAGACGATCTACGACGCCATCCTCGGCAACGACTTCAACCTGGCGCTGGTCGGCCTGATGCTGGCGACCTTCGCCACCTTGATGGGCAATTTCCTCGCCGATCTCGGCTACGCCGCGCTCGATCCGCGCGTGCGCCTGCGCGAGGCCCCATGAGGACGGGCTCTTGACTTCGAGTTCGCCCATCCACCGCGCCTGGCGGCGTTTCCTGCAGCACCGCATGGGCGTCGCCTCGCTGGTCCTGCTGTCGCTGGTCTTCGTGGCGTCCCTGCTCGCGCCGGTGCTCGCCCAATGGCGCGGCATCGACTCGACCAACGCCGACCTGCTGGCGCGCCTGGAGCCGCCCAGCGCGCGCTATTGGCTGGGCACCGACGATCTGGGCCGCGACGTGCTGCAGCGCCTGCTCGAGGGCGGCCGCGTGTCGATGCTGGTGGCGCTGGTGGCGGCGATCCTCTCGGCGGCGATCGGCGCGGTGATCGGCGTCGTCTCCGGCTATGTCGGCGGACGGCTGGACGCCGCCATCATGCGCGTCACCGACATGGTGATCGCGTTGCCCCTGCTGCCGCTGCTGATCGTGCTGGCGGCGATCGACGTGCGCAAGCTCGGCATCCCGGCCGACACCGCCCAGTCCGAGATGATGTCGCTCTACCGCATCGTCGTCATCGTCGCGCTCACCGGCTGGACCGGCGTGGCGCGGCTGGTGCGCGCGGAGACGCTGTCGCTCAAAGCGCGCGACTTCGTGCGCGCGGCCCGCGCGCTGGGCGCCTCGCCGACGCGGCAGATGTTCCGCCATATCCTGCCCAACACGGCGGCCTCGCTGATCGTCGCCACGACCTTGTCAATCGGCGGCATCGTGCTGATGGAATCGGTGCTGAGCTTCCTCGGCCTGGGCATCCAGCCGCCGCACGCGAGCTGGGGCAACATGCTCACTGGCGCGCAGGAACTCGTCTGGACGGCGCCGCTCCTGGCCGTCTGGCCCGGCCTGGCGATCTTCCTGACGGTGATCGCCTTCAACTTCCTGGGCGACGCCCTGCAAGACGCCCTCGACCCGCGCGCCGAGCGGCGCTAGAGCATCGTCAAAGCTGTCATCCCGAGCGCAGCGAGGAATCTAGCCCTAGATCCCTCGCTGCGCTCGGGATGACAGGAACAGGGAATTCTCGCTCCCGAACAGGACGACAACCATGCGACGATTCATCGTCGGCCTGCTGGCCGTCATCGGCTTCATCACCATCCTCGGCGTCGGCGGCCTCGTGCTGCTGGGCAGCGTCATGGGCGGTTCGCGCCCGGCGATGAGCGATCGCACGGTGCTGAAGCTCGATTGGCGCCAGCTGCCGGGCGAGGAAGGCGGTGGCGGCGCCGGGCTGTTCGGCCCGCGCGGCGCCAGCCTGGCCGACACCGTCGACGCGCTGCGCCGCGCCGCCGCCGACAAGCGCGTCATCGGGCTGGTCGCCACGGTGAGCGGCGGCGGACCGGGCATCGCCTCGGTGCAGGAGCTGCGCGAGGCCGTCGCCTTCTTTCGCGCCGCCGGCAAGTTCGCGATCATCTTCAGCGAGAGCTTTGACGCCGGCCCCGGGGGCCTGCGCAACTGGTACCTTGCCACCGCTTTCGAGCAGATCTGGCTGCAGCCCTCCGGCGATTTCGGCGTCGTCGGCATCGCCGCCCAGGTGCCCTTCCTCAAGGGCGGCCTCGACAAGGTCGGCGTACGCTTCGAGGGTGGCCGCCGCCTGGAGTTCAAGTCGGCACCCAACACCTTCCTCGAGACGGGCTTCACCACGGCGCATCGCGAGAACCTGCAGACCCTGGTCGACGGCCTGTTCGGCCAGATGATCGAGGATGTCGCGCGCAGCCGCAGCCTGCAGGCGGCCGAGCTGCGCCGGCTGATCGACAATGCGCCGCTGGCGCCGCCCGACGCGCTGTCGGCGAAGCTGGTCGACAAGCTCGGCTATCGCGACGAGGTGATGGCCGAGATCGAGCGCCGCGCCGGCCGCAAGGACTCGCTCTACGAGTTCAGGGACTATCTTGAGGATTCCGGCGTGCGGGCGCGCCGCGGCGAGGCGATCGCCGTGGTGACAATCGACGGCGCCATCGTGTCGACCGACGAAGGCAGCTCACCGTTGACCGGTGGCCGGCTCGCCGTCGCCGACAAGTTGGCGCGCGCGATCGATGACGCCGCCAGCGAGGCCTCGATCAAGGCCATCGTCGTACGCATCGATTCGCCGGGCGGCTCCTACCCGGCATCCGACACGCTGCGCCGCGCCATCGAGCGCGCCAAGCAGAAGGGCAAGCCGGTGGTGGTCTCGTTCGGCGATGTCGCGGCCTCGGGCGGCTATTTCGCCGCCCTGCCCGCCGATGTGATCGTCGCCCAGCGCGGCACGATCACCGGATCGATCGGCGTGTTCGGGCTGAAGCCGGTGATCGGCGACCTGCTCGACTCGCTGGGCATCAAGGTCGAGACGATCAACGCCGGCGCCAACGCCGCGATGAATACACCAACGCTCGGCTACACGCCGCAGCAGCAGGCCGCCGTCGATCGCCAGCTTGACCGCATCTACGCCGACTTCACGCGCAAGGTCAGTGACGCGCGCCGGCTGGAGGGCACGCGGCTGGACGCCGCCGCGCGCGGCCGTGTCTTCACCGGCGTCGACGCCAAGGCCGCCGGCCTGGTCGACGAGCTCGGCGGGCTGACCTTGGCCATCGCCTTCGCCAAGGCCAAGGCCGGCATCGACGCTGCCCGCGATGTCCATGTCCGGCGCTTTCCCGCACCCAAGGGCCGCATCGAGCAGATCATGGAGCTGTTGAGCGGCCAGCGCGCCGAACTCGCCGCGCGCGCCGAGCTGCGGCGCGTGACGACCGAGATCAGCCGCCGCCTCGGCGACCTGCCGCTCACCTGGCAAGCCGAAGCCATGCGCCTACCGCCGTTGCCGCCGTTGTGGGACTGATCCGCCGCTGTCATCCCGAGCGACGCGAGGGATCTAGTCTGGCCTTGGATCCCTCGCGTCGCTCGGGATGGCAGATGAGCGATGCGCGGCGATCAGGAACTCGCGATTGCCGTCGCCACCCTCGATCGGGCTGTCGATGACGCCCCGCACCGTCCATCCCGGCTGAGCGCCGAGCCAGTCGCGGATCGACTCGCACGCCGCCCGTTGCAGTGCCGCGTCGCGCACGATGCCGCCTTTGCCGACGCCAGCCGGGCCGACCTCGAATTGCGGCTTGATCAGCGCCACTAGGTTGGCGCCGGGCGCCGCGAGCGCCAGCGCCGCCGGCAACGCCACGCGCAGGCCGATGAAGCTGACATCGCAGACGATCAGATCGACCGGCTCCGGCACCTGCGCCGCATCGATCTCGCGCACGTTGAGCCGCTCCAGCGACACCACGCGCGGGTCTCCGCGCAGGCCTGCATCGAGCTGACCATGACCGACATCGACGGCGTAGACCCGGCGCGCACCACGCCGCAGCAACACGTCGGTGAAGCCGCCGGTCGAGGCGCCGACATCGAGCGCGAGCCGCCCCTCGACCGGGATCGCGAAGTGGTCGAGCGCATGGGCGAGCTTGAGACCGCCGCGTGAGACATAGGGATGGAGCGGCCCAGTAAGCACGATCGTCTCGTCGTCGCCGACGGGTTCGCTCGCCTTGGCCGCACGCCGATCGCCGATGGTGACCAGACCGGCCTCGATCGCACGGCGCGCGTCGGCGCGCGAGCGCACCAGGCCGCGTGCGGTGAGCGCGATGTCGAGTCGTTGGCGCGTTCCTGCCATGCCGCCATGCTAGCATCGACACCGAGATCAAGTGGGAGGAGACGATGGCGACCAATCTGCTGGCCGGCGAGACCGCGCTGGTCACCGGCGCCGCCGGTGGCATCGGTCGCGGCATCGCCAAGGCGTTGATGGCCGATGGCGCGCGGGTGCTGGGCAGCGACATCACCCCGCCGCCGGCCGAGGACGGCATCGAGTATGTCGCCGCCGACCTCGCGAAGCGCGACGGCTGGCGTGGCCTGCGCGACGAGGCGGTGAAGCGCCTGGGCTCGATCTCGCTGTTCGTCCACGCCGCCAGCCCACGGCGGCGCGAGGCGGATCACGCCATGGCGCTCACCGAGGACGTCTGGGACTCGATGGTCGAGGTCAATCTGCGCAGTGGCTTCTTCCTCGGCCGCGCGGTCGGCGCGCATATGCGGGAGCGCAAGATCAAGGGCCGTATCCTCTACATCACCTCGCTGCATCGCTATGTGCCACGCAACCTCGCGCATTACAGCGCCTCGAAGGCCGGCATGACGATGGTGATGAAGGAACTCGCCCGCGCGCTGGCGCGCGACGGCATCCGGGTCAACGCCATCGCGCCTGGCGCGATCCCCGGCGGCGGTTTCGTCTCCAACGATCTCGGCGCGCTGGTCTCGCAGATTCCGCTGGGCCGGCCCGGCACGCCCGACGACATCGCGCAGATGGCGGTGGCGGTGCTGTCGGAACGCTTCGGCCGCTACGTCGCGGGCGCGACCATCGACGTCGACGGCGGCATCGGCCTGATCAGCTGGATACCGCCGGCGTGACGCACGATGACGCGGGATTGATCGCGATGTGATTTGTTCGCGTCGTGGTGCGGGCGGACAATCGCGTCATGGATCGGTTGCTCCTAGTCATCAGACGCCTCACGGTCGCCGTCGCGGCCATGGTTGCGTGCGCCAGCCTTGGCTCGGCCGCCGATCCGGTTCGTGCGCCGCTTGTCGTCGAGCTCTTCACCTCGCAGGGCTGCTCATCCTGTCCGCCGGCCGATCGGCTGCTGGGCGAATTGGCGAAGCGGCCTGATGTCATCGCGCTGTCGTTCCACGTCAACTACTGGGACCGGCTCGGCTGGAAGGATCCGTTCGCCAGCGAGGCCACCACGGCGCGTCAGCACGGCTATGCCAGGGCGCTGTCCCAGAGCTACGTCTACACGCCCGAGATGGTCGTCAACGGGGTGGTCCATAGCCCCGGCAACAGCCCGGGCAGCGTGAGCCGGTTGCTCGCCCAGGGCACGGCACACGGCAAACTCGGCGTGCAGCCCATTGTGAAAGTCGCGGCGGACAAGAGTCTCGTGATCAGCCTGCCCGCTTGGCGCGACGCGCCCGCGGCGCTCGACGTCTGGCTGGTGACCTACGATGCCGCGCACACCACGAAGGTCCTACGCGGCGAGAATCGCGGCGAAACCCTGATCAATCGCCACGTCGTGCGCTCGGTCGAGAAGCTCGCGGTGTGGAACGGCGCGGCCGCGTCGTGGACCGTTGGCCCGACCGTGCGCTCGGTCGCCGTGCTGGTGCAGCGCCGCGATTTCGGGCCGGTCGTCGGCGCGGCGCGCTGGGATCTGCCCGCCGCCGATTGACGCGATCCGGTCTTCCTGGGAGCACCGGCGTCCCGCCGGCATCTTTTTTGAGCCGGCGAGACGCCGGCGCCCCCACTAGCCGCGCGCGCGTTCTTCTACGGTAACGCCCAAAGCGGCCAGCGCGGTGGCGGCGATCGATTTGGCGTCGAGGCCGGACCATTCGTACTGCTTCGCCGGCGCGGCATGATCGATGAAGCGGTCGGGCAGGATCATCGGCCGGATCTTCAGGCCGTGGTCGAGCGCGCCCGCCATCGCGAGATACTGCATCACCTGCGCCGCGAAGCCGCCGATCGCGCCTTCCTCGATGGTGATCAGCACCTCGTGCTCGCGCGCCAGGCGTTTCACCAGGTCGGTATCGAGCGGCTTGGCGAAGCGCGCGTCGGCGACCGTCGTGGACAGCCCGCGCGCGGCGAGGTCGTCGGCCGCCTTGAGGCATTCCTGCAGACGCGTGCCGAAGCTCAAGAGCGCGATCTTCGTGCCCTCGCGCACGATGCGGCCCTTGCCGATCTCCAGCGGCGTGCCCTTGGCCGGCAGCTCGACACCGACGCCCTCGCCTCTGGGATAGCGGAAGGCCGAGGGACGGTCGTCGATCGCCGCGGCGGTCGCCACCATGTGCATCAGCTCGAGCTCGTCGGACGCGGCCATGACGACGAAGTCCGGCAGGCAGGCGAGATAGGTGATGTCATAGCTGCCGGCATGCGTGGCGCCGTCGGCGCCGACCAGCCCGGCGCGATCGATGGCGAAGCGCACCGGCAGCTTCTGGATCGCCACGTCGTGCACGACCTGGTCGTAGGCGCGTTGCAGGAAGGTCGAGTAGATGGCGGCGAAGGGCTTGAAGCCCTCGGTGGCGAGGCCGGCGGCGAAGGTCACGCCGTGCTGCTCGGCGATTCCGACATCGAAGCTGCGCTCGGGGAAGCGTTTCTCGAATTGGTCGAGGCCGGTGCCGTTGGGCATCGCCGCCGTGATGGCGACGATCCGGGGATCGACCTCGGCCTCGGCGATCAACGCCTTGGCAAAGACCGAGGTGTAGCTCGGCGCGTTGCTGACCGCCTTGGCCTGCTTGCCGGTGACGACATCGAACTTCACCACGCCGTGGTACTTGTCGGCGCTCGCTTCGGCCGGCGCGTAGCCCTTTCCCTTCCGCGTCACGACATGGATCAGCAGCGGCTTGTCGAAGCTCGACGCGCGCGCGTTGCGCAGCACCGGCAACAGATGCTCCATGTTGTGGCCGTCGACCGGACCGACATAGTGGAAGCCCAGCGCGTCGAAGATTGTCGCACCGTGCACGAATTCCTTGGCGACGGCTTCGGCGCGGCGCGCGGCGTCGGCGAAAGGCGGCGGCAGGCGCTCGGCGACGCTCTTGCCCAGCTCGCGCAGCGACTGGAACGGCCGCGAGGTCAGGAGCCGCGTCAGATGCGCCGACAGCGCGCCGACCGGCGGCGCGATCGACATCTCGTTGTCGTTGAGCACGACGATCAGCCTCGAGCGCAGCGCGCCGGCGTTGTTGAGCGCCTCGTAGGCCATGCCGGCGCTCATCGCGCCGTCGCCGATCACCGCCACGACATGGTTCTTCGCACCCGACAGGTCGCGCGCCACCGCCATGCCCAGCCCGGCCGAGATCGAGGTCGAGGAGTGCGCCGCGCCAAACGGGTCGTACTCGCTCTCGCTGCGCCGGGTGAAACCGGAGAGGCCGCCTTCCTGGCGCAAGGTACGGATGCGCTTGCGCCTGCCAGTGAGGATTTTGTGCGGATAGGCCTGGTGGCCGACGTCCCAGATGACGCGATCGCGCGGCGTGTCGAAGGCGTAGTGCAGCGCCACGGTGAGCTCGACCACGCCCAGCCCGGCACCGAGATGGCCGCCAGTCAGCGACACCGCCGAGATGGTTTCCTGACGCAATTCGTCGGCCACCTGGCGCAGCTGCTCGGGGCGCAGACGCCGCAAATCGGCCGGCGTGTCGATCTGGTCGAGCAGCGGCGTGGCGGGGCGGATGGGATCGGACATGGAGACTCTCAGGCGCGGCGGTCGACGACGAAGCGCGCCGCCTGTTTTAACAGGTCCGCCCTTGGGCCAAAGGATTCAAGGCTTAAAGCGGCCTGGTCGGCCAACCGCGACGCCTGGTCGCGTGCCCGTTCGAGGCCCAGCAGCGAGACGAATGTCGCCTTGCCTTGGGCCGCGTCCTTACCCGGGGTCTTGCCCAGGGCCTCCGGCGTGCTCTCCACGTCCAGCAGGTCGTCGGTGATCTGGAACGCCAGCCCGACAGCGTGGGCATAGGCCGACAGGGACAACCTGGCCTGGTCCGACGCCTTGCCCAGGATCGCGCCGGCCGCACAGGAGAAGGCGATCAGCGCGCCGGTTTTCAGGCGCTGCAGGCGCGTGGTCTCATCGATGCTCAGCGTACGCTCCTCGGCGATCATATCGAGCATCTGGCCACCCACCATGCCGTGCGGGCCGATGGCCTGGGCCAGAGCCGCGACCAACTGCACGCGCACGGCCGGATCGCCGTGCGTATCGGGGTGCGCCAGCACCTCGAAGGCCAGCGCCTGCAGAGCGTCGCCGGCGAGGATCGCGGTCGCCTCGTCGAACTTCCGGTGACAACTCGGCTGGCCGCGCCTGAGGTCGTCGTCGTCCATCGCCGGCAAGTCGTCATGCACGAGCGAGTAGGCGTGCACGAACTCGACCGCCGCCGCGACCCGCGCGGCCGACACGTGGCTCACGCCGAACAGTGTCGAGCCAGCCAGCACGAAGAACGCCCGCAGCCGCTTGCCGCCACCCAGCGTCGCGTAGCGCATCGCCTCGTAGAGCCTGCCCTCCGGATCGTCGGCCGAGGGCAGCAGCCGGTCCATGGCGCGCTCGACCACCTCGGACGAGAAGGGTAGCGCGGCGGCGAAGTCGCGATGGTCGGACAGGGGCATGGGTTCGTCGAAACTGACTTTGCTCTGGTGTTGCCCGGTCTGCGACATGGTCGTCCTCCGGGCACGATCTTGATGGTCGGGCATGCCGGCGCAATGGCCGGCTTGTGCCGAAAGCGTGCAGCGCGCCGCTCAGCTCATGCCGGAGGGCTCGCTCGTGACGGTGCCGTCGACGGCGACGACGATGCGGTCGACCTTGGCTTTGGCTTCCGCCAGCTTGGCTTCGCAATGCTTCTTCAGGGCCGCGCCCCTTTCATAGGCCGAGATCGCTTCGTCGAGCTTGATCTGCCCGCGCTCGAGCTGCTGGACGATGCCCTCCAGCTCGCGCAGGGCGTCCTCGAACGACAGCGCCGCGATATCCTTGCTGGCCGCCTGCTTCTGTTCCGCCATACCCTCTTCCTTACGCCGCCATCAGCGCGCGCACATGCGCCTGCGCCGAGCGGCCCAGCGCGTCCAGATCGTAGCCGCCCTCCAGCGCCGAAACCAGCCGGCCGCCGGCATGCTCGCGTGCGACCTCCATCAACTGCGTCGTGGCCCAGGCGAAGTCATCCTCGGTCAATCTGAGCTCGGCGAGCGGATCGGCGTGATGGGCATCGAAACCGGCGGAGATGATCACCAGCTCAGGCGCGAAAGCGCGCATCGCCGGCAGCACCTGATCGGTCATGGCGGCGCGGAACTCGGCCGAGCCCGAGCGCGGCGGCAGCGGCGCGTTGACGATGTTGGGATGATCGGCGTGGTTGTGCGTGCCGCTGCCGGGATAGAGCGGGCTCTGATGCGTCGAGGCGTAGAACAGGTCGGCATCGGCCATCGCCTGAGTCTCGGTGCCGTTGCCGTGATGCACGTCGAAGTCCATGACAGCGACTTTGCGGATGCCGTACCGCGCGCGCGCGTGGCGCGCGGCGACGACCACGTTGTTGAACAGGCAGAAACCCATGGGCCGCATGGGCTCGGCGTGATGGCCCGGCGGCCGCACGGCGCAGAAGGCGTTGCGCGCCTCGCCGCCCATCACCGCGTCGGTCGCCGCCACCAGCGCGCCGGCCGCGCGTAACGCGGCGTCCTTCGAGCCCGGTGACACGACGGTGTCGCCATCGAGTTGCACGTAGCCTTCCGTCGGGAACGCCTGGAGCACCGCCTCGACATAGCGCGGCGGATGAGCACGCTGGAGCTGCTCCGTCGTCGCCAGCGGCGCCTCACGTCGTTGCAGGCCCGCGAACTCCGGACCCGAGAGTGCTTTCAGCACCGACGCCAGCCGCGCCGGACGTTCCGGATGGCCCTGGCCAGGGTCGTGTCCGAGGCATGCCGGATGCGTAAAAAGGTAAGTAGCCACGCCGGTGTCTCTTCCCTACAGGAACTTGTCTCGTTCCCGGGGTGATAGCCTCCTGGCCGCAGGGCGGGAAGAAAAACTCTCCCGGGCTCCTAAGCACCGCACCATTTCCCGCATCGCAGCGCGTCATTTTCTCATTGCAGAATTGCATTCTGCAAATTGCGAGCGTTGGGCTCTCATGCTAGCGTCCGCGCCAATATGAACAACCATTCAGGTGGGAAGGAAACCATGGGTAATGTCAGCCACACCATCACGCGCGGCGCGGCGATGCCGGGCACGAATTTCAGCCACGCCGCCGATGCGTTGGTCGAGGTGCCCAAGGATCGCCAATTCGTGACGGCGCTGGCGCGCGGCCTCGACATCCTGCGCGCCTTCCAGGCCGGCGATGGCATGCTCGGCAACCAGGAGATCGCCGCGCGTACCGGTCTGCCCAAGCCGACCGTGGCCCGACTGACCCATACGCTGACCGAGCTCGGCTACCTCAGCTACGCCCGCCGCTTCCGCAAGTACGAGCTGGGCGCCTCGGTGCTGGCGCTGGGCTACGCCGCGCTCAGCAACATCGACGTGCGCCACGTCGCGCGCCAGCCGATGCAGCAGCTCGCCACGACGCTCAACTGCGCCATGGCGCTGGGCGCGCGCGACCGCCATTCGATGATCTGGCTCGAGGCCCAGCGCGGCCCGGCCGCGATCGCCATCACCTACGATGTCGGCTCGCGCGTGCCGATCGCCACCACGGCGATGGGCCGCGCCTATGTCGCGGGCCTGCCGGAAGCGGAGAAGGTCAAGCTGCTCGACGCCATCCGCCGCCGCTGGCGCGACGACTGGACCAAGGTGAAGACCGGCATCGAGCGCGCCGAGCGCGAGATCGCCGAGCGCGGCTTCTGCGTCGTCTGGGGCGAGTGGCTGCCGGAGATCTGCGGCGTCGGCGTTCCGCTGCGCGGCCCCGACGGCGTCGCCACCCACGCCTTCACCTGCTCGGCACCGATCTACCAGACGGCCAAGGAGAAGCTCGAGCAGCTCTGGGGACCGCGCCTGGTGACGCTGGTGCGTGACGTGCGCAACGGCCTGGCGGGGCGCCACTCGATGCCGGAGTCGATGCGCCGGCCGATGCGCAGCTAGAGGTTCGTGCTCCAGCGGATCTTCGGATTCCTGACCGCCCTGGCGGTGTTCGTCGGCGGCATGGCCTTTGTCGGCGTGCCCGTGCTGGAGCGCCGTCTGACGTTCCTGCCGGTCGCCGCCGATCCAGCGCGCCCCTGGACGCCGCCTGCGGGCGCGCAGGACGTCTTCTTCGACAGCGCGCCCGGCATCACGCTGCATGGCTGGTACTGGCGCGCCGATCCCGCCAAGCCCGCGCCGATCACAATTCTCTACTCCCACGGCAATGCCGACAACGTCGTGCCGTTCGCGCCCGAAGCGGCGCGCTTGGCGGCCGCGGGCTTCGACGTGCTGCTCTTCGACTATCGCGGCTATGGCCGCAGCGCCGGCAGCTCGGACGACGAATCGACGCTCTTCAGCGACGGTCGCGCCGCGATGGATTACCTGGTGCGCCAGCGCGGCGTGCCGCCGCAATCGATCGCCCATTATGGCTATTCCCTGGGCAGCGTCCTCGCCGCCGAGCTATCGGTGACCTATCCGTGTCGCGCCGTCGTCCTGCTCGCGCCTCTGGCGTCGATGTCGATCCATGTTTCGCTGTTGTTTCCCTGGCTACCGGAAGCACTGCGCGGCCTGGCGCGCAATCGCTTCGACACGGTCGGAAAGATCGCGCGAGCCAATTGTCCTGTCATGGTCATCCACGGCGATCGCGACGAGGTCATCGACGTCGCACAGGGCCGTGCCGTGTGGGCCGCGGCGCGCGAGCCCAAACGACTGGTGATCATACCGGGAGGCCCGCACTGGCTCGGTTCCGCGGGAAACACCCACATCGACGCAGCGACAGCATTCATCCGATCGCCGCATTCCTGACGTAGGATCAACCGAGTGCCACTGTCGTAGTCGAGGTCCATGATCGGACATACGTTTCGCCTGCTGACGTTCGTGGCGCTGCTGTTCGGCGGCATCGCCTTCGTCGGCGTGCCGGCGCTGGAGCGCCACATCACCTTCCGCCCGCGCGTCGCCACCTACACGTGGACCGCGCCATCGGGCGCCGAGGATGTCTTCTTCGAGAGCGCGCCCGGCGTGACCCTGCACGCGTGGTACTGGCGCGCCAACAAGGACAGGCCGGCGCCGATCACCGTGCTCTACGCCCATGGCAACGCCGGCCATGTGCAGCGCTTCTCGCCGGCGGCGGCGCATATCGCGTCGCTCGGCTTCGACGTGCTGCTCTACGACTATCGCGGCTACGGCCGCAGCGGCGGCGAGTCGGAGGACGAGAAGACGCTGTTCGCCGACGGCCGCGCGGCGCTGGATTATCTCGTGCGGGTCCGCGGCGTGCCGGCCGGCAGCGTCGCGCATTACGGCTACTCGCTGGGCAGCGCCGTGGCGGCCGAGCTGTCGGTGAACCATCCCTGCCGCGCCGTGGTGCTGGTGGCGCCGCTGGCCTCGATCTCGGCACAGGTCGCGGCGATGTATCCCTGGCTGCCCGAGCCGTTCCACGCGCTGACCCGCAGCCGCTTCGACACCGTGGGCAAGATCGGCCGCGCGCGCTGCCCGGTCATGGTCGTGCACGGCGATCGCGACGAGATCATCGGCGTCGAGCAGGGCCGCGCCGTGCATGCCGCCGCGCGCGAACCCAAGCGCCTGATGATTATTCCGGGCGGCACCCACTGGTTGGGCCGCAGCGACAGCGATCACCTCGGCGCGGCGGCGGCGTTCATCCGCGAACCGCGCTCCTGATCGCGTCAGCCGCCGAAGACGGCTTTCGTCTCGCCCAGCCCCTGCCAGGTCGCCGTGACAGTGCCCGGGCCGGGCAGCATGTAGGGCGGATGGGTCGAGCCCGTGAGGATCACGTCTCCGGCCTTCAGTTGCTTGCCGAACTGATTGAGGCGATTGGCCAGCCAGGCCAGCGCGATCAGCGGCCCGCCCATGACGTTGGTGCCCGGTCCGCCGGCGACCTTGTTGCCGTCGAGCGTGCAGCTGCCATCGACCGCGCCCAGGTCGATGCCCCGCCAATTCGCGATCTCGGGACCGACGACACAGGCGTACTGCAGGACCTCGTCGACGATGCGGCCCTTGCCACTGACCTTGCTCAGATCGGCGTGGCGGTTCTCGACGATCTCCATGCCGCAATGGAGCGAGGCGATGAAGGACTTGATGCTCTCGGCGTCGTAGGGTTTTGCGCCGGGCGCGGCGTCCTTGGCGATGCGGGCCACGACCTCGCATTCGACACCGGCCTTGAAGATGTCGCCCTTGGCGACGGTAACGCCGCTCTGCTTCACGCCGCTGCCGTAGATGCCGGCGAAGGCGGGCTGGCTCAGACCGGCCGGCAGATAGAGCGCCGGCAGCGACAGCGCGACCTTCCAGCCGGCGATGCGATCCGCGCCGTTGGCCGTGAGCCGGTCATGCACCGCGAACTGCGTGTGATAGGCCTCGTCCTCGCTCATCGTGTCGGTGGCGCCGGGCATGAAGTCCATCACCCGCCGCTCACGACGGGCGGCGGCGACCTTGTCGGCCAGGGCGGCGATCTCTGCGGGCGTCATCTCGGCTATCCCTCCTTCTTGCGTACCGCTTTCTTGCCACGCGCCGCGGCCTCGCGGGCGAGAATCTCGGCCGACGGCTTGAGCGCATCGCGCACAAGAGTCTTGAGATCATCGATGGGAAACGGGTCGGTGTCCTTGAAGTTCACGCACCCCACGCCGGCCTTGATCTTGGGCCACTTGGCCCTGAACGCCGCCGAGCGCTCAGCCGAGCAGGTGTAGACGGAGAAGCAGCGCTTCTGGCTCGCCCAGGCGATGAAGTGCTCGCCCCGCCTGTAAGTCGGCATGCGGTAGCTCATGTCGACAGCGGCGTCAGGCGCGAGCGTGCGGATCAGCGCATCGATCGCCCCACCGCGCTCGCGCCGGATCGGCGCCAGCGTCGCGAGATGGGCGTCGATCACGCCTGCGGCTTGCGCGCCTCGATCACGACCGTGTGCGGGCACTCGAAATCGTCCTCGTACTCGGTGGACAGGATCTCCTGCCCGACGACCGTGCTCTCGCGGATCGGCAGGCAAGTGCGACAGTCGACAAAGCCGGCGTCCTCGGCCAGCTCGCGCAGGAACGAGGGCGACAGCGCCGTCAGATGCTCGCCCGAGCAGAATACGAAATTGGCGAAGCGGCCGCCGACACTCTTGCGGTTGATCGGGAAGTCGGAGAACCAGCCCGCGTCGCCGGCGACGAACTTGCGCGCCGCGTTTTCGATGTGCGGGCCGCCGATGCGGATGCCGCCGCCCGGCTTCAGGCAGCGGAACATGTCAGCGAAATGCGTCGCGAGGTGCCGCTCCGGCAGATGCTCGACGACGTGGAAGGAATAGAAGCGGTCGACCGAGCCGTCGCGAAACGGCAACTGGTCGAGGAAGTTGATCCAGAGGTCGATCTTGGCCGAGACCAGGTTGGCATCGACGTTCAGCCAGCCCTCGATATAGCGCTCCCGACCGCAGCCGAGATGGACATTGAGCGTGCCGTCCTTGGGCTGTCGGAACGCCTTGTACAACCGGCCATTGACCCACATCGGGCCCTGCATCGCGCCGTAGTAGAGGTTCTTGAGAGCGGTAGGAATCATTGCGAATCAATAGCCTGCGGGACGATCTGGTGTCCGTTCAACAATAGCGCGAATATCGCCTGCCGGCCAGCGCGGAGCCTACCATCGGGGTATACTGCATTCATGAGGTACGAGCGAATTACCGTCGATCCAGAGATTGTCGCCGGCAAACCCTGCATCAAGGGAACGCGGATCGCGGTTGACCTCATCCTTCGGAAATTCGGCGCCGGGATGTCGATTCCCGAACTTCTCGATGCCTATCCAAGCTTGCGAGTAGAGGACGTTCTTGAGGCCTTCACCTTCGCGGCCGATGTCCTCGCGAAGGCCGAGATCGAGTTGGCCTCCCCGCATTGACCACCAGCTCACCTGTCATCCCGAGCGAAGCGAGGGATCTTGTGAAGCAGAGAGATCCCTCGCTTCGCTCGGGATGACAGTCCCGGCGAAAAAACGGGGCGGTCGATCGACCGCCCCGTTTTGATGTTCAGGCGTTCGCGACTCAGGCGGCCTTGGCCTTGCCGTAGAAGCTCTGGCCCTTGCTCGCCATGTCGCGCAGCAGTTTCGGCACGGCGAATTGCGAGCCGTACTTCTGCGCCAGCGAATCGCATTCCTGCACGAACTTCGCGACACCGACCTGGTCGATCAGGCTGATGGCGCCGCCGGTCTGTGGCGCGAAGCCCAGGCCCATGATCGAGCCGATGTCGCCGTCCTGCGGATCGGTCAGCACGTTGGACTCCAGGCAGCGCGCGGTGTCGACCGCCTGCACGTAGAGCAGGCGCTTCTTGACCTCGGCGGCAACGGCGTCCTTGCCCGGGCCTTCGCCGTGGGCGAGCTCCTCGCGCTCCTTGAAGTGCTCCTTGAGCCCCGGCCACAGGCGCTTCTTGCCGTCGGCGGGATACTCGTAGAACCCCTTGCCGTTCTTGCGCCCGAAGCGCTCGAGCTTCTTGACCATCAGCTCGAGCATGTCCTCGGTGCCGCTGCCCTCGTATTTCTGGCCCGCCGCCTCGGCGTCGCGCCGCGTCTGGTCCATGATCTTGTACGACAGGTCGATGGCGACCTCGTCGTTGAGCGCCAGCGGACCGACGGGCATGCCGGCCATGCGCGCGCAGTTCTCGATCATCGCCGCCGGGATGCCTTCCTTCAGCATGCGATGGCCTTCGCTGATGAAGGCGCCACACACACGAGAGGTGAAGAAGCCGCGGCTGTCGTTGACCACGATCGGCGTCTTGCGGATCTTCTGGACGTAGTCCAGCGCCCGCGCCAGCGTCTCCTGCGAGGTCTGCTTGCCGACGATGATCTCGACCAGCGGCATCTTCTCGACCGGCGAGAAGAAGTGCAGGCCGATGAAATTCGCCGGCCGTGCGCTCGCCTCGGCCAAGCCGGTGATCGGCAAGGTCGAGGTGTTCGAGGCGAAGACCGCGGTCGGCGCCAGCACGGCCTCGGCCTGCTTGGTCGCGGCGGCCTTGACCTCGCGATTCTCGAACACCGCCTCGATCACCAGATCGCAGCCCTTCAGGTCGGCGTAGTCGGCGGTGGCGCGCACGCGGCCGAGGATCTCGGCGGCGCGCTCCTTGGTCAGGCGGCCGCGGCCGGCGTCCTTCTCGACATCGGCCTGGATATGCGCCCTGCCCTTGTCGGCCGAGGCCTGGTCGCGGTCGAGCAGCACGATCTCGAGCCCGGCGCGCGCCGAGACATTGGCGATGCCCGCGCCCATCAGGCCGGCGCCCAGCACGCCGATCTTCTTGTACTCCTGCTTCGGCACGCCCTTGGGCCGGCGCGCCAGCTTGTTGGCCTCCTGCAGGCCGAAGAACAGCGTGCGGATCATGCTCTTGGACACGGGATCGCGCAGCAGCGAGACGAAGTAGCGGGTCTCGATCTTCAGCCCGGTGTCGAACGGCACGTTGAGGCCCTCGTAGACGCAGCTCAGGATCGCCTTGGGCGCGGGATAGACGCCGTTGGTCTTGCCCGAGATCATGGCGTTGCCGCCGATGAACATCTCGACGCCGCCCGGCCACACCTTGCCGCCGGCGAAATTCGGGATGCGGTAGTTCGGCTTGTCCCAGGGCTGCACGGCGCGCGCGTCCAAGGTCACGCCCTTGGTGTAGGTCGGCGACACTTTCTCCGTGCCCGGCGCCATCAGCCAGGCCTTGGCGCGCGCCAGCAGCTCGCCCGCCGGCACGACCTCGTGGATCAGGCCCATACCCTTGGCCTCGGCGACCGAGAGGTCCTTGCCCTCGATCAGCACCGGCGCCGCCGCCATCACGCCGATCAGGCGCGGGATGCGCTGCGTGCCGCCGCCGCCGGGCAGCAGGCCGATCTTCACCTCGGGCTGGCCGATCTTGGCCTTCGGGTTGTCGGCGGCGATGCGGTAATGGCAGGCGAGACAGATCTCGAAGCCGCCGCCCAGCGCCGTGCCGTTGATCGCCGCGACCCACGGCTTGCCCGAGGTCTCCATGCCGCGGAACATCTTCTGCAGCTGGCTGAACTGCTCGGTCAGCGCCTTGGCGTCGGAGGTGTCGACGTTGAGGATCATCTCGAGGTCGGCGCCAGCGATGAAATCGGCCTTGCCCGAGGTCAGGATGATACCCTTGACCGCCGGATCCTTCACCGCCTTCTGCGCGGCGTCGGCGAAGGCGGCCATCGAATCCTGGTTCAGCACGTTCATCGTGCGGCCAGGCATGTCCCACGTGATCGTGGCGATGCCATCGGAATCGACTGCGTAGTTGATCATGGTCTCGTCTCCTCCCCCTCTCCCCGCGCAGGCGGGGAGAGGGTTGGGGTGAGGGGCTTCGTGTTGAACTGGAACGGCGCGCGAGTGGTCAGAGAAGCCCCTCATCCGGCGCTGCGCGCCACCTTCTCCCCACCTTCGCGGGGAGAAGGAATCTCACACCCGCTCGATGATCGTGGCGGTGCCCATGCCGGCGCCGATGCACAGCGTGGCGAGACCAGTGGCCAGGTTACGGCGCTCCAACTCGTCGAGCAGCGTGCCGAGGATCATCGCGCCGGTGGCGCCCAGCGGATGGCCCATGGCGATGGCGCCGCCGTTTACGTTGATCTTGTCGTGCGGGATGTTGAGCGCCTGCATATAGCGCAGCACGACGGCGGCGAAAGCCTCGTTGAGCTCGTACAGGTCGATGTCCTTCACCGACATGCCGGCGCGCTTCAGCGCCTTCTCCGAGGCCGGCGCCGGGCCGGTCAGCATGATCGTCGGCTCCGAGCCGATCGAGGCGAAGGAGCGGATGCGTGCGCGCGCCTTCAAGCCCGCCTTCTCGCCGAACTCCTTGGTGCCGATCAGGATGCCGGCGGCGCCGTCGACGATGCCCGAGGAGTTGCCGGCGTGGTGCACGTGGTTGATCTTCTCGACCTCGGGATACTTCTGCAGCGCCACGGCGTTGAAGCCCGGCATCATCTCGCCGTGCATCTTGAACGAGGGCTCGAGCGAGGCCAGCGACTGCATGGTGGTCTGCGGCCGCATATGCTCGTCGTGGTCGAGCAGATCGACGCCGTTCTGGTCGCGTACCGGCACGATCGATTTCTTGAAGTACTTGGCGTCCCACGCCGCCTTGGCGCGCTTCTGCGATTCCACAGAGTACGCGTCGACGTCGTCGCGGCTGAAGCCGTACTTGGTCGCGACCAGATCGGCCGAGATGCCTTGCGGCACGAAGTACATCGGGATCGCCACCGCCGGATCGACCGGCCAGGCGCCGCCATCGGAGCCCATCGGCACGCGCGACATCGACTCGACGCCGCCACCGATCACCGCCTGCGACTGGCCGGACATCACCTGGGCGGCCGCCATGTTGGTGGCTTCCAGGCCCGAGGCGCAGAAGCGGTTGATCTGCACGCCGGCCACCGTCTGCTCGAAGCCGGCCATGACGGCGGCGGTGCGCGCGATGTTGGCGCCCTGCTCGCCTATCGGCATGACGCAGCCCAGCACGACGTCGTCGACCAGCGACGTGTCGAGCTTGTTGCGGTCGCGCAGCGCCTGCAGCGCGGTCACGGCGAGGCGCACCGGGGTGACCTCGTGCAGCGAGCCGTCCCTGCGGCCCTTGCCGCGCGGCGTGCGCACGGCGTCGTAGATATAGGCTTCGGTCATCGTGCCTCTCCTTCTCGGTTTGTCATCCCGAGCGCAGCGAGGGATCTAGGGCGATACTAGATCCCTCGCTGCGCTCGGGATGACAGGGTTCACATCACAAAGTGCGGCCGATCAGTTCCTTCATGATCTCGTTGGTACCGCCGTAGATCTTCTGCACCCGGCTGTCGGCGTAGAGCCGCGCGATCGGGTATTCCCACATGTAGCCGTAGCCGCCGAAGAGCTGCAGGCACTGGTCGACGAAATCGCACTGCAGGTCGGTCAGCCAGTACTTGCACATCGCCGCGTCGGCGACGGTCAACTCCTTGCGCAGGTGGCGCGCGACGCAATCGTCGAGATAGGTACGCGCCACCGTGGCCTTGGTCTTCAGCTCGGCCAGCTTGAAGCGGGTGTTCTGGAAATCGATGATCGGCTTGCCGAAGGCCTTGCGCTCCTTGGTGTACTCGATCGTCGCCTTCAGCGCGGCTTCAATGGCCGCGATCGCCTGCACGCCGATCACCAGGCGCTCCTGCGGCAGCTCCTGCATGAGCTGCGCGAAGCCGGTGCCCTCGGCGCCCAGCAGGTTGGTGACCGGCACGCGCACGTCGTCGAAGAACAGCTCCGACGTGTCCTGCGCTTTCATGCCGATCTTGTCGAGGTTGCGCCCGCGGCGGAAACCCTTGCGATCGCCTTCGACGCAGATCAGCGAGGTGCCGCGCGCACCCTGCTTCGGATCGGTCTTGCAGACGACGATGATCAGGTCGGCGTTCTGGCCGTTGGTGATGAAGGTCTTGGAGCCGTTGATGACGTACTCGTCGCCATCGCGCACCGCCGAGGTCCGCACGGACTGAAGATCGGAGCCCGTCCCGGGCTCGGTCATGGCGATGGCGGTGATCATCTCGCCGCTCACCATCTTCGGCAGCCAGCGCTTCTTCTGCTCCTCGGTGCCGAAATGCCGGACATAGGGCGAGGTGATGTCGTTGTGCAGCGAGAAGCCGGGGCCCGAGGCGAAGACGCGCCACTGCTCCTCGATGGCGATCACGTTGTGCAGCCAGTCGGCGCCGGCGCCGCCATATTCCTCCGGCACGTCCATGCACAGCAGGCCGAGCTCGCCGGCCTTGCGCCAGACCGACTTCGGGACGACACCCTCGTCTTCCCATTGCGCATGATGCGGCTGCACTTCTGTCTCGAAGAAGCGGCGGCAGGTATCACGGAACATCTGGTGTTCCGGCGTATAGACGCTGGCCAACGCACTCAAAGGCGCCACTCCCTCCACGCTTCGTTCGACGTCAACATGGGCCGGCCCACCGGCAACGTCCAGCCGGCGACATACTTTCCCTTTACGTAAACGTCAATTCAAATCAAGGAGCGGCGAGTTTCACCCGTCCGGCGAGTTCGCGGCCGGTCATCCCGGGACGCGAACCCTCGGCATAGTAGAGGCGCAGCAGCATGCTGTCGTAGCGCGCGATCTGTGCCGGCTCCTGGAAACGCTCGATCCCGTAATTCAGGGTCGAGATCTCGATCTTCGAGGAGAACTGCTTGAGGTAGACGCCGAAATCGAACGGCTTGCACAGCCGCGCGCGGCTGCCCGGGCTGTTGTCGAGATAATGCGTGGTGTCGAGGATCCAGGCGCGCTCGATGGTCTTGCGCGCCCGATCGGAGAGCTGCCAGGCTTCCCAGCGGCGCGCGCCGGCGACGGGCGGGTTCTTCCAAGTCTCCGCGATATTCTCGCCCCTAGACTGGGCGCGGAACGCCTGGTCGGCGGAGCGTTCGCGCGCGAACTCGAACAGCATGCGCGCCTTGGCCGTATCGTCGACACGGGTGAATTTCAGGCCGGTGTCGCGCTGGACTTGCGCGGCGACGGTATTGAAGTGGGTCTGGGTGCGCGCGCGGCAAGCGCGGTCGAAGCCGTCGCCGAAAACCATCGCCACCGGAATCTCCGTCGACTCCCAGCGGAAAAGCGCGGCGATCGGACCGACGAACTGGTCGGCGTCCGCGCCCTTGAGGTTCAGCGCCTGCATGTCGGCGCGCACCGCCTGCGCATCGGTGGCGTTCATCGGTTGCGCCGGCGGATCGCCGGCACAGGCGCTCAGCACGCCCAAGACGACGATGGCCGCGTAGCGGCACATCCGATGGCGCATCACCAAATCTCCCCTCCCCCACGATGGCGCCCGATTTGGGCGCCATCTGGTCTTGTCGTTCGTACGTCGTTGCCTCAAGTCGAGGTCAGGCGACGCAGGATCTCGTCGAACGCGTTGTCGGCGATCTGCCGGATCTCGTCGTCCGTGCGATCCTGGATCGGATGCGGCACCCAGACGAGGCTGGGTTCGTAGCCGAGCGTGGCGCTTTGCGCGGCGGCGGCTTCGACGAAGGCGGTCGTGGCGACGCCCATCGAGGGAATACCGCGGCTCTCGAGGTCAGCGATGTCGTGCAGACTGCACGTTGTGCAAGACCCTCAATCAGCCAAGCCTTCGACGACGACCTGCACCTCCCCGGCGATCTTCTGCTTGAGGTCGATCGGCGCAAGACGGCTGGGCGTCGCCTTGGCATAGCGCTTCACCGCGATGCCGCGCTCGCTCAGACGATGATCGAGGCGGTCGAGGAAGATGTTGCCGCGCGCCTTGGCGATGTCGAGCAGCCCGACGGTCACGCCGTCGAGCGAGGATGGTCTGGGCGGCTTCTGCCGGCCCACGACCTTGAGCTCGCCTGTCGGGTCGAGCAGGGTTCTGTTGTCCATGGTCAGCTTCGCACCTCCTTGGTGACGGGTTGGGAATTGATCTCGGCGGCCGCGCCCCAGCCCACCAGCAAGCCGGAGAAGAGGCCCGCCGTGCCGCCGGCGTGCACGATGTTGAGACCATCGGGCCGGAACTTGCGCAGGGTCTTGCCGGCGAGTTTCTCCGGCACGCCGACGGCGCAGCCATCGACGTCGCGGATGATCTTGTCGGCGTCGACGACGCAGAGCTTGTGCAGCTCCTCCTTCAGTCGCGCCTTGCTCCAGCCGGCCTCGCGGAAGACGCGATGATGCTCGGGCGAGCAGACGATGAAGACGTCGGGGCCGGGGAAGGTCTTGGGGTGGAACACCGCGTTGAGCACCATGGCGAAGCTCTTCGCCAGCGACTCCGGCGTGCGCGAGTTCTGGTCGACGATGCCCTGCACGCCGTAGCCCGCGAACACCGTCACCGCCGACTTGCCGCGCGCGATCCCGCGCTCGACCGACAGCGGATCCCAGGACATGCCCTCCTCATCCTCGGGGAAGCAGAAGCCCAGCTTGCCGGGATTGCCCAAGGTGGCGCGGTCGACACCGCCGGGCTTGCCGCCGCCGATATTGCGGATGGTGAGCTGCAGCGCGCGGCCGATGGTGCTGTTGGCGCGATTGCCCTGGCCCAGCACGTTGACGCCGGCATTCATGCCCAGCTGCCGCCGCACCGGGCCGTTCACGATCACGATCGGCCCGATATACATCGTCGTGGCGATCACGCCGTGCAGGCAGAAGCGATCGTCGAGCGCGGCCTCGACGGCGGCCAGCAGCACCGGCATGTACTCGGGCTTGCAGCCCGCCATGACGGCGTTGATCGCCACCTTCTCGACCGTGCAGGCCGGATAGTCCGGCGGCATCATGCCGAGCACTTCCTTTGGATCACGCGTCGTGCCGCGCAGCATGCGCAGCACGCGCACCGGCGTCGGCGGCACCACGGGCAGGCCGTCGCTCCAGTCGCGCTCGAAGCAGGCCTCGACATCGTCCTCGTAGCCGCCGATCTCGACCGGCCGCGAGGCGAAGCTGACGCCGCCAAAGCGCAGCTCCAGCTCGTCGACCATGCCGGGATCGACGGTCTTCGAGCCGCAACCCGGCCGTTCCGCCGGCAGGCCCTCACCCAGGCCGCGCACGCCGGTCAACGTCTCCCACTCGCCGCGGTGCCAGCCGAAGGCGCGCGCCGATTCGCGGCCGCCGACGATGCGGATCACCGTGGGCACGGTCTCGATGTTGAGATGCCAGGACTTCTCGAGGTCGGTGTCGTCGACGACGCCCGACAGGCCGGGCGGAAACGCCGGATCGTCCTGCGTCAGCACCGTCAGCCGCTCGCTGCCGCCGGCGAGCTGACGCAAGACGGGCGTGATCAACTCGCAAGTCGGGCAGTCGCGCTTCACAACGACGGCCAGTCCGTCGGGCAAGCTCACCATGGGCGTTCCTCTGAGATCCTTGAGCCGAGGCTATCGTCAGCCGGGACGGCCGTCCATCGCACATCGCCTCTTCCTCCCTCTCCCCGCAAGCGGGGAGA